>CAYVWZ010000001.1:0-54610 GCA_964455655.1 Candidatus Woesearchaeota archaeon
TTATAATCAGTGCAAGTTCTTGTAAGGTTTTCATCAGTACTTCCATCACAGTCATTATCTACATAATCGCAAGTTTCGTTTGAGGGAGGAATACCGGAACATACTCCATAATCATTCCATTCACACCATGCATTACAAGTTCTTGTCTGTGAACCAACGGTACACGCACCTGTGTCAGTTCCGCATGTTCTCGCAGAAACATCACCACTCTCACATTCTTCACCAGGTTCAACAATTCCGTTTCCGCATACTGGGCCGCAGACGTTTCCTTCATCTACATAACCATCACAATCATCATCTACTTGGTTACATACTTCTGTTGGAGCTGTAGGGCATGAGCTTGCGCATGTTTGTATTGGTTGGCACGTGTTATAATCAGTGCAAGTTCTTGTAAGGTTTTCATCAGTACTTCCATCACAATCATTGTCTAAGTAATCACATGTTTCGTTTGAAGGTGGAATACCTGAACATTGAGAATAATTACCCCATTCACAATCATTTGTACATGAACGCATCTTATTTCCAATAGTACAAACGCCTTCATCAGTTCCACAAGAGATTGATTCATAATCACCAATCTCACATTCTTCAGAACCTTCTACAACACCATCACCACATACTGCTTCACAAACGTTTCCTTCATCTACATAACCATCGCAATCATCATCTACTTGGTTACAGACTTCTACAGGAGCACTTGGGCATGAGCTTGCGCAAATATGAACTACTCCGCACGTGTTGTAATCAATACATGTTCTTGTTACATTCTCATCAGTTTGACCATCACAATCATTATCTACATAATCGCAAGTTTCGTTCGAAGGTGGAATTCCAGAACATTGTCCGTAATTGTTCCATTCACACGTTGCTGCATTACAACTTCTTGTTTTGTTTCCAATAGTGCAGACACCTTCGTCAGTTCCGCATGATATTGTTTGTGTTTGATTCCCTTCACATTGTTCAGAACCTTCTACAACACCATCACCGCACGTCTGTACATGACAACGCGGATCATTATGAGTAACTGTAGGATTACTACAGGCATTCATTTCACAACCACAAGAGGAAGTACATGAATTTTGTTTGTCTGAATAATCATAATAATCAGTTCCATGGCATGCATCTAATTGATCACATTCTGTTGGACCACAATCATAATCCTCATCACACTGCGCATTACAGACATCTTCGCTGCAAATATGCTCAATAGAAGGATCTCCTGAGGTACATGAATCTGTTGCTTCATTACATACAGAAGTAAATGATGCGCGATAATCGAACGTATAATTATTTGCGTCAGGAACATTCGTACAAGTGCTTATTCCCGTAATATTATTTATTGAACAATCAACTTGCATTCCTTGCTTACAATAACCATCCTGGCATGTTTCTGAACCATCACAGAATAAACCATTATCACAGTTTACTTTGATTGTTCCCTTAAGACGACATGCTGCATCATCACAGGTATAACGTTCTTTTATATAAGACGTGCCATCACAGTATCTCTCATTTAAGTCTGTACAATCTGTTACATCATAATCACATAAGTACGTATGAGGATCACAAACTCCTTGATAGAGACTATCACCATCACAGTAATTCTCACAATATGAATCATCAGGAGTTACTTCAGTAATAACACACACAACTTCATTTAATTCTTCAGAACAAGACCATCCTAAAATTCCACATTGTCCTGTAACACCATTACGTTCAGAACAATCTTCAATAGGAGTTTCTTCTACAGTACAAACATGTTCTCTACAAACACCTTCAACTGTTGTAATAGTTGACTCGTTACAATATTGTCTGTCTAAATCATCACAGTCAGAATCTTCATTACATTCATATTCTACTTCACACGTTGAACTACATCCATCACCATCTTGTGTGTTACCATCATCGCATTGCTCTCCTTCTTCAAGGATACCATTACCACACACTGCTTGAGGAGTACAACCTTCATCAATAGTGCCGTCACAATCATTATCTATTTGGTCGCATACTTCATCAGACGGAGGAATACCTGTACATTGTGAAAAATCATTCCATTCACAGGAACTAGAACATGATCTTGTTTGCTCTCCAATAGTACATGCACCTTCATCAGTTCCACAGGTATCAGTATCAGTTTGACCTATTTCACATTCTTCACCAGGATCTAATCTTCCATTACCACATAGTTCATAGAGCATACATCCTGCACATTCATACCCTTCAGGAATAGGGCTACCATCACATAATTTTTGTTGGCGTGAAGCACCGTCCCATTCACATTGTTCAGTACCTGTACATACACCATCACCACATGTTGGGCCGCAAACATCTCCTTCATCTACTTGACCATCACAATCATTATCTTTTTGATCGCAAACTTCTGCTGGAGCAGCAGGACATTCATCAGTACATAATTCAACTTGTTGACAAGTGTTATAATCAATGCACGTCTTTGTTGTTCCTTCATCAACTTGACCGTCACAATCATTATCTAAATCATCACAGGTTTCGTTAGAGGGAGGAATACCTGAACATTGAGAAAAATCTGACCATTCACAAGCACTAGAACACGTTCTTGATTCAGAACCAATGGTACAGACACCTTCATCAGTACCACAAGATTGGGATTCTACTTGACCTGGAGCACAAACTCCTTGATCTTTACACTCAGAGAATTTACCCCATTGACCATCAGCAGTACATGTTCTTTCTTTATATCCACAATTACCGCATGGTTTTGTTTCAACATCTCCAGGAGTACAAACATTTGGAGTATAATCAACTTGGTATCCACCAACCCAGACAGAACCACCATTTGCTACAGACCTAAATCTAATATCATTTACTCCACTCTTCAAAGAGATATTTTTGAATTCGCTCAAAACAGGGCCTGCATTTTCACAGTTAGGAACATTACAGAGAGGATCTTTTGTAGTACCAACAAACTTTCCATTCACATATACTTCAACTTGTTCACGAAGATACGTACCTCCGCCAAAGTTTGCAGTACCAACCGTTAATTTTCCAGAAGCACCTTTCGGAGCATCATTAATTTTTATTTTTGTTGTTGCATCAACACGAGGATTACCATCAGGTTGCCAGAAATAACATCCACCAATACCTGAATCAACTACAGAACTTTTTGCACAACCACCTGGTCCTGTGCCTATAAACGCAATGGTATTACATTGATCAATCCAACCATTTTGAGAGGAACTTCTACCACATTTTCCATCTGAACCAAATTCAGACTTAACAAGATCTTCAAGATAAATCGTGACACTTCCAGCAGAAACAATAACACTTACTAATATTATACTAATAATCATACAGAGCAGCATACGCGCTGCAGGCATACCTCTATTTGTCATACTATTAAACCCCCGATTTTACCACCCTTTGAATCAACATGATAGTATACTTTTATTTAAACATACAGCGAATACAAAATTACATAATCAAATATGAGATGAACTAATTGTACAACAAAAATAAAATGTCAAAGTGCCACTTGTTAGGAGCTATGAGCCCATAAGAATTCAAAGAAGTATTGATAGCCTTTTGCTATTTTTGGATCTGTAATAAGGATCGCTGTTGGCTCTTTTTCCATGAGAATAATTGCAACTTTATTTCCATAAATCCTTGTATGCGTTGGAGTTTCATAGTTTTTGAAAGGAAATTTTGCAGCAGTGTTTTTTACTTCTCCTAACTTTTTTACGTATTCCTCATTTTGTTCATCTTCATTAAATATTGCGCGAAACTTGAGCCCTGCTTGAGTATGCTTTTTGATATAGTGGTGATAATACAGCCCAAGAATTTTTACAAAATTACTCCCACCAAAACCAAATGCTAACACTTCATCTCCTTTTTTACATTCGATAAATACATCTTCAAGAATGGTTTTAATTCCTTTATTCCCACGAAATATTTCTACATTAAGAATAGTTTGTTTATTAGGATGTATTGCACTTAATTCCTTTACGAGCTCATTTATAGAATTTTCTTGTTGTGTTAATTCCATTTTCTTTTCTTCTAAATACTCAAGAATTCTTGTGGGTTTTGCAGCTTCGAAATATTTCTTTTTTTCTTCTATAACATAACTTACTAACCCTTTGTCAATTAATCTTTCTATAACATTGTATAAATTTGTGCGGTTGAGGTGAGTTTGTAGAGTGATCATACTAATTGAAAGACGTCCATTTTTGAGAAGACATAAGTAGACCTTGATTTCAGTATCTGTTAATCCAAGCTTTTTGAGAGTGTTTTGGTCCATGAACTTATTGAGATAAAAGAATATATAAAATTGTCGTTGCTTAGAAAGACGACAAATATAGTTATATGGTCTTTGCTCTTTTTTCTTATGGCAGATTCATTCAAAAAGTTGTTATGGTATATAGGAAGAAACATCTCCAGAAATGATGGATGGCCTGAAGTAATAATCGTTTCTTTAGCACCAATCATGCTTCTTCTTGGATCTTGCGAATACGGATGTAGAAGGGGAATAGCCTACTTACAAACTATTTCTATTCATCAGAGACAGGAAACTGAAACTGACATGCTTTGGAGAACAATTCTTGACCATAGAAATGAAGAAGCTAGACTCGCTGAAGAACGAGGGGGATATGAGTTTAGCTGGGAGCGATATGACCATGCTAAACGTAACTACGAACATGCTCAAACACTTTATGAACAACTTCGAAGTACTTGCCCTACTTCAGATAGTTCTCCATCTCAGAAATGCAGAACACTCTATGATCATGCTATAGATCAGGCTATTACTCTCCAAGACATAGCAGAAAAAGCAAGAAAAAGGCATTAAAAATCAACGAAATCTTTATATAGGCCGGTTTTCGCCTTTCTCACTTATAGTCTCACGATCAAACTATACTAATACTGGAGGAATATAGATTACGATGGCAAGAGCAAAACCACACTTAAACATTGTATTCGTCGGTCACGTAGACCACGGAAAATCAACCACAATTGGTAGATTACTCTTTGACGGTGGAACCGTTGACGAGCAAACTATGAAGAAGCTTAGAGAAAAAGCTGAAGAGCTAGGAAAAGCAGGATTCGAGTTCGCTTACGTTATGGATAATCTCAAAGAAGAAAGAGAACGTGGAGTAACCATCGACCTTTCTCACAGAAAATTCACAACCCAAAAGTTCGAATACACTGTAATCGATGCACCTGGGCACAAAGACTTCATCAAAAACATGATTACGGGAGCATCCCAAGCAGATATTGGTGTCTTAGTAGTCGCTGCAACTGAAGGAGTTAAAGCACAAACAAAAGAACACGCATGGCTCTGTAAGACATTCGGAATCGGTCAATTAGCTGTTTTAGTAAATAAAATGGACATGGCTGGATACGATGAAGCAAAGTTCAACAACGTAAAAACTGAAGTAACTGCTCTCTTAAAGACCGCAGGATTCAAAGTTGACGCAGTACCATTCATCCCTGTAGCTTCTCTCAAAGGAGAGAACATCGTAAAGAAATCTGAAAACATGAAATGGTATTCAGGACCAACTTTACTTGAACAATTAGACAAGTTCAACGAACCAGAAAAACCAACAAACCTACCATTCAGAATGCCAATCCAGGATGTTTATAACATCACAGGAATTGGAGTCGTACCTGTAGGTAAGATTGAATGTGGAGTCCTCAAAGCAGGAGACAAAGTAATCGCAGTCCCTGGTAGAGAAGGAGTTGGAGTACCTGGAGAAGTAAAGAGTATTGAAATGCACCACGAAACCGTACCACTTGCTGAACCTGGAGATAACGTTGGATTAAACGTTAGAGGATTCGGTAAGAAAGACGTAGCACGTGGAGATGTACTCGGACACACTGATAACGTTCCACCTGTTGTAGCTGAATTCACTGCGCAAATCGCAGTAATCAACCATCCAACAGTAATCACGATTGGATACACACCCGTATTCCACATCCACACTGCTCAAGTAGCATGTCAAATTACGGAACTTGTAGGTAAGATGGATCCTTCAACAGGACAATTAGGCCCTAAACCTGACTTCATCAAGAATGGTGATGTAGCTGTTGTAAAGATCAAACCTACCAAACCATTGGTTATCGAAAAACAAAAAGATATTCCACCAATGGCAAGATTCGCAATTAGAGACGCTGGAAGCACTGTAGCTGTAGGTGTCTGTATTGAATATGTGAAGAAGTAATTTTACTTCTTTCTTCTTATTTTCTTTTTTCATACATATTTTTAACAACGACCATGACAGCAATAGCAACAACACCATTTTCCGGACTTGTAGACTTTCTTTCAAAACATGGAACTGTTCAAGCAGAACCAATTTCTTATGCACAATTACGTGAAAGAAATGTTGATACCTTCTGTCCAAGCACAGAAGAAACTTTTCTTACAGGATATGCTGTTTACTTAAATGGAAGTGATATAGGAACTCTTTGTATTATACAAGACACATTCGCACCAAACGCTGCGGGCTTTTTTTATTTTGAATATCATGGAGAACTCCCTGGAATTGAACCCCCTCGTAGTTTAGAACTTAAAACTTCTCATCGCGTTCAAGATAGAGCAGTATCACTCGTCTCGTTTATGGGACGCCGCATAGACCAGTATCAAGTTCCATTTGTTTAATCATAGCCCATACGTTTTTATACTTACAATTTAAATTTCTAAGAACATGAGAAGACTCCTTCATAGACTTCCCTATAGAGAGCATGGCTACATTGGACAACTCTATTATTTGTTCTTAATTATTATTAAAATTAGTTTAATTATTGCTTTAGGAGAAGCACTCTACAAAGAAAATTGGCTAGCAGCATTCATGGCAATACTGGCATTTGCTTTAACTTACTTACCCGATTATTTCAAAAAAAGTTATAATATTAAACTTCCCTTACTCTTCGAGTTTTGCACTGTTGTCTTTGTCTATGCATCATTATTTATGGGAGAAATACTCAATTACTATAGCTTATTTTGGTGGTGGGACTTAGTATTACATGGAGCATCAGCATTAGGATTTGGAATAGCGGGATTTTTAATTTTATACGTCTTATACCAAGGAAAGAAATTAGAAGCACGACCAGGAACAATAGCAGTATTTGCATTTTGTTTTGCACTAGCAATTGGTGCCGTATGGGAAATATTTGAATTTGGAATGGATCAACTATTCGGATTTCATATGCAGAAATCAGGATTATTAGACACTATGTCAGACTTAATTGTTGACGCTCTTGGAGCATTAATCGCATCATTAAGCGGATATGCATATTTGAAAGCAAAAGAAAGCATCATTTTTGGAAAAGTCATGCTCTGGTTTAGAACTGAGAATAAACATTTATTTAGCCAGAAGAAACGTTAAGGTTTTTCGGTTCCATTTCTAAAAAATATTGATGTTCCTACAGGAATAACTCCTGCTGAAGAAACATCATCCCCTGAAACAATTCTATGATCTGGTAAATGATAGAATGTTGCAGCATCGTTCCATTTTTGTCCTGCAATACTATATGCAGTTCTTCCAGGTTTCACTTTTCCACCATAGACATATCCCGTTAATACTTGTGTTCCCCTTGGAAGATGTGTTATGAACTGATGATCCATTTGCTGCCCTGTCCTAATACGTTTATCAGGGAGGAAATAAATTGTTGTAGCATGATTATATTCCCTTCCTGCAACACTCCACGCTGTATCCTTTCCTGTAATTGTTCTGAAATGTTCAACATCCTCAAGAGTGTCTTCTCTTGGAACATTAGGGACAGCTATATCTGTTTGTACAATAGTTCTTTTTGGAATTGCATCCCAATCTGTAATTTCATTACCGCGCTTGGTTGTTCCATCTGGAAATTTGTACACTGTTGTAGGCGCATCATATTCCTCACGAGCAATACCCCACGGTGTAACACCCTCTCCTACAAGAATTGGAGTTGGATTTAATTGAGAAACTTTTCTCACTTCAGCGTCTGGAGCTGAAGCAAACAAGACACTGTACAAATAGGGATCAGCAACCTTTAATCTTCCTGCTTTCACATCAGGATCAAATCTTGGAGCTTGAGTTAAGCCTAATTTTATTCTTTCTTCTTCTGTGCCGAATAACATTCCACAACGTTTTCTTCCACGATGAGAATAGGGATGCCATCTATTTGGTGATCCATAAGCAACCATTGAATGAGGCAATACATGATCATCAGAAACCTGATATTTTCTTTGTAAATCTGTAAGCAATTCTCTTATAGCCCCTTCTTGACTTGTGGTAATTGGTTTATTATGTTCTCCCACAACTTCAATTCCTATTGCATGATCATCTAAATTGGAAATACCATCCCACATACTTCTTCCCGCATGCCTTGCAACACGATCTTGTTCTATAACCTTATGAACTCCTCCATTTGGAGAAATCATATAATTTGCTAATCCATAGCGTGTAATGTGTGCTAATGAACTTCCGTCAGGAGCTTCTGTGGTATGAAGAATGATCAGTTCGGTATCAGATCTACGTCTTCGCTTACTGTTTCTTGGACTTAAATCCTCTGAAAATGATGTTGCTTGAGAGGGTTCAGGGAAGAATGCTTCTAGCCCTAATGTTAGAACTCCTGCACTTGCTTTTAGAAAGGTTCTACGGCCTATGGTCATCGTTTTGCATAACAAATTTTTGTTTATTAGGCTTTTGCTTTTGTTACTATGATTAAGGGACTACAAATCATAAGGTTTATATAGGCCCTTCTAGAAAAAATACATAAAAAATAGAGCAAAATTACAGTAAAAAGGGTGCGAACAATGACTCATGGCAGAGAGACAATACATCCTTCGCAAGAAAATAGCAAAGCACGGAAAACAAAACATTATTGTTATTCCTAAAATTCTACAGTCAGAACTACGCCCCAAAACTATTGTTCGCGTAACTATCGATGTTCTCGAAGAGGTGTCAGATGACTGAGCCTCTTACTCACGAAGTACACTTAGAAGAAGCTGTAGCAACAGCACTAACAGAAGCATTTAGCCCACAATATTCAAACATTCGCCCCTTTAGAGAAGGAGGCACACGAAGTGTCTTCAAAGCAGAATTCGGATTAGGAGATGAGACGACAACTAGAGTTATCAAAGTAGACTTGCCTATTGCACATGGCCCAAGAGCACAGAGATATTTTGGCAGAGGATATACTACAAGACACGACCTAAGAATTCTTATCGAATTAGGGGAAGAAGCAGCACAACACCATCTCACTCAAGTATATGATTTTAGAAATTTAGAACATCATGGAATATCAAGCATTGCCACCGTAGAGCCCTACTTCGAATCACAAACTTTAGAAGAAGTAGTAAAAGATAAACCTCTTACTCCAAAAGAAGTACGAGTAATATTTGGACAAGTATTAGACGCTGCACAATACCTCAACTCAAAAAACGTTCTTCATAGAGACTTAAGCGCAAAAAACATCCTTGTACAACGAGAGAAAAAAGGAATGCCAACACGAGTAACAGACTTAGCGAATGCAAGAGTAAAATCTGAACTGCACGAAAAAGCATTACCCACAGCTGGCGCTCGCTCTATCATGGACCCCTTAATAGTTGCAGAATTCACAGGACAAGAAAGAGCATATACAGAACAATCAGAAATTTATGCACTAGCACATAATGTATACTATGCATTAACAGGAAGCTATATTGTAGACTTTGACCCTGACTCACACAGATTAAGCTCAAGCGATGGAACCTCATTATTAGATGATGGAAAAATAGACCATGATGCATACGAAAAAACGTTAGCAACATCTCTCAAAAAACTTCCAAGAAGAATTAGAACTTTAGTTAGAAAAGGATTAACCCTAGATGAAAAAGAAAGATTTGAATCATTAGAAGAATTTATAGAAGAATTTAATGATGCAACAAAACCAAGCATTGTTGAGCATGCAAAAGAACATTGGAAACAACTTGCTGCTGCAGCTTCTGTTGTTGGAACATTAGTGGGAGGAGCTGCTGGAGTATATACCTATCAAACAAAACAACAAGAACAATTAAGAGCTGAGTTAGTGCAAGCAAAGAAACTCCCTGTTAGTGCAGAAATGAATGGAGAAGGTTTCGAAATTAGCAGTAACGTTGTTGATGTTGATCTTAGCCTCTATAGTGGATCTCGAGGCAAGATGGTAATCTATCCAAGTGAACCTATCTTAAAAGTAGAACCAGGCAACAGAATAGATGGAAGTGTCTTTGGAAGGGAGGGAGTTGGACTTCGTGATGGACTCCCTAGAGAATACTTGACATTCCCTGGAAAAGTCTACATTGAAGGATATGAAGGAAAAGAACTCTTTGTTGACGTCCGTGAATTTGATGAAGCAAGAGGATATGGTTATGAAGGGTATAACCCTGCTGGGCAAGTAGACTTATCTATCCCTTCAGATATTGCTCCTGGTTTTCATTATCTTGCTGTAGAACTCTATGCCCCCACAAAAAATGGAACAACTGCATGGGAGAAAAAACTCAATGAACGTTATGACTTCAAACAACCTGGAAAAGTATTAGTAAGAAAGCGTATCCCTCTCGTTGTTGGTGATATCCCTGAATCTGAACTTGTTGTGCCGAGAGCAATCTCCTTAAGTGGTTTTCCTGATTACTTAATGACTTCATACTTACATCAAATACCCCAAACTCTTCGTTATGTTCCTAAAGCTGAAACACATCTTGTTGTTAGAGCACCAGAACTTTCATATACGAGATTATTTGGAGTATGTAAACACTCTCCCCGTACTTCTCAACTTTTTGATACGAGCCCTTCTGGAGGACTAGATCTTCCCGGTACTATGAGAGATCCTTCTTCTCCTGCTATTCTACAACTTATTAGTTATTCAGGGAAAGATGAGCGGCCTTTAGGCTACACTTTTGTTCCTGTAGAAAAAAAACCCTACAATCCAACAGCAACGCCACCAACGTACTTCTGGGAGTTTAGCATTCCCGGAAGAGATTTTTCTGATCAACTTATAGAGAGAAGAAAAGACATAGAAAAATATTCACATGAGAAGAATGCCAAGTAGAGGACTATTACACAAATATAAGGTTCTTGCTGTGCTCATTAAATGATAAATAATAATCTGTTCTTCTTTTGGTGATTCTTGTAATAATTTGTAGCCATGATTATAAATGATTTTTTTCTCTAAATCATGACTCTTTTCTAATAATGAAGTATTTTTTTCTTTGTATGCTTTCTCTATCAATTCGAACATACTCTTTACTTCTTTAAAAAACTCTCTTGTTTTCTCAGAAACTTTTACTTGTTTCATGTTTTTATTTAAATGATATAACTCTCTTTGCCCATGAATGAGCACGGTTAAGAACGACCACAGGAATTCAGGATGGTTTATTGAAATCCCGCTTTTGATAATAATCCTCCTACAAAAATTATCATACTTTTGAATTCTTTCTTCGATCTCTTCAAAACTTTCAACTTCTTTTTCTCCAGAAATTCTTTTTTCTGTTGTATCAAATAAACTATGAATGTTTAAGAATACTTTTTGTAAAATGTTTTCGAACTGATCTCCTGAAGGTTCTGTTATATTTTCAATAATGCAATAATTCTTTTCTTTTTTTGTAATATCAAAACCTATTAATCTTGTTTTAACTATCGTGCTCACTTGCTTGAATTGTTCTTCGTTTGAAAAATTAACTTTGATTTTATCATAACCCTTCCTATAGACCCCTGTAATAAAAATTCTAATTGCAGATTCTAAATTTGAAGTAAGAGTAAGTTCTGTACTTTTCTTTTGAGTTGAAGATTCTATAGCAATTTGTAATGTTTCATTTAGTTCTGATATGTCTACTTCTGAGCCCTTTGTTAAGGAATGCTTCTTAGTCCATTTTGCAGGCAGGCTTACCATTAAGGTAGAGGTTCCCTGCTGCACAAGGCGTCTTTTCATAGAATTTTGACGCTCTCGAGAGTATATAAAGATTTCTTAAAAGTTTATAGGTTTAAATTAGTATATATAGTTTAATGATAAAGTTTAAGCTTTGAATTGGCTCCTGGATTAGTATTAACAACTCAAAGGTGACAACAAAATGACTCTTCGACAGAAATTACGAACAGCAGTAGCAGGACTCGGACTTGTAGGAGCTTTAGCAACAGGAACACAAGCAGGAGTTTTCAGAGTAGATGCAATGGATGATAGAACAACCGTTGATGTGCGACACGGATTTTCTCTCACTCCAACAGAAAGCCCTGTAAAACTAGATGCATTCATGAGAGCGCGAGTACACTCCCCATACGATGGAAAAAGTGCATACGGAGCATTCGTAGATGTAAACACTGACTTAGGGCATGGACTCTTATTTACTGTAGAAGCAAATAGCGCAACTAACACTCGACCCTACTTAAATGTCGGGCTCACTTACGCAGGACAAGCAGGGTCAATAGGAAATGTACTCTTCTTTCCAAACATCACTGCAACAGGAGAGAGACATCCATTTAACACCGTGCTTAACATTGATAGAAAAGACAGTGTCTATGGAAGAGATGTCGTAACACGATTCGAAAGTCTCACTTCATGGAACACTGAAGGATCAAAACCTTTTGCATCTGCAGAAGAAAGAATACGCGTAGGACTTGATGTTGGTTACGGAATCTTTGCAGGACCAGCAATAGATGCAATCCAAACAACACCAAAAGGAAAATTCAAAGAAGATTATCGCTTTGGAGGATTCATACAAAAGAATTTCTGAGGAAACTCAGATTCTTTTTAATTTTATTATGGTAGAGCACATTAAAACTTATACTCTCTGGGATGTTCAGAAGAGAGAACGAATAGCTCTTGCTGTTGGTGCTTTAATTGGAATTGGGTTTGCAACGTTTTACAATTCATTTCACCATAAACGCATTCCAGTAATTTTTTCTGAAGCTGAAAAAGATTTTGTTCATCCAGGACATTTGGAAATTTTAGTCAAAGATGGAAATAATAATGGAGAGAAAGAAACAATATTAAGAGTTGACGATAGAGAATACGCGCTTGTGTATATACCAAATCCTGATGTATACCAAGTAACTCCAGAAGTTAAATGCTTGGACACTGACACATGTGATAAAACGCCAAAACTTGTTCCCTACAAGATAGAAACTACTCCACCAAAAATAGTTCTTGGAGAAAAATGAGAAATTATTTACGAAAACCAATAACAAGAATCATCGTAGGAACAGCACTACTTGCTGGAGGGTTCTTTTCAACATATAAAGCACAAGAAACCTTTACCAAAGGACTCGAAGTACCCCTTCCGCGCCAAGTCGGAGCTCTTACAGCACAGCAATACTCTGCTGATTATAGATTACGTTCTACTCTTAAACAATACGTAGAGTCTCCAGAACGGGACACATCAGTAATTGGAGATCGCACTCTCATTGCTGCTGTTCAAGAACACAGTACTAGAAGAGAAGGTTTAGCTCATGAGATTGATGCTATAACTTCTCTGCCTGAATATTCAAGACAAAAACAGGAAACTATTCGCTTTAATGATATATCTAATCGTTATCAAAGTTCTGGACTTGCTGCAGCTGCTCTAGGCGTTTTAAGTATTGCAAGCGGAATAGCATCAAGAAAGAGAGAGATTTGCAACAGCACATGCTTGTTCGATTGGGAGAAAGCGGAATGATCGTGAAACGACTACGCCATACCTTAGCAATAGGAACAACACTTCTCGCATTACTTGGTACTGCAAGAGCAGAAGAGTTGAAAGCAAATGCTAGCATTGCACTACATTCAGGTCAAGTAGCAGGAACTGGATTTACGGTTGTTGATAACCCAGTTGTACAAGGATCATTAGACATAACAAAAAACCCACTAGCACTTGGAGCATGGTTTGATTATGACCTGAAAAGAGAAAACGTAAATGAATTCGATTTTACTGCGCGAGTTGAACTTGGAGATTATGCAGGAATACACACACAACTCTATGGAGGATACTTTACGTTTCCAGGATTACAATTACCCGATGCACAAGAAGTAGGATTAACACTTTCAACTACAACGTTACCTGTAGATATTAGTTTGTATGGAGCAAAAATCTTTGGAGATGCAAGTGGAAAAGGAGGATATGTCTCAGCAACTCTCGGAAAGACCTATCCATTAACAGATACTATTAGTGCAAGAGGAAGCGCAACCGTTGGATATAACAATCACTATTTTACAAAATCAAGTGGGTTCTCACATGGATCAATAGATCTCAGTTTACCAATAACTCTTGGAAACTTTACCATAACACCAGCATTGAAATTCTTAGGAACAGATCCTTTCGATAACTTCCCAGAAGTATTCAAAGACAAGATCGCTGGCGGAATAACCGTGAATAAGGAGTTCTGATGGAGAAATACTTATCAATTGCTCAACTTGCTGAACGTATTAGAGGAAGAGAACAATTTAGTGTTAAATATGAACTTGAACCTCCTGCAGTGTTTAGTATTAGGATCTTAGCAGACATCCCTGTTAGTCATAGAACTGAAGTTTTTAAGTTAGATCACCTTCGAAAGTGCTATTTAGAAGCTGAACCTAGCTGTGGATTATACTTTTTAGAATTTGCAAGTATAAACTCATGTATTCTTGATAACCCCCATTTTTCTATGTGCGTTCCTATTGATTATCATAATGCCACCTTAGAAGGATCACGCCTTACCATTCCAACAACAGCACCCTATGTTCCAGGAACGCTCATCATAACTGAATTTAAAGGTGCGAAATGAGCGATTTCGTCGGAGAAACTTTACTTGATCTAGCATCATTAATTCGTCTTGGACAAACTTATAGAAGAAATTATACTAACACAGAATGGTATTTTCGCTTTTTTCAATTATTACGTCAAGATCCTCAACATGTTGAATTTGGAGTTACACCACAAAATTTTGAGATTTCATTAGATCAAGAAAATGGACGTTATGTTTTTTCATTAAACTATAAGTCTTCAGTTAAACATGGAAATATTATCACAACACAGTTCTCCACAATTTTAAGAGCTCCTCTTCTTTCTGATAAAGTTGCCTACCATCCAGGAGGCCATGGAAGAAGAGAACAATTAGTAGTATGTGCGGATACTCCTACTCATGGAGATCTTGTTATTACAAATCTTGTAGTTCCATCTAGGATAAGAAAATGAATATTATTTCTCCTTCATTAAAAGAATTGGCATCATATATGAAACAAGGTAAGTATGCTGAACTTATCTATAATTCTGTCAGTCCTCCTTTCATAGATTTACAAATATCTATTATCCAAAATGAAACACCTCTTGTTCGTGGGCGTCTTGCTCTTCTCGAAGGAGGATTTTTTCTAAAATTAGGTGTGTCTCATGAAGAATTCCATAGGGGAAATGCTTCTGCTCCGTATAGATTTGAAGTTCAATCTAATGTAACAACCGGAATAGGAAGAGGATTCTATCTCAATGTTCCTATAATCCCTGATCAAGTAAGATACGAAGAAAAATTAGTAGATGAAAGAGAAGGAGTAGTAGTGCCAGTCTCTCCAGATCTTATGCAAGCAAGACTCGAAATTCTCAACTTAGCATCACACTTACGACACATATCACGAAGGAGAATAAGATGAACCTTGAGCACATAGCAGAAACTATTAGACTTCGAAAACAATTTAGGATAAATTATCGTGTATTATCATCTCATTCACTTTCGATAGAACTTAGAAGTGGCGAAGAAACAGTCACTACCCAAGGCAATATTACTAATCGTCAAAAGTTACTCTACATAAACATACCCTCCACAGCGAGACCTTCAGCCCTTTCCGATAATGCAATCCAAATAGATGGAAGCTCACAGAACAACTGCTACTATCTCGGTATAACTTTTATGACCCCTGACCGCATACGCTCCTGGAGAGATCACCAATTATTACTCCCTGTGGCATATGAAGAAGCACACTATACAAAAATCTGCAATGGTACCCAACAAATACTTCTTGAACAAGAACTCATCGTGCCTCTCGCAGGGGTTTTTCAGAGAGGGACATTTCACTTAAGAGAGCGTGCGCTAGAGATTATACATGGATAAAATAAGGGTATTACAAACCCCTTCTCTCTGACGTAACCTTTAAAAACCCCTCAAATTGAAGGTTTCTCATGCAAAAAGCAAGAATAAACCTCGCAAGTAACAATATAGACCTCCTTAACGAGCTCACACACTCTATTGTTGATATTGCAGATAAGACAAAAGTAAAACTCCACGGACCTATTCCTCTACCAACTAAGAGACTTAAATTAACTACAAGAAAAAGCCCCTGCGGTGATGGAAAAGCAACATGGGACAACTTCGAAATGAGAATTCATAAACGACTTATTGAATTAGGTGTAGATGAAAGAGCATTACGTCTTATCATGAGAGTTCCTATTCCTGAAGGCGTACAAATTTCTATACAATTACACGAATAAATTTCTCCATAACTCTTTTAAACAAAGTTCTAGAAGATAATTCTCTATTTGCCGAGATCGCATAACCCGGTATTGCGCAAGCCTGGAAAAATTATCTCGAGAGCTTGTTTCCGCAAGGATGTGAGGGTTCAAATCCCTCTCTCGGCGTTCCTACTTTAAAGTTGTAGCAAGATTTATAAGTGAATTAAAAACCTCAAAATACTATGAGAACACCTTCAAAATTAGTAACACCTGATGGTTCAGCATTGGGATTCTACACCTTACAAGAACCCCGAGAACTTACTAGAGGAGAAGTACTCTCTTTGAATGATAGATTTCTTCGCACAAGAGAAAACTTTGAAGCATTTCATGGAATGGTTACTGAAAAAAGACTCCTTGATGAAGTATTACAGTTAACATCTCATCAAGGGTTTATGGACTCAAGTTTAGAAAGAGTTCAACGTGATGTACAAATAAGAAACATGCTTGCAGGTATGTTACACACAGAGCATACTCATTTTTCTTCGCATGTAACATACCTTCCTTGGATGAGCATATTCAGTGATTATTTTACAAGAATTCCTATTCCTGAAAATAAAGCAGCAGTTGCTGAAGGAGCTGCGTCAGTAGGAGCACTCTCTGGACTTTCTGATCGAGACTTTTATGATACCATAAAACAAGGCATTCTGATCCCAACAATTGATGGAACTACATTGAAAGTTGAAGGTTTAGAATTAAGAGTCTTATCTAATGAAGCAGGTACAGGATCTTTTGTTACACCTATTAACGTAGAGGCAAGCTCTAAAAAAATAGAAGTAGATGGCAAAGTATTCTACAATGGATTGCCTGGAGATAGATCTGCATATCCAACACTGTTATTACCTGAAGATTCTCAACTTATCATTAATATAAAAAATACAACACCTGATAAAGCATACATGATTATGCCCACTATAAATGGTATTCCGTTTCGAATTTCTCGTTTAGGTATATGGTCTAACGGGTTTGCAACATCAGCATTACCCGTAACTTTTATGGAGCCTGAAAAAATCTATCTTAGACCTGGTGAGGATATAAAACTAAATAGATTTTTTGCGAATAGTGTAGTGGTCTCTGATCAAGAAAAAGATGTTTCTTATGCAAGTGGAATTGATGAAAGAGCTGAAAAAGCAAGCTTTTTGAGTGCTGCTGCAGCAAGACTGTTGAGAGCTCAGATGACCAATGCGGAAGGAGCATTGTTAAACTCCTCTGAGTATGATCCAGACTTACGTGCTCAAATACTTTTTGAATCTCAAATGAGATATGTAAGAGCATTTGCAAAAGATCTTAACAAAACTGCGAGAGAAACTCCTATCTATATGAGACGTCCTGTTCTTGCAAGAAGCAAAGGCTCTACAGAACTAGATAATCCATTTTTAGGCTCTTTAGGATTAGCTGTTGTTGAAGTTTCTAAACCACCAGTACGTGATCTTCACACATATCATCATTCTCGGCTTGATCTAAGTGGTGGCACTAGAAGCTTAACAATGGGTGTAACACGAGGTGCAGGAATAGCTGGTCTCGCACAGATTGGTGGTGGAGTTGATCATGTTACTGCGCGCACTGATCATACAAACAATTGGGATTTTGGTAGCGATATTCATACTTTCCGCGGTTATGCTCCATTGAACTTAATGTCAACATCTGGAAAAATGAGTGTAGTTAAGGGTTAGTAATCTAGTGCTGTCACTTTATTGTTTCTCAGTATTCCTATTCACAACTCTTTTAAGGAGAATACTCTTGCGCGAGTTTTATGAACTACATATCCCCTCTTATCATAGGATTATTACTCTTAACGGCATGTTCTCAAACTCCTCTTGAATCTCAAGAACAATTACAGGGGCAAGTACATGTTATACCCGCAAAAGCACATGATTATCGATGCGAATTAACACCACAACAAGGACCTTGCAAAGCAGCATTTCCAAGATATTTCTTTCATGAACGAAGCCAGAGTTGTAAAGAATTTACCTGGGGAGGATGCCAAGGCGTCGTTCCATTTGAAACTTTAGAAGAATGCAAAAATGCATGTGAACCATCACCCTGTACTCTACTACCCGATGCAGGACCATGCAAAGCATCCATAGAAAAATATTATTTTGATTCATCCACAAATACTTGTAAAGAATTTAGTTGGGGCGGATGTAAAGGAAATGTTCCCTTCGATACCTTAAATGATTGTCAATCACAATGCGAACCATAACTTTTCTTACTTATTTTTTGTAATACTAGAAGATTCATTCATAAGCTTTAAAAAGGGTCAGAAGGAGACAGGCCATACAATGAACAGCGACAACGACGAGGACGAACATGAACCACAGCAACTACAGTTACCTCTCTCGCAAACGAAAAATAGCGTTCTCCGCATTAGGCTCATTGGCGTTAACACTGCTAGCTGAATGCGCTCCTGGAGTTCACGTTTCACCGAGAGATCAACCACTAGAATTACGTCTTGAAACACCATACTCTCTAGAGTTAGAACTACCATCTGAACAATATCCACAACACATTTATCGAGAACCACCACAACAAGAACCCCCTTCAAGAGATGCATTACCACCAGAAGTAGAAGGACTCCTTCGTTCAGGAAAATATACCCCGATAGATGTAAGCAATACTACATATGACCATTTAATTGCTGAATACAGTAGCAAATTCAGAGTTAATCCAGACCATATCAAAATCTTAGCAGGAATAGAATCAGGATTTAGACCTAAAGCACAATCCCCTGTTGGAGCACAAGGGATATTACAATTACACCCTCCAACCATTAATGCATACTTTACAGGAGAATGGGGAATGTATGCACGAAAAAATGGCTTTAAACTTCCTCGACAATTTAATCCCTACAAAGCAGAACATAACCTTCCAACAGGAATAGCGTATTTTGATTATTTATTCAATGAACGCTATGGCAGAGACTTAGTACCTGCATTAGTTGCATGGAATGGAGGACCAAAATGGGGAGATCGCTATGCTACCACAAGATCTCTTGAAAAAGTTCCTAAAGAATCAAGAGACTTAGTAGGAACATTCTATGCTACTCTAGAACATGCTAAAGAAAAACCTGTCTACATCGCACGAAATCCTTAAAAGGAAACACAAATTTCTAAGAGCATGATTCTTGATCCATGGGGAGCAGAACTTCCAAAAGATTATCAGAAACTTATTACTGAATTCGGACTTGCTCACTTTACAGGAAAAGAACTACCTGATCCCAATAGATTAATGAGAAGAGGGATTGTAGTAGCATCACAAGATTTAGTTCCTATTGCTGACGCAATTAAGAACAAGAAACCCTACTATTCTCTAACAGGAATCATGCCAACAGCAGACACAATCCACTTTGGAACAAAGAGTGTTATCGAAAACCTCGCATACTTCCAAGAACACGGAGCAGAAACATATATCCTCATTGCAGACTTAGAAGCACTAACAACAAGAGGAATCAGTTTAGAAGAAGCAAAGACAAGGGCAATGAAATTCTACATTCCTGCATACATTGCATTAGGACTAGACCCTAAAAAAACAAAATTCTATTTCCAATCGCAAAACATGAGCGTTCAACATATTGCATTCGATGCAGCACGAAGAATAACTCTAAATGAGTTCAAAGCAGTATATGGAATTGCAGACCCCTCACGAATCTTAGCAGCATCAACACAAATTGGAGACATGCTCTATCCACAACTCAAGAAAAAAATGCCAGGAATCATACCTGTAGGCTATGATCAAGCACCACACTTACGATTAGCAAGAGATTATATTAGAAGAGATAAAAAATATAATTTGTTAAGCAGCCTCTATTTGAAATTTGTTCCAAGTTTAGATGGAGACATGAAAATGAGCAAATCAAAACCAGAATCAATGCTCTCAATACCAGAAGATCCTGAAAAAGCACTTAAAAAATTACGAAAAGCAGTAACAGGTGGAAGAGAAACCCTAGAAGAACAAAGAAAGAAAGGAGCAATTATAGAGAAAGACATGGTCTTTGAATTAATGAAACAACATTTAGTAGAAGATGATCGAGAATTACAACAAATATATGATGATTATTCAAGTGGAAAAATGCTAAGTAAAGAACTAAAAGATATTGCTGGAGAAAAACTTATTGCATTCTATCAAGATTTCCAAAAGAAATTTGAAAAAGCACAAAAACACGTTGATGATATAGAATTGCTTACTTCTTGAATTCAAGATTCTTAATAACTTTTTTAACAAATAAAACTCTTTCCTGGACAGAGCCTTTTGGAATAATAATAGGGTTATATCCTAAATCCTCATACGATTTTTTAATAAACTTATGAACACGCTCCCTCTCTTCTAGAGTCTCTCCGCGTGTAACACCTGGGATATATTCATCAAGGAGCTCTGGGATAAGGATTACATCATACGTATATTTCTTTGCTGCATGCAATGCTTCATCAGGAGGTGATAAACCATCAAGATAATAATACGCAATACCATCAGGAATACCACGATCAAAAACTAAAACACTTTCATGAGTCTGATTGAACTGATGAACCTGCAACTCAAGAATCTTTTTTTGGAAATGCGCTCTACCTTGCCATGGAGTCATATTTCCATTTTCTTGTTCTTCGCTAATAACTGCAAGCGCGGCTTCGCTAATAACTTCGAACCCTGCATCTTTTAATGCACCAACCAATGTTGTTTTTCCACAATACGGACCACCGGCAATTACTATTCTCATTCTTCACTCAAAGATTTCTCAGTTTTTAACCAAGGAGAATGACCCCAATGAATTAATACATCAGCAGGAATGTCAGGAATATCGCACGCACCAAACGTTCCCTCCATCCAAATAAGCACATCAGCATTTGTTTCTTCATGAATACGAGAAGCAATCTCTGTAGCTTTAGGTTTTAGCCCTGAAGGTAACTGAATAACAACAGTTTTAGCCTTCTCTTTCTTCACAACAGCAATTGCTTTTTCTAATTCAAGATTGTACGAAGGCATACTTTTAGAGGAAAAATCAACCTATATAACTCTTACGGAGACCAGAACCCTTAAAAGAAGCATTGATTGTTAAGAATCCATGAGGAATCAAGAATTAGTTAAACTTTCTACCACTGACAATGTTACACTCACAGGATTTTATACACCTGGAAAAGATAAGAAAGCAATTATTTTACTTCATCAATTTACTTCATCAAAAGAAGCATGGAAGACATTCATTGATAGTATCCCAGAAAAATATCATGTATTAGCATTAGATCTAAGAGGGCATGGACAATCAGCACTCAACTGGGAAGACTTTCACGAACAAGAATTCTCAGCAATGATCCATGACACCGAAGCAGCATACACCTTCTTCAAAAGCAAAGGAATATCAGACATCGTCATCATTGGAGCAAGTATTGGAGCAAACTTAGCACTTAAGTTTAGCATGGAACACCCTATTACTTCAACAGTATTATTATCACCAGGAATAAAATATCGAGGACTATCCATAGAAAAAGATCTTGAACATATCAAAATACCAACACTTGTTATTGCCGGAAGTCAAGACTCCTACAGCCACGATACCCTTGCATTAATGAAAGAACAACTAAAAAACAAAAATCACTTTCTTACCTATGACACAAAAAATCATGGAACAACACTCTTAAGAGATAAAGAAGTTATTAAAGAAATAACACAATGGCTAAACAAATATTAAGTTTTAACGAAAAAGTTTGGGAATTAACAAAAAAAATACCCAAAGGAAAAGTATCTACCTACAGAGAGATCGCTCACGCATTGAATACAAAAGCGTATCAAGCTGTCGGAAACGCTCTCAATAAGAACCCTCACGCTCCTATTGTGCCGTGTCACCGAGTTTTACCAAGTACTGGAAAAATAGGTGGATTTGCACATGGACCAAAAAAGAAAATGGAACTTCTCAAGAAAGAAGGAATAGAATTCGAAAAAAACAAAATAAAAAACTTCTCAAACGTTCTTTATAGATTTTAGCTCAGAAACATTCACTTCAAACGCAACAATAGGAACTTCCATTTTAAACTCTGTTAAAACCTGAGGATGAATCTCACCAATCATACCTACTTGCTTATTATTCATCATGATCTTGCCAGCTCTCCCCTTCATGAACGCTTCATGCTCTAAAGGTTCAATAGAATAGGGTATAGTAAGTAATTTCATCACCATATCAAGTATTTGCTTACCCTCTGTAAAAGAAGCATCACTATGAGCTGAAACAACAGCTAAACTTTGAGACTCTCTCACACCCATCTCTTGAGAAGGATCATGAGCAAAAACAGTACCAATCTCAGCTAATCTTTGAGGGTATTCATAATGCGTATTATTACCCAGAACTTCTAATAATGAAGGCAGCATATGCACACGCATAACATTGTACTCAGCACTAATCGCATTGGCAATACGCACAAATTTAGCATTCATAGGAATCTTACCATTATGAGTAATTTCATTCACGATATTATACGTGCTTGTTTCCAAACAACCCATACCCATAAGCACAGACATAATCTTTTGTTTGAACACATCCAAAGGATTCTCCTCAGCAATCGTTGCAACA
Organism: Candidatus Woesearchaeota archaeon; assembly: GCA_964455655.1. Taxonomy (GTDB): domain Archaea; phylum Nanobdellota; class Nanobdellia; order SCGC-AAA011-G17; family JACPNG01; genus CAYVWZ01. The sequence goes on from CAYVWZ010000001.1 coordinate 22,968, forward strand.
CTTGGGATTTCAGCATTAAAATTTTCATACCCATAGGCAATAGCAATATCCTCGGCTAAATCAACCTGATGCAAAATATCAGCCCTATAGGCAGGAACTAACACATTCTTACCCTCAACACCATACCCCATTCGTTTCAAATATTCAGAGGCTTCTTTATCAGATAATTTTAATCCTAATAACTTATTATAATAAGAAGTATCTAACTTCATCTTTGTAGGAATTAAATGAGGAGTTGTAACAACCTTAGAACCATACTGCACATCAACACTATAAATTTGACCACCCATATCAGCTAATACTGTTGTGAGCATGTTTAATGCAGTAGAAACATTATCACTGTCCGTTCCTGTACACTCAACAAATACCTCTTTCGTAGACACTTCAACTTTACCTGTGTCCTCAGAATTTGTAAAAGGAAGCATACATAGAACATTATTTTTAGCATCAATAAAGAAAGGATATTCCTTCCAATCTCTTGTTAATTCTTTGTAAGCCTTACCTTTAGGATGAAGTTCTGTAACCTCAGAAGCAAGTATTTCTTTATCAAAACCTAACGGTTTGAACTTTATTTTTTTAGGATCTTTAGCAACATATTTGATAGGGAAATGAATATGCTCAAGAGGATACACACCATACGCAGACTTCTTTCTATTCCTTCCATGCGTAACTGCTAGTTTTTCTTGCACCTGCATCAATTCACGAATACGCTCATCAGTAAATTTCAAATTCTTAACAATAGCACATGCCGTATACGGACGCATTGTAACCGAAGAATCCACTATGACTTTCATACCTGATTTTTTAATATCATACTTTCGCAAACCCTTCTTAACACCAATAAAGCTAGAGAACGCTCTTGCAAAACCTTGCTCAGATAACATATCAGGACGATTAGGGAATACTTCAACAATAATCTCAGAAGTTGTAACCTCTTCTAAATCAGTACCCAACATACTAATACGATCTTTCAACGTTTCTAAAGGCAATTTCTTACCCACTAATTTTTCAAACTCAACTCTGTTTAAGGTTACGGTAGGCATTTTATTTCACCCACAACTTCATCTCACGAAGTTGCTTAATATCATTCTTGTATAAATCACGCAAATCAGTAATTGCATAATATTCAGTCATAATGCGATCAAAGCCAGGACCCCATGCGAGTACAGGAATATCTTTACCTAATAACGTTGTAACAACCTCAGGACGGAACATACCCGCTCCACCTAACTCCACCCATTGTTTACGCGTAGGATGATAGACATCAAATTCAACACTTGGTTCTGTGTAAGGGAAATATGCAGGTCTAAACCTAATCTTATCATACCCCATCTTCTTCATAAATTGTTTTAAGTATCCTAATAAGTGTCTAAAATTAGCATTCTCATCAGCAACAATACCATCCGTTTGATTAAACTCGAATAAATGCTTCCAATCTAATGTCTCATTCCTAAAACATCTCCCCACGGAAAAGAATTTTGCTGGTAAATCCTCTTTCTTTAAAGAAGCTAGTGTTCTTGCAGATAATACTGTCGTATGCGTACGTAATAAATTCTTCATAGATTCTTTTTCATCCCACTTGTACTGCCAGCCTTTACTTCCTGTTTTACCACCATGCTCATGCGCAGCTCTTACGGCATCAACTAATTTTTTATCAGGAAGCTTACCCGTTTTCGGATGTTCCAAATAGAATGTATCTTGCATCGTTCTTGCAGGATGATCCTGAGGAACAAATAATGCATCTAAATCCCAGAACGTTGTTTGAACCATATTACCAGACATTTCTTTGAAACCCATATCTAACCAAATTCTTCTTGCGTACTGAATAGACTGATTCACGAAATGTTGCTTACCAGGATATAATGGAGCAACAGGATCCTTAACTTGATAGGGGCGGAATGATTGATTCTTCCAAGAACCCGTTCTTAACATTTCAGGAGTAATCTTATTAGCAATATTCGTATCTAACTTCATCTTTTGAATAGTTTTACCTAACTCTGTTAAGGTAGCACTGATAGACTTTTCTTCAACTACGAAGAGCACTTCTTTACGACGAAGCAATTCATCAAAAATTTTCTTATCATCATTGGAAAGTTCTTTCTTTAATTTTGGAAGTTTTTTTAAAAAAAGTTCTTCAGGCCAATCTTTCTTTGATAATAATTCACCAGCATCTGTTAGAGATAATTTACCCTGGTCAAAATTAATAGCTGCTTTTCTTTTTAATAATCCTAGAGAAATATTTAATTCTTCAGACTCTAATTTAGCTGCCTTTTGAACTTCAGGAAGAGACTTTTTACCAGATTTTATCGCTAACAAGAAACGATGTTCAGGAAGTAATTCTTTTGCATAGCTCTTACCATTCTTTCCTAACTCAATTCTTTCTTCAATGTTTGAATCTAACACAATGAGCTTCTTTTGCTCTAACCATTGCAATGCACGAGAAACTTCAACCTCTTGTAAACTTGTTTTTTTAATTAAAGACTGAAGAGAATCATTATTAGCTATTTTTGGAAGAACTTTACGCTCAAGAAGATGCAATTGTGAAGATAGCTCGTACGTATCCATAAAAGGAAGCAAGAATGATGAAAGTATATAAATTTACTTGATTAGATTATTGATAAGAACGCTGAGATTGGTAGGTTTGTCTCTTGTACACTTCACGGTCATTATCCCATGCTGCTCCGACATTTTCCCAACCGCACATATTATTCTCCTTCCTTTTTTCTTATTCTTGAAGATTTAAAACCCTTTTGATACTCAATATTTACCATTTTTGCAAAATCCTCAACAGGCAAGCGATCTCTTACTGTTGGTTTATCAGGGACATAAGTTCTAGACTCATGAATTACACCATATATTTGTAAACTTCCTCTATGCACTGTTAAAAAATATGCAGAAATTCCGTCGCTTCTACACCACATTTAGACATCACTCTAATTCTGCGCGTTCGATTTCTAAAAGCTTATCTACAAGTGCGTCTGGAAGTCCAGGAATAACTCTCATTTTTGGAAGGTGTTCTGCTACAAGTGCTTCATCACCTATCAACTGAATAGAATGAGTTGCTCCTTCTTCACGGTAATAAATATCTACTGGGTTTGTACCTATAGTCACGGTTACTTTTAAGCTACCCTCAGTAGCTCCATCAACATGTGTGCACACATCATAACGTAGCGCTCCGTCTACAAACCTATATCCTTGATCATATTTTGTCCATGTGTTTGCCATGTTAAAGTTGTGCTCTGATTGCTGCTAAGTTGTTACGAATATGATTCGGCATGTTGCCTTGTTCTTCTGCTTTAACAATGAGCTCTTTTAGCGTTGGATGATCTCCTTCTATATGTGTTAAAGGATGAGGCCTGTCATACATTGAAGTTCTTGCTTCTATTTTTCCAAGAATTGATCCATTATGGATTTCTATTCGTATAGTTCCTTCTGAATCTCCTAAAACATGATGAACTCCTAGTGTGTGAACTCCATCGATATTTGTCCAATATACTATTTGGGCAGTTCCTTCTGGTGTTCCGAAAACATATTCTTGTCCGGGGTTTAGGAATGTTGCTGGTATTGTTGTCATTGTCATTACTCTCCGTCGTTGCTGTTTATGCTACTGATTCGATTCTTTCTCTAACTTTTTCTCGTGCTTCTCTTTTTCTTCTTTCTCGTAATGTTGCTACAGTGCTTCGTGCAAAATGGTCGCTAGTTAGAGTTCTTGCGTGTTCCATTTCTGCTATTATACTTCTTGGAAGCTTTGATTGAGTAACAATAGCAACCAAAGCGTCGTCAATTTTTCTTCTGTTATATACATCGTATCTAATAATCTGACCATTTTTAATTTCGTAACGTATAGCTGCTACATCAGTTGTAGCTGATAGCTCATCTGGTTGAAATATTCCGATTACAATTCTGCCATCTTCGTTAACATTTGGTTCTGTAATACCACGATCATAGAGAAGGTGATAGTTTTTACCTAAATCAAAATCGTAGTGAATTTCTCCTATCTCAAATTTTGGTGTTGTCATTGTTATTACTCTCTCTAGTTCAATCGAATTCGATTACCAGATCCATCTGATCTTTGTATTCGCTGATGTCTAACTTTTTCTCGTGCTTCTCTTTTCTTTCGCTCTCTTACTGTAGCAGATAGACTTCGTGATGCTTCTTCATCAAGATATTGTCCTACATCTTTTACTCTTTGTCTTATCTCTTGAGGAACAGTGCGGTCTGAGGCAACTCCTGCTACATAGCATAACACTTCACTTCTCTTATGCACTCGATATGCTATTACATCATCGCCTTTAAATGAAACAGAAAGTCTCCCTACATCTCTTGGTGAATCGTCGCTAATAATAACTTCTACGCTTGAGTAGGTTCTTCCATCAGGACTAACGTTATTCGTAGCATCATAGGATAATTCTACATTTCCGAGAGGAATATCATAACTAACTCTCTCTTCAATACGGATACCCTGTCTCATGTTTATTCCTTAACTGCCTTATTCCAACCAAGTAAGAACATGTTTTCTAGAGCTGATGCAAAGAATGGAGTATTCACCCAAACACCAACATCATAACTTTCATGAACATCTTGATCGCTTGCAAGCATGAAAATAACTTCTTTTCCATCGACAATAACAAAACGTCCTGCCATTTCGGAAACGAAGCGAACTTCAGCATTACCTTTCAATTCTTTAGCAGCGAGTTTAGCTTCTTTTGTGTTTGGTGCTAAAATTTTAATTTTAACATTCTGCGTTTTTAATTTCTTGAATGTATCCATAAAATTTGCAACCTTTCTTGCAAGTCCATCAGCACTTGTAGCAATAACAACAGTCTTCTCTGCTTTACTCATGAGAGATTCCATATGATTGTAGATTGCATCTCTTCCACGGATTGCTCCTGAAAGATTTGATGGTTCGATATGTTCAATACCTTGCTTGTATAATAATTCAAGTTCAGAAAATAATTTACTATCCTTAATGTTTTCATAGGATTTGATTTGTTCTTCAGCTTGCATGTTGATTAACCTCTTCACACGCTTAAGAATTTCTTCTGGCGGAACCGCAATATACCTAATGGGTTTACCGAGTTTCATGATAACAAAACCCTTCTTTTCTAATGATTCTAAAACGTCATAACTTCTTGATCGTGGTACATTACTAATATCTGATAATTCTCCAGCCGTTGCGAGGCCTCGAGAGAGTAGTGCAGTCCAGATTTTAACCTCATAAATATTGAGATCAAAGGCTGTCCTTAATTTTTTCAAAAATTCTTCTTGGACAATCATGTGGTTTTTGGCTCCTGCATTTTCGTGTTATATAAGGGGGGACTTTGGCGCCGTTTCTGGGGACCTCTGATTTACTAGCGGTTGGTGGTGAGATGGGGCCTTATAAAGCTTTCTTTTGTAACTACTCTTAGTGGTAACATTATTATAGGAAGCTATTAAGGTATAAGAATGGCAAACGAAGACATAGACATTGAAGTAACCTTTATAGAACCTTATTATCCCACTCATGAAGAAGATCAGGCAGTAGCAGGATATATAGCACGTCTCAACTATACTCTTGGCAAAACAGGCATTATTCTTGGAGCGCTAGGCGTTGGAGTAGAATACGTTACACACCAGTATTCAGCAGGCTGGAATGGACTATTTATTGGGTTGATGAACGCTGGCCTTCTTAAAGTGCTCACTGCAGCCCCCAAAGAACAGCGAAAAAGAGCCTCTACGATAGATTTATAAAGCTCAGACGGGTCAAAACCTTGTACGAGAGAAATAACGAGGAAGCATATTCTTCATGTCAATCAAAGGCTTACAACCAACACTTAGAGAAAAGAAACGGTATATCGCATATACTGTAAAAAGTCAAAATTCTGTTAGTCAGCAAGACGTTACCAGCACTATACACCAAGAATTATTACACTTTTTAGGAGAAAACACCTACGCAGACGCAGGAATACAACTCCTCCCCGAAACACAAACCACCGGAATCATCAGAGTAAATCATATTTATACACCACACACCATCGTTGGACTCTCCCTCATTACCCAAATCAATAAAAACCCTACACACATACAGCCCATTATTACATCAGGAATACTTACGAAAGCACGAAAGGCGATCAAAAGGAGGAATACATAATGCAACCAGTACAACATCAAATGATGGGATATGATCGAACATCAGCAATGTTCAGTCCCGACGGAAGACTTCTACAAGTAGAATATGCAAAAAAAACAGTCCGGCAAGGAACAAACGCCATAGGAATCGTTTGTAAAGACGGAGTAGTCGTTATTGCAGAAAAAAGAATCATTGAAAAATTAATAATTCCAAAAACCGTAGAAAAAATCTCAGAAGTAGACGAACACATCGTAGCAACCGCATCAGGAATGCTCTCAGACGCAAGAGTATTAATAGAAAGAGCACAACTCGTCGCACAACAACACAGAGTAACATACGATTCACCTGTTGATATTCTCAGCATCGTCAAAGAAATATGCGACATGAAACAATTCTACACACAAGTAGGCGGAGCACGACCATTCGGAGTAAGCATCTTATTCGCAGGAATGAACGGAAACAATCCAGAACTCTACCTCACAGACCCAACAGGAATCTTCTTCGGATACAAAGCAACAGCAATTGGAGAAGCAGAGACAGAATTACGAGAAATGCTCGAAAAATCATACAAAGACAACATGACCACATCAGAAGGGGTCAAAATGGGACTTGCTGCACTCAAAAAAGTACTTGCAAAAGACTACGACCCAGAAAAAATAGACATTGCAGTCGTAGACGCAACAACAAAAAAAATAAGCAAGCCAAAAGCAAACTAACATGGTAGACGTCAACAAAGCAGTCATCGCACGCTTAATCAAAGGAAAAAAACATTTCGAAATATTAGTCGATTGTGAAAACGCAATCGCATTTCGACATGGAAGACTACAAGATGTAACAAAAGCACTTGCAACAAAAAATATTTTTTCTAGCGTACGAGGAGCAACACACGCACCAGAAAGTGATTTGAAAATTGTTTTTGGAACTATCGATCCTAAAAAAATAGCAGAAGCAATCATTAGACACGGAGAAATACAACTCACAACAGAACACAAACAAAAACTACGAGAACAAAAGAAAAAACAACTCATCACATTAATACAAAGAAACGCAATCAACCCACAAACAAACACACCACACCCACCAACAAGAATTGCAAACGCAATAGAACAATCAAGAATTTCTGTAGACGAATTCAAAAGTGCAGAAGAACAACTCCCAGCAGTTATCAAAAAACTCAGAGTTATCCTTCCCATCAAATTTGAAACAAGAATACTAGAAATCATGATCCCTGCACAACATGCAACACAGAGCTTCCACATCCTCAAAGGATACGGAAAACTCATGAAAGAACAATGGAACAATAGAGGAAGCCTCATTGCACAACTCGAACTTCCAGCAGGACTACAAGAAGAACTTGAAAATCAACTCAACAAGTTAACGCGCGGAAACGTCGCAATCGAAATAATCAAACAAGGAGAATAAAAATAATATGGGATTACTCATAGAAGAAAAACAGGTTGTTATACCTGGACAAGAACTAGCAGAAGGTATGGACTACCTCCCTGCACAAGGAACCTATCGAGATGGAGACAAAATTTTTGCAAACCAACTCGGAATTATAAGCTTAAGCGGAAGATTAGTAAAAATCATACCATTAAGTGGAAGATACATCCCTAAAGAAGGAGATTTTGTTATTGGAAAAATCACTAACGTAAACTTCTCTTCATGGAGCGTAGACATAGGATACGCATACGAAGCACAACTCAGTTTGAAAGAAGCAACATCAGACTTCATCGAACGAGGAGATGACTTAACACAATACTTCAACTTTGGAGACGTTGTCATGACAAAAATCATCAACGTAACAAAGAGCAAAGCAATTGATCTAACAATGAAAGGACCGGGACTAAGAAAACTAGTCAACGGAAGAATCATTACCATAACACCTGCAAAAGTTCCAAGAGTCATTGGAAAACAAGGTAGTATGATAACGTTAATCAAAGACTTAACTGGATGCAGAATAAGCGTCGGACAAAACGGACTTATCTGGATAGCAGGAGAAGCACAAAACAACGAAGACTTAGCAATCAAAGCAATTGCAGTCATCGACAAAGAAGCACACACCGAAGGACTAACTGACCGTATCAAAGAATACTTAGATGCAGAAAGACAAAAACTCGGAATGGGCCCAGCACCAAGTAGCCATGTTGACAACCAAGTTGACAATAGCACTCAAGAGGAGAATTTCCAATGAGTTACACAAAACGAGCAGACGGAAGAAAATTCGACGATCTCCGCCCAATGGAAGCAAAAGTCGGAATTATCAAACGAGCAGACGGAAGCGCAATGTTCAAAATCGGAAAAACTATTGCATACGCAGCAGTCTACGGACCAAGAGCATTACACCCTGTTCATATGAGAACACCAAGCCAAGGACAATTACGAGTTAATTACAACATGATGGCATTCTCAGGATCTGGAGACAGAGTAAAACCTGGACAAAGCAGAAGAAGTAAAGAACTCAACTTAGTAATTGCAAACGCACTAGAATCAGTTCTTGATTTGAAAGAATATCCAAACGCTGTCGTAGACGTCTTCATAGAATTAATCCAAACAGATGCAGGAACACGATGCGCAGGAATCACTGCAGCAGCAATGGCACTCGCAGACGCAGGACTAAAAATGAAAGACATGGTCGCAGCAGTATCAGTAGGAATGGTCGGAGACAAAGTAGTTATCGACCTAGACAAAACAGAAGAAGATTTTGAAGGAGGAGCAGTAGACATCCCCGTAGCAATGACTGCACGAGATGGAAAAATTACTCTCTTACAACTTGACGGAGTAATACCTCAAGCACAACTTCAAGAAGCACTAAAGAAAGCAAGAGATGCATGCCTAAAAGTACATGAAGTACAAAAGAACGCACTCCACGAGAGGTATCAACAATGAGTCTCAATATTGAAGGATTTATCCGAAAGAAACTCCAAAACGGAATACGCGTAGACGGAAGAGCATTCGACGCATACAGACCCATAACTATTGAATACGGAGTCTCAGCAAAGAGCGCAGAAGGAAGTGCACGAGTAAAAATCGGAGACACCGAAGTAGTAGCAGGAGTAAAACTTGCTATTGACAAACCATACGCTGACAGACCAGAAGAAGGAAGCATCATGGTAAACGCAGAATTATTGCCTTTATCATCACCTGAATTCGAAGCAGGACCACCAGGAATTGACTCTATCGAACTCTCAAGAGTCGTAGATAGAGGAATCAGAGAAAGTAAAGCAATAGACTTTAAGAAACTCTGCATCATACCTGGAGAAAAAATATGGATGATCTTTATTGACATCTACCCAATCAACGATGATGGAAACCTCTTCGACGCAGCATCACTCGCAGCAATGGCAGCATTAAAAGATGCAGTCTATCCTGTGTATGATGAAAAAACAAATCTTGTTACATACGAAAAAACAAACAAGAAACTGCCTGTAGAAAAAACACCTATCAGCATCACCCTGTTCAAGATCGGAGATAAAATACTCGTCGATCCAAACACTGATGAAGAAGCAGAAGCAGATGCACGATTAACCATAGCATCCGTAGATGAAAAAACCATCTGTGCCTTACAGAAAGGTGGACAATCATCATTAACCGTAGCAGAAGTAAATGACATGGTAGCACTCGCGTTGAAAAAACGAAGTGTCCTTGCCAAAGCACTGGAGGCTAAAAAATGATTAAATACACCATCTATGAAAAAGCACGAATTGTTGGAGCAAGAGCATTACAAATTGCGATGGGAGCACCACTCCTTCTTAATTTGAACGATGATGATCTTGAAAAGCTCAAGTACAATCCGATAACTATTGCACGAATGGAATTTGATCAAGAAGTTATCCCTATTACTATCAGAAGACCCTTGCCTAAACAGCAAGTGGCTTAATTTTTTGTTACTTTTAAGTAGTTAATTTAGAAACCTTTAAATAGTTGAAATACCAATATTTAGTTATGAGAAATCGACTACCAGCAACTATCCTAGCTTTAGGACTTGGAGGATTGGCTCCTGAAGCGAGGGGTGCAGACTTAACAGGGCCTGTTTCAGTTCAGGCGAGCAATATTAGCACTTCTACAACAATCAATGAAGTAAGAGGCAGAGGTTACTCACAGAGTGCAAGTAATACCCTGGGGATTATGTTTCGTTATGAAGATAAAATCGTTTATGGTGAATGCCCTGATGCTGCGTTAGAAGGTTTGACTCTCATTGATCTTGCAGCAAAAGAAGATGGAAAAGTTACTATCACACTTGGGGGGTTACTTTCCCATCACACTGCCTTAAGAACTGCGCAAGCGTCCCACATTCATAAAATTGAATATGCAGGAACCTCTGTAGTGTGTGTACGATACTTTTGAATTGAGTAATATATTTAGCTGTTACATCAATTTTTATAATCTCAAAGAACATCACATAATTACTGGTTAGTAATCCTTAAATAAACTTTTATATTTATAATCTTATGAACCTCAAAGGAAAAGTTGCACTTATTACAGGAGCAAGCAGAGGCATAGGAAGAGCAACTGCATTACGCTTTGCACAAGAAGGAGCAAAAGTTATTGTTAATTATAACCAATCAGAAAAATACGCAAGAGAAGTTATTGACCTTATCAGAAAAAATAAAGGCGAAGCAATAGCAATTAGATGTGATGTTTCTCAAGAAAAAGAAGTTAAAAAGATGGTAGAAGAATCTATCAAGAAATTTGGAAGAATAGACATATTAGTTAATAATGCCGCAATTGTTTATGATATACCCTTCTTTAAAAAAACTGTAGAACAATGGAAAAGAACATTCGAAGTCAATCTCTTAGGACAAGCTCTTTGTATCAAACACGTTGCTCCACACATGCTTAAACAAAAATCAGGAAATATCATTAATATCTCCTCAACAAATGGAATTTTTAGTATGCAAGCGGAATCAATAGACTACGATACAACAAAAGCAGGAACTATTATGTTAACAAACGCCCTGGCAGCAGAATTTGCTCCATATATTAGAGTAAATACTATCGCTCCCGGATGGGTTGATACCGATATTAACAAAACTGTGCCAAAAGCAGTTCTTCGAGAAGAAAAACAAAAGATCTTTGTAAGAAGAATAGGAAAACCAGAAGAAATAGCAGCAGTAGCGGCATTTTTAGCATCAGATGATGCAAGTTACGTTAACAAAAGCACTGTTATTGTTGATGGCGGATATAAGTTTTGAATCCGAAGACTTAAATATTCCTATATATTTTGAACACTACCGTGAGAATTACGTCAGTACACGCAGAAAAAGTCATCGCTGACAATAAGAAACCCACTATTTCTCTCACTATCAACAAAAAATATACAGCAAGCGTACCACAAGGAACATCAACAGGGGTACATGAAATAGCACCTCTCCCCAAGAAAGGAATAACAGGAGCAATAAACTTTCTGAACAAAAAAGATTTCTCATTCTTCGCAATAGACTCATTTAATGATTTATCAAACTTAGAAGCATACACCCAAGACATTGGAGGAAACGGAGTATTAGCATTGCAATACGCATGCATACGAGCATTAGCAGAGAAAGAACCCGTATGGAAATCACTTAATCCCTTCGCAAAAAAATTACCCATACCCTTAGGCAATGTAATTGGAGGAGGAGCTCATTCTCCCAAGAAAGGAGCAGACTTCCAAGAATTCCTCTTAATACCCAACGCAAAAACTTTCAAAGAAAATGCATTAACAAATGAATTACTCTGGAGAGCAGTTCAGAAAAAGTATTCAACAACACCCCTCACCTACGAAGGAGCATTCCTTGTTAACGAAAGTAGCATTGCAATACTTGATTATTTAAAAGATCTCACCCTCAAAACAGGAAAAGAACTAGGAATCAAAATAGACCTCGGATTAGACATTGCAGCAACATCATTCTACAACAAAGAAGAATACCACTATAGACATTACTCACGAAAAGAAGAAAAGAAATCATTATCACGAGAAGGACAAATAGGCTATGTTAATCATTTAATCCAAGAATACTCCTTGAAATATGTAGAAGATCCATTATATGAAGATGATGGAGATGGATACGGAAAAATATTGAATACCATGGTATGCGGAGACGATGTAACCTGCACCAACCTTGATCTAGTACGACAATACAAACATGTACTCAAAGCAGTCATTATCAAACCAAACCAAATAGGAAGCGTCGTCAAAGCAAAACAAGTAGTAGACTATTGTAAATCACAGGGAATAACACCCATCATGTCACACCGATCAGGAGAAACACTCGATCCTATGATCAGCCATCTAGCAGTAGCATGGGAAATTCCCTACATTAAACTAGGGATACATGGAAAAGAACGAAGAGCAAAGATACTCGCATTAGAACAAATAGAAAAACAAATGTAAGGAGTTTGAATGTCAATTAGTTTGAAAGTATATAATATTCTTACAAAAAAATATTACTCTCGTGATGAACCTCTTCTTCGAAAGGAACTCATGGACAAACTTGAGAAGTTTATTACTAGAGACCAGCCTATAAAACTTGTTGGTTTTTGGGGTGTTGGTCTGAAAGACAAACGTAATTGGGCTGATGTTGCTTCATGTGAATTCCTTAAGCATTTAAACAACGAAGTGATAAAAGTTCACAAACAGGGCATAGAGTTTACTTTTATTTTTGCAACTCAACACGGTATACACAATGGTGTTGAAAAAACTATAATAGATTCGTACACAAGGGACATTGGAAACTTATTTAAAAAATATGGATTTAAATTCTTGTACCTTGATTCTCTCTGGGAAAAATATAACATTAGCTTTGATAAGATTGACACCATTTATAGGAGAAAACCTCTAAATTGGTGGCCGAAAGTAGAGCATCACGAAATGATTGAAAAAAATGCAAAAAATCGAAATACAAGATTACATTCAAAAGAAGCCGCCCAAAAATATTACATAATGAGAGATCTTGAAAAGAAAATGTTAGAGAAAGAATTTCAAGATTTTATATTTCACGCTTTTGCTGATGCACGACTAAAATCTGTCCTACCACACTTACCAACACTATACCTTCATTCTAGAAAGGGATGGTCTGATACACCATGGTTTGTCGTTGGAACTGAAAGATGAAAATCTAGCACAAGAATCTGAATGAGTTCTTTCTTTCCATTTTAGAAAAACAAATGTAAAAAAATTAATATTCTACAATAGTTTTGAAACCACCATAGGCCATACGCTTCATATCAAAAGGCATTGGCTTATCTTTATTTTTTGGATTTGTCATAAGAGGATCTTTCATTACTTTAGCATTGACTTGATCACGATGCTGACGAGATTTGAATACAATAAATGAGAATATCACTAACTCATCTTTTTTCGCTTTTACTGTTTGAGGAAACTTAATTGAAGCATGTTTAGGATTCACGTCATCACCAACACATTCAAAATATTCTAATGCGCCATACTTCTTCCAAACCTTACCAGCTTGCTGAGCCATACTCCGATACGCCCCTAACTTGGTCTTAGGAACCACTAATAAAAAACCATCAACATATGCCATTGTTTAACCCCTTTTGTTTGTTATAGCTATAAGCCAGAAGAGCGTTATAAATATTGGTAATTTTGCCTATTGAGCAACAATAACCTTTATATACCCAATTTTCCCGAGCAACCCCTATGAGCGAAGAAGAAAACCTACTCGTCCCACTGGACCAATATCTTAAAGTAGGAATCCATATTGGAACAAAGTTTAGAACTAAATATATGGCTCCTTTTATATACAAAGTACGCCCAGACGGACTCTCCGTATTAAACGTTCAAAAAATCAACGAACGATTAGCACTAGCCTCTAACTACTTATCACAATTCGAACCACAAGACATTCTCGTTGTCTGCAGAAGAGAGAATGGACACAAATCAGCAAAACTCTTCTCAAAAATGACCGGCATTAGAACTATCATAGGAAGATACCCACCAGGAATCTTAACCAACCCAGAACTAGAAACATTCACTGAAGCAAAATTGATGTTAGTTGTAGACCCATGGCCTGACAAGAACGCAATCAACGACGCAGTAAAACTAGGAATCCCTATCATTGCAATCTGTGATACCAACAATGAATCAAACAACATTGATCTAGTAGTACCAGCAAACAACAAAGGAAAGAGAAGCTTAGCATTAATATTCTACATTTTAACAAAAGAATTCTTGAAGAGTCGCGGAACTATCAAGAAAGACGAAGACCTTGGTAAAACCCTAGACGACTTCACACCACAATAACATCAGATAGTTCTTTTCTTTACATAAGCCTCAACAAAATGAACATAGCATTGCTGTCCTGCTGCAAGAGCTATCTCTCTAGGAGGAACCTCTTTAGGTTTTGAAGTGTCTCCACCTACAATTTCCATCACAGTACCTTCGAGTGTTCGTGTGCGAATATATGTAAAATGATATGAAGGATTTTCATGCTTAACCTCAATAGCAACGCCTGCTTCATTTTCTTTAAGAACTCTACAAGACCACTCATCTGATGTGGAACAACCTGCTAGTAAACTTGCTAGAGAAAGAACTCCAACAATAACAGGTTTACGAGATTTCATTTTTTATAAGCTAAATACTCTTATCTGTGTTATATTCACTGCAATAATTTTCTACAGCAGCTTCAATTTGAGGGAGAAGCTTTTCATAACATGAATATGCAATTCTCCTTGCATCATCTTTAGATATCTTATCCCTTATTATCATGTCAGGGATTTGTTCATCACTCATGCGAAAATAAGAAACAAAACCATCACCATCAACTTGCGTAGCATCAATAATCACCCCTAAAGAATTTATTTCAGCTACACTACAATTCCACGGCTCATCGATAGTTATGAATCTAGAAGCAACTGTTACTAATCCTGTTAGACCAGCTGCTAAAAGAAAACTATTTCTTAGCCGGTGCGGCTTTAGCTGGTGCTCCCTTCGCAGGGGCTGCTGTTGCTGCTGGTGTAGCTGCGCCATCTTCCTTCTTGGCTCCAGCTGCTGCGGCTTTCTTCGCTTCTTGTGCAGCAGCGAGTGCTTCCTTAGCAGCTTTCATTCTTTCTAAATCAGGAGCATAACGTTTTTGAACTTCAACAAGTTGATCAGCAAGAACTTGCTTCTTTTGAGAAGGCATTTCTGTAACTTGCTTCATAATAATATTATCATACTTACCTGCATCAATATCAGCAGTTAATTCATTTGAATTTTTACCTTCAATAACAACACCCATAGCTTGACATGAACCTAATACATTTTTTACAGCACCACGCATATTATTTGCGTATAAAGAATCTTGTTTCATAATAGCAATCTTAACAGCTTGTTCCATGGATAAATTTCCAATCTTTAATTTATTTGGAATACCAGAACCACCTTGTAACCCTAATTCTTTGATAATTAATGCAGATGTAGGAGGAGTACCAATCTCAATCGTAAACTCTTTCGTATCTTTGTTAATAATAATTTTAACAGGAACCTTCATTCCTTTGAATACATCAGTCTTCTTATTAATCTCAGCAACTACTTGTCCAATATTAACCCCCATTGGACCAAGAGAACTCCCTATTGGAGGTCCTGCTGACGCCTTACCGCCTTCGACCAGTGCTTCGACAACTTCTTTCTTTGCCATACGGATAGAGCCTGAAATTTGGTTTTATAAAGGTTTTGGCCTTAAAAACTGGTGCGGCCCATAGCTGTTTGCTCTGATTTGGTTAAAACTCTTTAATCTTCTTAAGAACATCATCTACATGATTAGGAACAGAGACTTTTTCCCAAGCAAATACTAAAGTACCCTTAGGATCAATTAAGAAAGTAGACCTAACAACACCCATGTACTTTCTACCATACATAGACTTTTCTTTCCACACACCATACTTTTCAAGAACTTTCTTCTGCTCATCTGCTAATAATATGTGCTTAAGATTTTGTTTTGCAATAAACTTTAAATGACTTGCAGGAGAATCAGGAGAAATACCAATAATTACTGTATTTAATTTAGTAAATTGAGGAAGAGCTTTCGTAAAATCAATACCCTCTTGCGTACAACCAGAAGTCATGTCTTTAGGATAGAAGTATACTACAACATACTTACCTAAAAAATCTTGTAAAGAAACATTCTTTCCATTTGAATCTGGAAGAGAAAATGTTGGAGCTTTCGTATTAAGTTTCATTGTAGTATAACAAAGGATAAATGAACTATAAGCTTTCCGATTTTAATATCATAGTCTAAGCCTATAGTAGAGTCTCCTTTTTGTTCTAAAATTTTACCTTTGTATTGTTTTAATAATTCTTTAAGCGCTTTATCAAAGTCTTGAACATTATTTGTTTTTGAAACAGCTAACATATCTACATCTTTATACTTTGGATTCCATAAGGATGTGCCATGAATACCAATACCGAGTTTATTTTCTTTAAAGATATTAATAGTTCCAAGAATTATTTCTTTATCAGATTCCCTGAGCTTTCCAAGTTTATTCATGAACATAACTATTCATCAGAATCATCAGATTCTTCAGCATCTTCACGACGAATAACTTTCACAGCATCCATGCTTACGGTAACAGGAATAGGAACAGCAGCTTCTAAAATCTCTACAACAACTTCTTCCTTCTGTTCATCAATACGAGTAATCTTAGCTTTGTCACGCTTGAAAGGACCTGAAATAATTTCAACAATATCTCCTCTCTGCATGGTAACTTCTTTCTTACCTTGCTCTAACATGTGCTTAATATCATCAAAATTAACAGGGCGAGGAAGTAAACCTCGAGCGTAGGGAACACCTTTGAAAGATTCTTCAGCTTCCTGACGAGATGAAGCTTCCAAGAAAACATATCCTCGTAAACCATGAGGACGAATAATAGCATAGACTTCAATTTTTCTTTTCATAGCATTTGCTGCTACAAAATCAACGACTTGATCTTCACGATTTGCCGTGGTTTTCAATGCAAATATTTGTGATTCCATTATTATAATACCATTTGTGCTACAACTTTAATAACCAGTCCAACAAGACCTATGATAATAATACCTAGTCCTGTGACTTTTACAATAGCCATATACTCTTGACGAGATGGCTTTTTCGTGATCTGGAAGACTCTTTTGGATTGTGATAGAAATCCTTTGAGCCGCTCAATAATATTGCTCATGTCCTGAAAAGCCTAAACTTGGATTTATAAATGCTTCGGTATATACTCTTGGCATGATAGGCTACAAAGTAAGAACTGCGGACAAGAGAGATATTACCCTTCTTATACCCCTAGTACAGGCCGATTATCTTGAATCTCTGAGAGGAGAGATAACTCCTGACGCTGTATCACAAACACTCTCTCGTTTTCTAGGGAATGGTGGAGATATTTGGGTTACTGTTGATTCTACAGAACTACAAGGATTCGGAATGGGAAGGGTACAAGGAGAACATTATCGCGTAGAAAGAATATACATAACTCCAGAAGTTCGCCATCAACATAGAGGAACAGCACTCTTAAGAGAACAAATACACCTTGCAAGAGATGTTGATGCAAGAACCATCTTCGCAGAAGTAGAACATTGTAATGCAATAGGTCTTGTACTCCTTACTCATCATCAGTTTAGCATAACTCATGAAAAAGACCGCACGATTGCAAGAAGAACACTTACTACTTAATCATATCAACTACTGCATATGCAGCTTCCATTAACGCATAAGAACCAACTAAACTTCCCACCACGAGAGCACGTTTTGTTGTTAGTGATTGTTGCTTTAACCAGTGCGGAACACGTTCATGATCAGTGCCTGTCATACAAGACTTGAACACATCAACTAATCTTCCCTTTATTCCACCCGTAGCATATTCCGATAAGGTGCTGCCAACACCTCCAACTAACCCTCCTTGAGCGCTCTTAGCACCCGCTATACCATAGACAATCATTGACGTAATCATTTGCACTCCACCATAAAATCTACGATCACGATCATGCTGAACAATTTCATTCGTGTCATCAGAAACACCCTTCCAATCACGATACTTTTGCCTTCCTAACTCTAACAACCATGCACCACCCAGTGTTGTTGCATACCCTAACGCTCTTGCATTTCTAGAAACATCTTCAGACATACATAAATCTTCAAGACATGCCATGATCGGAGTAGAAACTAATAACATTGCAGTACTTTCACCAAAATTTTCAAGAAGTTTCCTTTGTGTTTTAGGATCTTTGAGAAATCTTTTTGCTCTTGTTCTTAATGGACTCTCTGTTGTCATTGCTACAGTAGAATTATATAAGTCTATTTAACAAACTCAATACCTAATTCAGATTCCATAGTTTTCTTAGCTTTTGTTTTATCACGCTTACTAGAACCAAAGATTTGAGGACTATTTACACCCGTAACAATAAGTAATGTTCTAATAGTATGTTCAAGATCATCATTAATTTGAGCGCCCCAAATAATACGCGCATCCTCATCAAGACGTTCAGAAACAGCCTCAACAACTCTCTTTGCTTCAGCTAACGTCATATCAGGACCACCGGTAACATTAATCAATGCACCAGACGCACCAGAAATATCAACATCTAATAAGGGATTAGAAATAGCCTTTTCAACAGCTTCTGTTGCACGATTTTCTGTATCAGCTTCACCAACACCAATCATAGCAACTCCACCACCAGTCATAACCGTTTTGATATCAGCAAAATCAAGATTTACTAAACCAGCACGAGTAACTAATTCAGCAATACCCTTCACGGCATTTGTTAAAATTTCATCAGCAACTTTGAAAGCAGTTTGCAAAGGAAGATCAGGAGCAAGCTCTAATAGTTTATCATTAGGAATAACAATTAATGTATCAACCGTACGCTCTAATTTTTCCAAACCTAACATTGCGTTTTCCCAACGTCGATGACCCTCCATCTCAAAAGGAACAGTAACAATAGCAACCGTTAAGGCACCCATCTTTTTTGCGATTTCTGCTACAACAGGAGCTGCACCAGTACCTGTTCCACCACCTAAACCACACGTAATGAACACCATATCAGCACCAGACAAGTGTTGCTTAATTTCATATTCAGACTCACGAGCAGCAGCTTCACCAACTTGAGGAATACTACCTGCACCTAAACCACCTGCAACTTCTTTACCAATTAAAATCTTAGCAGTTGCATTCGTGTATAATAAATCTTGAGCATCAGTATTTACAGCAACAGTCTCTGTACCTGTAATACCCACTTCAGTCATACGATGAATAGTATTATTTCCACCACCACCACAACCAACAACTTTAATCTTCGCACGTTGTAATGAAAGAAGTTGTTCGAGCTCTTCATCCACCTGCGCAGCAGTTTTTGTTTGCATGTGTGGAATTTCGTGTTGTTGATTTTGTAACATTGTGCCTCTCTTTACCTCAGAATATATGATCCGTGATTCATGAATTTATAAGCTTAATTATTGTTTGGTATCACTTTTGAAAACCACATCTTTAATGTTAGGAACGAGTTTCAAAATCTTCTCACGTAAGTGATATTCAAGACCCTTCTCTGTAGAAATATTAACATGAGCAACATTTTCCTTAATAGAAGTAGTAATACCCTGGCGAAGATGGAAATCAATAATTGCTTGTAATTTTTCTTCAGGGGTTGAAAGAATCTTCCTTATGGTCGCATCATAGACAATATCTCTTCCTGCTAATGGATGATTAAAATCTATAAGCGTTCTACCACCAGATACAGACTTTACCGTTCCAACCTGTCCGTCAATGTTTAATTGTAACCCTGGAACTGGTCTAATCTTACTTTTCAAGAATTTATTTGTTCCAATTAACTGAATTAACCGAGAATCTTTCTTTCCAAAAGCTTTTTCTGAAGGGATTTCAATATGGAGTTCTTTTCCTACCTCTTGATCAACTAATGCTTCATCAAGCCCTGGAAGAACATCACCCTCACCAACACAAATCTTAATTGGTTTATACTCAAACTTAGGATTAAATAATTCTTCTTTCTTTGCAACATCTTCTCTTGTTAAATCAAAAACTCTACCAGAATCTTTTTCACGAGCAACATAATCAAGCTCAATGAAATCACCTTTCTTTACTTTCATACGAGTTGAAGCAAAATAATCCCTATATAAATATTCTTATCATTTATACCTTAGATTTGACGCTACATACCTTTTCAACACTGCTAAATCATTTGCATGATTACTAAATTGAGTCTCAACTCTTACTCCTTCAAGACGACTATCAAGCAAAGCAATAGCTCCGAGACGATCAACAATAGTGTGACGCGCAATCTCAGCAGAATATCTTTCTTGAGCCCTCCATCGATCACGATTTGTTGTATTTACAAAAAACGTTTCTTCAGTAACTCCATGCCCTATTCCAAAAGAAGGATGAAAAATACTTGCAATAGGACTAAGACGTTGCAGAGGAACCCTCGATGTAACCCAATTTGCAAGAGCATACGGAACTCCCGCAGGAAATAAATTAATCAAAGGACGAGACGCAGCAAGCTCATAGCGATACGTTGTTGGATTAATCTCAGCCTCAAACTCTTCTTGCCCAGGAGTTGGATACCTCGTCGTCGCCTTAATTCTTAGACCTTCTTCATCAGATAGCATAAATGATAATTTTGGAGTAATTATATCCCCTTGCACTCTACAAGTTTTCCTTAACGCATCTTGAGGAACAATATCAATAGAATCAAGAAGCTTACATAGTGTTACTTCTCGATCATGAGGAACAGGCATGACCACCATATCCGTTGCTAATCCTAACATCTCTAACATTCTAAAACTTCTTGAAGGATTTCTTGTTATTTTTGCTCTAACATTATCAACACCATAGGCAAAGAATGTTGCAAGAGGATGTTCAACATTGATAACTTTAGCACTCCCACTCCTTCCATGCAATACTATCGAACTATGCTTCGCATACGCATTATCTAAACATGCACGAACATAACCCTCAGAAGTCTCAAACACGATCCCTGTGTTTGGAAGAGCAGGATATAACTCAACTCTATTAGTCATCCCACTAAAAGGATCAATACCCTCAAATGATAACTCCTCTCCTATCGTGTGTTGCTGCTTAGACATGGTTGTTGAAACTATATCAAAACCGCCTAAAACCCCCTATAAAAACGTATTGTTACTTGTATTCTGCAAGAATAATAAGGATTGCAACCCCAATAATGATAGAGAGAACCTGACTATAGATAAAATGCTGAGGAAACAAGAACTTATCTAATAAATTCCACACACCCCTCCAAAAACTTACAATAGCAAGAGAGGCAATAATAACAAATATCATATCTCTAAAATTAGATCTCTTAATGATAGCTTCTATCATCTTACTTTAATCCCAATGCGACAACAACTGCAACAACAACCCATTGAAGAACCTCTACAAACTTAACAAGGATTCCTACAGGGGTCTTGAACACAGCAATATAAGACACAAACGGAATCGTACTAGCTTCTAACAAGGGAATAAGTGCACTTGCTAAATATACAATGATAATAAAGAATAATGCTGCAACAATAGCATTTGCAACCTTCTCATCTTTTGTTAACCCCATAATCATTGTTTTAACACGAGGAAATAACAATATTACAACAAAGTGCAATGCAACAAAGATAAGAATAACACTAATAATGGCTGGTACCAGCACATTCACTTCTACCATTCCAACATCTATCTTTCAAACTTTATATAAGGATTTATAACTACCCATAAATTAAGACAAACCTTTAACAAGAATTTTCTGACACCACAGGACAGTCATGCCAGCAGCACCACTCCTCGAATTACAAAACGTCACCAAAAAATTTGGTAAACACTTTGTTCTCAAAGATATTACTTGCAAAATCTACCAAGGAGAAATATTTGGAATTATAGGAGTAAGCGGTGGAGGAAAGACAACACTCCTCAACATCCTCATAGGATTCTACAAACACACATCAGGAGATATTGTCTTTAACAAAAGAAAACACTGGAAACATATTACACTCGTACACAAAATATTTGGCTTTGCAAGACAAGAAGGAAGTTATTATCCAAACCTCACCGTTGAAGAAAACCTAAGATTCTTTGGAAGAATGTACAACATGCCAAACGAGAGAATAGAACAACGTATGAAAGACTTACTTAACTTTATGGGACTAGAAGACGCACAAGACAAACTCGCACAAAACCTCTCAACAGGAATGCAACGAAGACTAGACCTCGCATGCGCACTAATCCATGAACCAGCAGTATTAATCCTCGACGAACCAACAGAAGACTTAGACCCAACACTAAGAAAAGAAATGCTCTCATTAATCACAAGAGTAAACCAAGAAGAGGGAACAACCATCATTATCACCTCACACCTACTCGGAGAATTAGAAGACATTTGTACCAGAATAGCAATCTTACACGAAGGATCATTCGTACAAATAGGAAGCACCCTTGAATTAAAAGAAAGCTATTCACAAAATCAAGAAGTACACTTTACACTCAAATCAGGAAACTATCAAAAACTACTCAAACAACTCAACCAAGAATTAATTAGCAGTGTTGTAACAAAACCACACCAAGTCACCATCTACACACCAAACGGAGAAAAATTATTAAGAAATATCCTCACCCAAGCAGGAGAATTAAACGAAGAAATTATTGAACTCGCACTAGGAAAACCATCACTCGAAGAAGTATTCGAAGCACTCACCCAACAACGGAGAAGCATGAAATGACAGGACTCTTCGAACCCTATAGAGAATTCATCAATAACTCTCACGACATCCAAGAACAAAAGAGCTTACGAGATAAAGTAAAAACTTCTATGGACTCCCTCAAAGGAGGAATCAAACAACCCTATAAACACATGGCTGACTCACTCATAGAAGAAAGTAATGAAAAAGGAAAAGCACCAATACCACAAAAAGAAATAGACAAACTCGCAGACAGAAAAGCAAGCCCCTTAATGATCCTTGTAAAAATCTTTGCACTCATCAAGAAAGATCTCAAACTTGTCTTACGCTCACGAAGCTCAGGACTCATCATTTTCTTTGGGCCACTACTCTTAATCCTACTCGTAGGACTTGCATTCAATACATCAACACTCTACAGTCTGAAAGTAGCAAGCTACACACCAAACCCAAACAATCTAACAACTTCTGTGCTCGCAGGATTAGACACAGACCAATACAACATTTATGAATTCCCTAACACCGAACAATGTCAAAACGGAGTAAGATCCGGAGAATACCACGTATGTATCATCTTTTCAGATCATTTTGAATCAGGATCGCCTGACAGTAAAGTAACGTATTATGTAGATGAATCAAGAGTCAATATAGCATACGTATTACAAAATGCTGTCAATAGACAAATAAGAACAACAAGCGCAGAATTAAGTAAGGGATTCACTTCCGATATTATTACCGTACTTGATTACACACAAACCGTTATTGATGGAAACCTAGGAACCGTAAACTCACTTATATCCTTAAACTCAGACAGTGCATTACGCCTAGACGAAGCACAAGATACTCTCAACTCTCTTGATTTAGAATTCAACATGGAAGACTACAACTTTACAGGAATACGAGATGCTATAGCCTACTACGAATTAAAAGAAAATAAGAGCTTTGGAAAAATAACCGTTGCTGTAGACGATCTTGAAAAAGACTTCTTCCTCATTGAAGGACAATTCAAAGATGCAAAAGAACAAACACAAAAGAGCACACAAGACATAGGAAATGTAAAAACAACAGTATCAGGAGCAAGCAGTTCTCTCACACAACTCAGAGACCAACTCAAAAACACTAAATCAGAAATTCAAGGTATTGAAGTCACTGATGCAGGAATTATTGTAGAACCCATCAAATCAGATGTTCAACCCTTATCAAAAGAAAACACTCACTTAAGCTTCCTCTTCCCAACACTCTTAGTCTTAGTTGTTATGTTCATTAGTATCCTCTTAAGTAGCACTGTTGTTATGAAAGAAAAAAATAGCAAAGCATTCTTCAGAAACTTCATCAACCCAACAGGAGACTTCCTCTACATTTTAGGAACATACCTCACTACCGTTATCCTCGTTATCTTACAACTCCTCGTACTCTTAGTTGCTGCATTATACTTTAGAGATAACCTCCTTATTAACATCTGGCCATTACTCCTCACTCTTGTCATTGTAGCAACAGTCTTCATCTTCCTAGGAATGGCAATAGGATATGTATTCAGAACAGAAGAAACATCAATATTAGGATCAATAGCTGTCGCAACAATACTCCTCTTATTCTCAAACACCGTATTACCCATAGAATCATTACCATCACCATTTAGAGAAATAGTAAACTTTAATCCCTTCATCTTAGCAGAAAATATGGTAAAACAAATCTTACTCTTCAATGCGCCACTTAGTGCACTCTACTTAGACTTCATCTACCTAGGAGTATTTGTTATAGGACTCTTTGTTATCGCATACGTTGGAAGATTAATCTCTAAGAGAAGAGCATAATTATTTCTTCTTAAATTCTACATATAAGAGACCAATAACACCAAGAACAGCACAACTATCAGCAAGATTAAACACAGGCCAGATCCTTAAGTTTACAAAATCCACAACAGCACCAAATACTATCCTATCAATAGCATTCCCTATAATACCACCAAGAAATACTCCAAAAGCAACTTGGCGAAGAATATCAGATTCTTGAACAGAACGCATTGCATAGATAAGAACACCCGCAACAATAATACCAATAATCCCTAGAATAAATGCATACTCTTGAAAAATACCAAAAGCAGCACCGGAATTCCATGTAAAAGTAATAAATTTTCCATCAGGCTCATAGGTCCGTACAAGAAATTTTAGTGTTTGATCAAGAATAACAATAATGCCCGCAATCCCAAAAAATCTCAACCACTTCATTTATGCTTCTCAACATCAAAAAATGATTTAATCTCAGCTACTAAATCCTTAGCTTCTTGGGACAATTCCTCATGATATTTCTTATACTCAGGAGATATACCCCACTTATCCCATATTGAACGCATAAAATGCATCCAAAAAGAGTCTCTCCATTTGTTCTTAATATCACGACGAAGAAGAGCACGAACACTTACCGTAATCTTACCCTCATACAAACGTTGGTCTTTTCTTTTAACAGGAACCAAATCCTCACCACGAATCGTAATCTCCATAACAGACTCGCGATAATCATCCTCATCACGCTCAGATTCAAATTTTAGAAAATAATCCTTACCCTCACCACGCTGAACCTCAGCATGTTCTTTTTCAATAGGATCAAAATTATGCTTACCATGCCATCTCTTAATTAATGCATATAAATCATTGAGGCTAAACACACCAGAGAATGTAATTTTTGAAGGACGACTTACATATTCAACATTTGTCATAGTTTTTGTCTCTTTCTTATTCCTTATAATTATTTCTATGCATACTGATTACAAATCTCTTTAGACTGATTGGTTAATTCATAGAAGTCATCATAGGCCTCTTGAATAATATGATCAATCTCATGCTTATTTACTACCCAATCATAGACCCTTCTCCAAAAGGGAGGGACTTCACCCGTACGCTCAATAGTTAAAGCAAAACGGAAATCAAAATCTCCTTTGAACACCTTTACTTGCTTCCCTTCAACTTCAATCTTTTCATTGGTTACTGCAATATGAATATAATCAATTTTAATAGATACTTTTACATAGGGAGTTGGATTCTTCCATGTCTTTAGAGTAAGACGAATATGCTTTACGCCAGGACCAACAATTTCTTCAGCATAATCAGTTTCACATCCCTCACCTTGCCAATATCCCTTAAATTTTAACCAACGCTTCATCCAACGATAGAAATCATCCAATTCTAAAATACCTACATGACGTACTTGCACTTTTTCAGTAGGCCTTAAAGTTTGACGCATCATGATGAAGGCATCCCTAGAGCAGCTTTAATGGTCTCAACAAGATCTTGAGTTTCTGTATAAGTTCTTCCAACCTGATCTTTCCTATCCTTCTTGATAACATAACGCTCCTGTAATTTCTGCCAAAACTCCCGAATAGGAGATGCATATAAGTTTTGATAATCAGTAATGAGTGTCCCCCTCACTAGTACCTCAATATTAGCATTTTCAAGAACCATATCCTGAACTTTGACTTTCTTTACACGTGTTAGTAAGATCTCAACTTCAACTTGACGGCGAAAATAATCTTCAATATCCTTCTCACCTTTGAACGCAATATCAAACTCAATACCCTTATCTTTTTCTTTGGTAATATTACGCGTTTCTACCCAATGAAAATCATTAGATTCAAACCATTCTTTGATAGCAGCAACGGTGCCTTTAACATCTTGCACACCTTTTTTGACAATACGTTGATTAAACAACTGCTGCTTATTATTCATTAGTGTGGAAATAGCTTTTCAAATCTTATTAATCTTTTCGGTAAGGTAGGTAAGGTTTAAATAATATCAATAGTAGCATATCTTTAGAAAATGGGTGATGAAAAGAAGCCAGAACTTCGAGGAATAGCAAAACTGCTCTATAAAGAAAGAAAGAGCGAAGCTAATCCAGAAGAAAAAGTTAAAGCACAATTGAAAGAACTTAAAGGCGAAAAAAAATTACGCTTTATTCTCAATAGACTTACAGAAACACCCTCACAAAAAGAAAAATCAATCTTACGAGAAGCACTCTTTGAAGCAATACCAGACAGTGCAAGCCAAAAACTACACATGAGTTATGATAATCCTAACGAAGGATTAGAATCAACATACTTCTGGATTTTAGACTTCTTCCAAAATGTTCTAGGATATAAAGTTAGTAAAACAAAAGAAGACTTTGAATCATCAGTAGGATCAGCATTCTATAGCGATTTCGGAGCAAAAGCAACACGAATGCAAGAACAAGCAATGAAAATGATGGGAAGCATCAACACCATTGTTCGAAGTAATATCAATATTTTATATGATTTAAGAGAATTCCAAACACGACTCGCCACATATAGCAATTATAACAATGCAAAAGATCCACAAAAGAAGAGAGAGGGACTAATATCCCTAAAACAAGTATGGATGGACCAAGTAGACGTAAAAAAAGGAGTAGGAAGTATTAATGGCCTATCACAACAATTACAATTCATAACCTTAAGAGACGCATTCTTACAAGTACCAACAGCAGCTGATGTAGAAAAAAGCAAAGTAGACCTCAATGATAGAGTAAAGAGAATACTCATGGTAAAACTTAGCGAATTTGAACTCTGGGTACCTGCTTCAGAACATGAACTGCGAAAGAGATTCGAAATAGAGAAAAAATACTTGAAAAGTCAAGTAGCATCATTAAAACTCTACGCTGAATGGACAAAACCCTATTTAGTAGCGGCAAAAAAATTAGGAATGAAAGGATTTGACAATCTCAGCATTCAAAATCCCAATATTGTTTCTGCATTCAACAATCTAGAAATAGAACTAGAACTTATGGGAAAACAAGAACAAGGCTTACAACCACTGATTGAAGAAGAAAAACTTCCAGAAGAAGCAACAATCACACAAAAATATTACAAAATTATAATCGTACGCTTCAAATATCGAAGCAGCCCTGCAGGACAAAACACTCAACAAGGATATATGTACAAACAAGGAGGAAGATTTGATATGTACTTCTATTCTTTTGTGGTATCAGAGAAAGAACTCAAAGCACTTGAAGAAGCAAAAGAAAATGAAGCATGGGACATTATTAGCGATATGGTTGATAGTAGCATTCGAGAAATGGCAGATGACCTCATTAAATTTTTAGATGATGATATGAAATACGAAAAAGCCTATCAAGAACAAGTAAGAAAAGATGAAGAAGCAGAAAAACATTATGCAAAAGGACCATTCTCAGCATTATTTGGAGGATTAAAGAGCTCATTCAAACCATTAAGCCAAAGCATTAGTTGGAGAAAACCAGCTGGATATTATGATACTTTTGTAAAAAAAGAAGCACAGGGCTCTGCAGATGGAGCAGCATTCACCTTATACGATATTTACAAGAAAGCACACGGAATGTTATCCGTATAAGCACCCTTTTATAGAACATAGTCTTCTTAGAAAGCATTCATGGAACTGTCAAGACTCCTTAAAATACTAGAGGGGCAACGTCAGCACGAACAAGATATTGAAGCACTCAAAAAACAACTTCAAAAAAAACCGCCAACGACAGAAGAAAAAGCTCCCGCAAAATCTTCTGAGCTAGAAGAATCTTCTGAAGAACTCATTCCTGAAGAACCTCAACAGGTAACAGAAACATCATCAGAAAATCTTGAAGAACGAACAACTAGACCATTAACAGAGACATCATCACGAAATTATTCACAACCATCAGAAGAAGCTCCATCAACAACAACATATAGAAAATCAGGAATTGCAGAACAATATTCTGTTATGACAAGCCCCACCATAGAACACCTTGCCAATACTTTTATAAAGGAAGGTCTCATTACTCCCGATCAAGCAGTGACACCAGATCAAAAAGAAGCAATGCTCAAAAGACTTCGAGAATTAAATCCCGGAGCAAGCACAGAAAAAATACTTTCAGAACATCAAGCACTTACACATACAAGAAAAAAAGAGGGATCCAATGGGAACATACGATAACTTTGATTACAACGTCAAAGATCCACACTACTTCCATGATGGAAGATTCTACGTTCCACAAGGATCAACTTCTGCAACAACCTCTATCAATACAGCAAATCAATTAGGTGAAGTAAACAATAGATTAAACGCAGGAGTATTCGGAATAGATATAGCTCCTATCAACCCAGAAATTCTCGAACAAATACCACAAGAACACTTCAAAGAAATGCATCGATTAGCAAAACTAAGCGGCGCAACCGTAAGTATGCACGGGCCAATATTAGACTTAGTAGGATTTGAACAAAATAGATTTAATGAATTAAAGAGAGAAGAAAATGAACGATTCGCAGCATTTGCACTAGAACGAGCACACTATCTTAATCCTGATGGGAATACCTTCATGAATATCCACATTAACAATCAAACTCCAGGTGTACAATGGAGAGCAGCAAGACAAGAAGAAATAGACGCTGCACAAAAAGAACCCGAAAAATGGAAAGGAGTTATCGAATTTAATAAATTTAAGACCCCTGCCGTTAAAGAAGGAATGGGTTTTGTTAATAGAGACACAGGAGAAGTAGGATTCTTCAAATTAGAACAAAAAGAATATCCTGAAGGTAAGAAATTCTGGACACCTGATGCGCGTTTAGATAATATTAACCTTACATCATGGGATCAATCACAATTACAAATCTTTCAATTACAAAAAGAAAAAAGAGACCTCATTAAAGCAGAAATACGAAATGAAACAGAACTTCTTGACTTAGAATACAGAAAACAAAAAGGACTACAATACGATGAAGATGCATACAAACATGCAGTCTCCGAGCGAAATCTCCTACAATCACACAATAATGAACTCGATCAATTAATAGGAAGTGGCCTAAGAGACGTATTCCACAAACTTAAATTTTTACCATCAGATAAAGAAGATGCAAAGAGACTTCAAAGTTTTACAAACGAAGTACAAACAGAATTCAACAAACGCTATCAAGAGATGGAAAAACTCAGAGAGAAACTTTTCAAAGAACGTACTGAAGCTGCTCAACAGTTAGAACAACAAAAACCAGAATGGCAGAAAAATTATCATCGTCTTATAGAACTACATCAAGAAAATTCTCAGTATCTTCAGAATCAACTTGCTCGTGTCGGTGATAAGAAAGATCCTGCTAAATATGTTCCCGTGCCAGAACTCTATGCCCCTACTAATGTTATTGCTGAGAAAAACACCGTTGATACTATCTCTAATTCCATGTTTAAAACTTATGAAAAATTTAAAGATAAATCCCCCATTTTTACTTTAGAAAATTATCAATCATACCTTACTCTTGGAACTTCAGATGAAATGGTTAATGTTGTTAAAGAAGCAAGAAAGGAATTCGCAAATAAACTTCATAAAAATATGGGCTTAAGTGAACAAGAAGCAAAAGCTGCAGCAGAAAAACATATTGCAGTAACATGGGATGTCGGACATATTAACTTTATGAAACGACATGGATTCAAAGACTCAGATGTTCTTGAGGAGACTAAAAAAATAGCACCTTACGTAAAACAATTACACATTACAGACAATTTTGGGTTCTCAGATGCTCACATGCCACCAGGAATGGGAAGTGCACCTATCGAAGGACAATTCGAAATTCTCAAAGATAAGGGCTTCAAATTTGATAAGGGAAGATTAATCGTAGAAGCAGGACCCTATGTAGGAACGTTCAAAGAAAACCCACAACTTCTTACCTTAGAACACTTCAACAGCCCATTCTACGCAGACGTAACAGGAATGGGAACACCAAACTGGAATAGCTTCCCCGGAATGAGTTACGGAGGATTCCAAACTGGATTTGGAAATTTATTACCCGATGTACATTTTAGAGAACTTTATGGATCAGGATTTTCATCATTACCACGAGAGTTAGGTGGACAAACAGGAGGAGAGAGAGATCGCTTTAGCGGAACTCCAATGCAATAAATGGCAAAAACACAAAAAATCAAACCAGATATTCCTAAAAAAAGAATTCCCGATAATTATTTTGAAATACCAAAAGTTCCATTAAAAACAGATTATGATATAGCATACGATTTCTCATTAAAAGCATATGAAATATTCCAACCTACTATCAAATCAATTGTATTATTCGGAAGTACTGCAAAAGGAACCCAACAAAAAGAAAGCGATATTGACATTATTATTATTGTAGATGATGCAACCATTGTTTGGGATGAACCACTAAAAGCATGGTATAGAAACAAAATGGAACATCTCGTAGCATCATTACGCTATCCTAAGAAATTACATATTCATACCATGACTATGACCTCATGCTATGATCAAATGATGAGTGGAGAACCATTACTTATTAACATTCTACGCTATGGAGTATCCCTTATTGATTTTGGAGGATTCTTCCAACCTTTGAAGATATTATTAGCAGAAGGAAAGATAAAACCTACAAGAGAAAGTATTTACGTTGCACTCAATAGAGCGCCAGTACATCTCGCAAGAGCAAAATTCAATATTCTCGGAGCTGTTGAAGCATATTATTGGGCAATGGTAGACTCAGCACATGCTGCATTAATGGCCGCTGGAAAAACACCACCAAGCCCAGAACATATTGGGAATATGTTAAGCGATTTATTTGTCAGTAAAGGAAAACTAAACAAGAAATATTTAGACTGGTATAGAGAAATGTTCACCTTAGCACATCATGTATCACATGGAACCGTTGCAGATTTTGATCATAAACAATTAGCTGTCTATAGAGAAAGAGCAGATGAATTTATTGGTCAAATGGCAGAAATAGTAAAAAAATATGAATAAAAAAAGAAAAAATAGAAGGCTTAAAGTTTATAGCCTGCTTTTTCTAATGCTGGATTCGCAGCTGACATAAATCTTGAGTAAACTCCTTCCTTTTCCTTAGGATCAGTTGCTTCAAGACCCTTCAAGAGATATTCACG
>CAYVWZ010000001.1:54620-58810 GCA_964455655.1 Candidatus Woesearchaeota archaeon
TTTATGGGTCAAAGGGAAGAAATAGTAAAAAAATATGAATAAAAAAAGAAAAAATTAGGCTTTATAGCCAGCATTTTTCAAACCTTTTGAAGCTGCATTCAAGAATGCTGCGTAAACACTTGCTTTTTCATCAGGTTTAGCTGCTTCAAGACCTTTAATGAGGTATTCTCTAACTACACTTGTGTCATAAGGCCCAATTACAGCACCTGTTGCATCTCTCACTGCAATAGCCTTTGTTACTTCTTCAAGTTTTGCACCTCGACGTTTTGCACCTTCCGTAAGGATTAATCTAGGATCTTGCCCAGCCATTCTGTCAAGATGTAGTCTTGTAGCGTTGTCTTTTTTCGGGACATCAGCCTTTAAGGCTTCTAAGATAGTTCCATAATCTTGGCTTTGTAATGCAGCATCTAATTTTCTGTAGTCCGCTAAAGGTTTTCCAATAGCAGCAATAGATGGCTTGCTCATATTCTCTTTACTTGGAACCGGGACTGCGCTGAGTAATCCTAAGATATATTTTGTTTCAGTTGCCATACGCTCATCATCAGGCTTTGAAGGATCACTAACTGTTGTTGCATAATTAATTGAATCACGGACAATTGAATCCATAGTATACCCTAAAACGCCTTTTCCTGAAGTGTCAGTCTCTTCAAGAAGCTTCACTAAACTCGCACCATGCTCTGTTCTACGTCTTCCAGCATGACTTCTACGAAATGATCCGCTTGTGTTACCAAAAGTTTGTCCCTCTAATGAATCTAAAAGCTCATTTGCTTTTTCGTCTTCAGCATCTTGTGAAAGGCCTTGATATACTCCGTCGTATGCGTTTAGCCTTCCTAGAGCTGCAGCTACTTCTTTTCTCTGTTGTTCAGGTAATATTGTGGTCCAATCTGCCATTTTGTTTTGTCCTCTCTTTAAGTTGTTATTACTATTTGGATTTCTAAGAAAAGTTACTATTTAAAGGTTTCTGTTTTAATTACTAACAAGTGACAACTTTAAATGGTTTAAATAGGCCTTAGATGGCTTTTAAAGGCCTAATTCTCTGCGTGCCATAGACAACAATAATCTCTTCTCACCCTGTGCAACAACACTCCTAATAGAAGTTACGGCATCAGGATTTACAGAAATACTATCAATACCCACTTTAACTAAAAACTCAGCCATCTCAGGAGTAGAACCAGCTTGACCACAAATACTAGAACGAACATTATATCGTTTACATACCTCAACAACATGCTTAATCTCTTTTAACACACCTGGATGTAATTCAGAAAATAATTTAGCAATATGCTCATTATTACGATCAATACCAAGCGTTAATTGAGTTAAATCATTACTCCCAATAGAGACAAAACTCACACCCTCTTTACAAATATCCTCAATAATTTGAACAGAAGCAGGAGTCTCGATCATCACTCCAAACTCAACATCATGTAACGGATTTAAGCCCACTTCTAACACTAAATCTTTTGCAGCTTTTACTTCATCAACACTAATAACAAAGGGAATCATAATACCAAAATTCTTGTACCCTTTCTCATGCAATTTACGAATAGCAGTTAATTCAGCACGCAAAATGCCACGATCATCTAACGCACGACGAATACCATGCCACCCTAACATAGGATTAGCCTCATGAGGCTCAATATCCCCACCATCTAAATTACGATACTCATCAGTCCTAAAATCAGAAGTACGAACCCAAATAGGTTTTGTAGGAAATACCACCGCAGCTTTTTCTAACTCTCTCACTAACAAATCAACATACTCATATTCACGATTCTCTCTAATATACTTCGCAGGATGAACACCAGCATTCGCAATAACAACCTCTAACCTCATTAAACCAATACCATCAATAGCTAAATCCCTATGATGCTCAGCAAGATCAGGAATATCCATAATCAATTTAATCTCAGTAATAGTTCTTGGAACCTCTGAAGACATAGGCTGAGGAGTTGAAGACATAGGCATTGCATTATTTGAAGAAGCATAGACAGGAGCTTGAGGCTTAGGAGTCTCAACACGCATTAAACCTTCATATACCTTACCAGAATACCCATCAACCGTAATCTCTCTACCATTTTGTAATAGCGCAGTAGCAGTCATCGTACCAACAACACACGGAATACCTAACTCTCTTGAAACAATAGCCGCATGAGATGTTGTACCACCAGAATCAGTAACAATAGCAGAAGCACGCCTCATTGCAGGAACATAATCAGGAGAAGTCATTTGAGCAACTAAAATTTCACCCTGTTCAACATAGCGAATATCTTCAGGAGAACGAACAATTCTTACCTTACCAGAAGCAGTTCCTGGAGAAGCAGGAGTTCCTTTTAACAAAGGTTCTGTTGTAAACTTTGAAGAATCAACCTTTTCTGTTGAGACCTTCTTTAATGTAGTAATAGGACGAGACTGAACAATATATACTTTCATACCCTCAATAGCAAACTCAATATCTTGAGGTTTTAAGTAATGCTCTTCAATCTTCTTTGCTAAATCAACTAATTGTTTAATCTCATAATCAGATAATTTTTGTTCAGAACGATTTTTCTCTAAAACACCACGACGAGCAGTTGTCCCCAAATTAGGATCTAACGTAAACATCCATTCTTGCTTGTTAATAGTTTTAGACTTAATCTTAAAAGGCTGCTTCTCAGCAATATACTGATCAGGATTAATACTTCCAGAGACAATAGCCTCACCCAAACCATAACCTGCTTCAATCATAACCTCATTCTCATTTGCATTTAAGGGATTAACCGTAAACATAACACCCGACTTTTGAGCCATAATCTGCTTTTGCACAATAACAGAAATGAGAACTTTATCATGAGGATAATTATTCTTCACACGATAATAAATAGCTCTCGCAGTAAATAATGAAGCCCAACACTTTTGAACAGATTTTAACAAATTTGCATTACCCTTAATGTTCAGGAATGTTTCTTGTTGACCCGCAAAAGAAGCATCAGGTAAATCTTCTGCAGTTGCTGAAGAACGAACAGCAACATACGGTAATTCTTTACCAGATCTAAAAATTTCTAAAGCTTCACGAGAAATATTACCCAACGACTCAAAATTACCATTCATCTGATCATACGCCTCAAGAATCTTACTTCTTACTTCAACAGGCATTTCAGATCTAATAATTAATTCTTGAATCTTTCTCGCAACATCTTGTAATTTAGAAGTATCCTCAACATCTAAATCTTCTAACAAATCATAAATTTGATCAGCAATACCTGTTTTTTCAATAACATATCCATACGTTTGTGCAGTAATTGCAAAACCATTCGGAACAGGAATATCTGCATTATACATTTCTCCCAAAGAAGCACCCTTACCACCCGCACTTGGAATATCATCAATAGATAATTCTTGAAACCAAGAAATAAATTTCACTCATCACACCTCTTCAACATAGAATTAATACCAATGTGTTGTTAATAAACATTTTGTTCATCCATAAGCTATTTATAGTTTAGTTCATAATGGTTTTTACATGTGGACTTTGAAATTACGAGTTGTTCATAATTGTGTTATTGGTAATAGATGCAGAAAATTTAAGTGCTGGGCATATACTATACCTTTCGGAGCATGGGATGAACATGGATATTCCTACACCAGTCACTTGCATACTGTTGAAGGGCCGAAGAAAAATGTAGAAGAATTTCTTATTGACTTAAAAAAAGATAAAGAGATTGTGCACTACGAACGATTCGGTAACACCGTGTTCTTAGTTCAAAAAAGAAAGACAAAAGACGTTATTATCGCACACTACAATAATAAATTATTCATGGTAAGGCCCTTCTATACTTCTGCCGAAGGCAATGAATATGCAGAATATTGTTCATGGAATAAAGAAAACCTGCAAGAATGTTTACAATCAATGCAAAAAACCCCTGGAATGGATATTGTTGTTGAAAAATTTCATCAAACGAAACTAGGAGATATTTATGTTGCTAATCCCTTGCCTCAATTAAGTGGGAAACAACGAGAAGCGTTACAATTAGCTATAGCCCATGGATATTATAATTATCCTCGAAAGATAGAATTGCAACAACTTGCAAAGCTTATGAAGTTAACATCCTCTACATATCAAGAACACTTACGTAAAGCTGAAGGCAAACTCATACATTCTCCAGAGAAATAACCTTATAGATACGGGATTTTAAGAGCCGTAATACTAC
>CAYVWZ010000001.1:58824-119996 GCA_964455655.1 Candidatus Woesearchaeota archaeon
TAATATACGTCTTTACTTGAAAGTAGTATACTTATGGACGTGATGACAATGGAGAAACCTGATGTAGCATTATTTGGAGAAGAGGCAAATAAATATCAATCATTTGCAGAAGCAAGACCTGATTATCAAGCATATCTAAGGATATTTGATAGCACTTTCATAGAAGTTTCAAGACAAATGGGAGACTATCGCCCCGATGTTGTAGAATTTTGTGCTGGTCCAGGGCATATAACTAAGAGACTAAGCGATCATGTTCCACTTGGCAGAGCAACATTAATAGATGTAAATCCAACATTCTTAGACTTAGCAAGAGGCCTTAGAATCAATGCATCATCAATAGACTATGTAGTCGGAGATGTTATAGAAGCTCCTCTCGAAAGAGAATATGACATGGTTGTTTCTTCGTTTGCGTATCACCACATGCCTCCTGATAAAAAACTTGACTATGTTAGAAAAGCAGAGAGAGTATTAAGATCAACAGGTTTTATTTTTTTAGCAGAAATATTTTTACCTAATAAAAAAGCTGAAGAACAATTTTATGGGTTAGTAGCGCAAAGAACACCTGAGACTCAAAAAACTCCAGAATATTTAGGATTTTTACAAGACCTTGTTGCGAGTACACGTTGCGAATTTAAAGTATCAAAGAGAACAGCAGAACATCACTTCATGAAATATGGATTTGAGAAAGCACAAGAAAAAAAGATTTGGCCAACTGATAATGCTATGCCAGCAGATCAAGGAATGTTTGTACAAATATATCAAAAGCCAGAAGAAAGTCCCCCTTTTCTGTAATAACACTGTTAACCACAAGTTATAAAAACTGCATAAGAAAAATCAAAACTTATGACCGATGCACTTCTTATTCAAGATCTTAAAAAAACCTATCACGGAAGACTAACCGTAGAAGCACTTAAAGGAATAAACCTCACCGTAAAAAAAGGAGAATTCTTCGCATTATTAGGCCCGAACGGAGCAGGAAAAACCACCACGATCAACATTCTCTCAAGCTTAACAAAAAAAACATCAGGTGAAGTAAAAATCAACGGCTTTGATGTAGAAAAAGAATACCAACAAGCACGAATGAGCATAGGACTAGTACCACAAGAATTCAATCTAGACATCTTCTCAAGTGTAGAAGAAACATTAGTACATCAAGCAGGATATTTTGGCATACCAAAAAAAGAAGCAGAAGAAAGAATGGAAGGACTACTCAAAGACTTAGGAATAGCAGACAAGAAAAAAGCAAGAATCAAAGAATTATCAGGCGGAATGAAGAGAAGAGTCATGATCGCAAGAGCATTAATGCATAATCCAGCAATCTTAATCCTTGATGAACCAACAGCTGGAGTTGATGTAGAACTACGAAAAACACTGTGGAACTTCACAAAGAGAATAAACAAAGAAGGAACAACAATCCTCCTCACAACACATTATATAGAAGAAGCACAAGCACTCTGCGAAAGAGCAGCAATTATTAACAAAGGACAAATCATAGCAAATGACACCATCAAAAACTTATTAACAAAACACAAATCAGAAAAATTAGAAGACGTATTTATCGCCTTAACAGAGGATAAAAAATGAACAATCTTGTAGCATTCAAAACACTTCTTCGAAAAGAACTCTTACGCGTGTTTAGAATATGGAAACAAACATTATTACCACCCGTAATTACAAGCATACTCTACATCCTTATTTTCGGAGTATCATTAGGATCCTATATTAAAGACTTCCAAGGAGTAACCTACCTACAATTTATTTTACCAGGACTTGCAATGATGGCAGTATTAACGAACGCCTATACTAATACTTCATCATCCTTCTTCGGAATGAAATTTCAGTCAAGCATACAAGAAATACTTGTAAGCCCCATATCTAACCTAGCAGTTGTAGGAGCATTTGTACTAGCAGGAATGATACGAGGAATGATCGTAGGAATACTTGTTTTAATTGTAGG
This sequence comes from Candidatus Woesearchaeota archaeon, assembly GCA_964455655.1. Taxonomy (GTDB): domain Archaea; phylum Nanobdellota; class Nanobdellia; order SCGC-AAA011-G17; family JACPNG01; genus CAYVWZ01. The sequence goes on from CAYVWZ010000001.1 coordinate 60,782, forward strand.
AAGATTATTCACGGACATACCACTCATGCATATGGGTCTCATATTATTCTTCTTTGCTGTTGTTGCACTCATATTTGCATCATTAGGACTCTTAAACGGATTAACAGCAAGAAGTTTTGATGATGTTTCCATCTTCCCAACATTTGTCATAACACCACTAACATATCTTGGAGGAGTATTCTATTCCATTGCATTACTTCCACCATTCTGGAAAGCACTCTCACAATTTAATCCGTTATTATATTTCATCAACGGAATTAGATACGGATTCTTAGGACTCACCGATGTAAACATCTACTTTGCAATAGGACTAAGCAGTATCTTAGCAGCCGGAAGCTTCGGATTAGCATGGTACTTATACGCAAAAGGATACAAATTAAAAGATTAAAAAAATCGTTTTAAAGATGAGAACGACACTTCTTAGAACATGCAGACTTATGCTCTCGCGCACAAGAATCACAAGAAATAAACATTTTATCACAATCTAATTTTGCACAATTACGATACTCAGCAGAGGGTTGACGACACCAATAACAAATAGTAATAGGATCGCTCATATGCTCAGGATCAATATCTATAGCACCTCTCTGGTCAAATACAAAGCACTTACCATCCCAATGCGCATTACCTAATTCTAGACCATACTCAACAATACCCCCATGCAATTGTTGAACATTCTCAAAACCATTCTCACGTAAGAGAACTGTTGCTTTCTCACAACGTATACCACCAGTGCAATACGTAACAATCTTCTTCTGTTTATACTTCTCTAAAGAGGGAAGAATCGAAGGAAGCTCTCTAAACGTCTCCGTAGGAACTTTAACGGCATTCTTAAAATGACCAATATCATATTCATACCCATTACGCATATCAATCAAAATAACATCTTCATTTTTGTCCAATAATGATTTTAGTTCTTTAGGCTCAATATACGGAGCAGTTTTAGATCTATTATCATTCCAAGAAGAAGCAACAATTTGATCTCTCACACGAATAAACAATTTCTTAAAGGTATGAGCATGAGCAGGAGTCAATTTGAACGTAACATCAGCAAAACGAGAATCACTCTTCATAACATCAATATATTTTTGGATATCCTCATCAGCACCCGATAAACACCCATTAATACCTTCCTTTCCAAGTAACACCTTGCCTTTGAGATTAAGAGATCTACATAGTTCAAACTGAGAAGCTTGAAGCTCTTCTAAGCTCTCAAGCACAATGAACTTGTAAAATAATACGTTTTTCATAGTTCTTTTTTGAACAATAATGGTTTTAAAGGCTTACGCCACACTATGCGTTATGGGCAGCACTCAAGAAGAGACAGCAAAAAGACTTTTTATCCTCCAAGAACTTATCCCAAAGCTTCAGGAAGGATGTATAGGAATTCTTCTTGGTGGGAGTATGGCCTACGGGCAAAATTATTCTATTAGAGAAGGCTCAGACATTGATTTAGGCATAATCTTACCATCGAGAGCTATAACTAATACCTATGTTCTAGAATTTGGAACACTCGAACAATTAACCTTCTTTACTAACGGGATTATAGATATGTTCTGGCTAACGCCTGTTATTAATGGGGTAGAAGTCAACATTTTTGTGTACGAAAAAGAATCGTATGAAGCATTCTTCAAACTTGAAAAACCAATGCAATGCTATCTTCAAACACAACCGTCATCAATAGCCTATAGCTATAACTTCGAAGGGATGTTAATATCCTTTAATCGCGTGATGAACCCTCTTGGCAACGGATGGGTATATATAAGAAACTTTATTATGGACGGGAGGTATGTTGCAATATCCCCTGCACAAGATTATATTTATTCAGCGCAATTCTTGTATGATCCTGAACACTTCCTAGAACACATGGAAAAGACATTCTGGAAAGTTGTTATCGGACAACTTGTAAAAGAATATGGTAAAGATCCTGATCTTACCAAAACAAGCATACTCAACTTACATTATACCTATATGAAAACACCTGAAAGAGTACCAAAAGAAATTGTGAAAAAGATTCAAGAGAGAACACAAAATGAATTGATAGTTAATAACTTAAATTAGACCTGCTGTTAATCAAGAAGCCCATCAACTGTTGGAACAAACCACTGCTCTTGTTTTCTTTTTTTCTGTCTAGGCCCTGCCTCGTTCACTCTCGAAGACCTCTCTAACTCTGCCATATCAAGACCTGGAAGTTTTAACCTTGCCTTATCTAACACTCTTTTTGTAAGAACTTCATCATAGTCTGTTCTTTTTATTCCAATAACATATGCTCTAACATCACTAAACTTAATTCTCTCTCTCAAAAAATCTGTAACCACAACAGCGTCACCTTCTAATGAAAGAGTTTTACCCACTAACACTTCACCATCACGCTGCCCATAGACATGACCTTGTCGTATAGACCCATCTCGCAAAGTTATTGTAGTATTATAATGAACTGGAGGGAAATACGTAAATGGAACACGGTCTGGGAGTCTTTCGAGTAATTCCTTTGTAGACGATTTAGCCATATTTTTTACAGATCTCTTAGTTATTTAAACATAATTATAAGAAAAAATATAGACTTTATTCTTTTGGCACAATCTCAACAACTGTAAGGTTGAAATTTAAGTTCTGACCTGCAAGAGGATGATTCATATCAAACGTAATAGTCTCATTATCAAATGCAAGAACACGAACAGGAATAGGCTGACCGCGAGCGCTTAGTACTAATTCCTTACCCACTTCTAACGTTACATTTGCAGGAACAATACTTCGAGGAAGATCTTGAGTTAATTCAGGACGAACAGGACCATATGCCTCTGCTGCTGGAATATGAATAGTTTTTGTTTCTCCAACTTTAAGACCTATAACACCCTTTTCAAAACCAGGGATAACACGATGTGCACCAACAGTAAACTCTAGAGGATCACGACCTTCAGAAGAATCGAAAACTGTTCCATTATCTAAAGAACCAGTATAATGAACTTTAATTGTATCTCCATCTTTAACTTTTTGCATCGAACAGCCTCCAATAATTACGAGTCCCAGCACCAACATCATGATGAGAAACTTTTTCATAACAAAAATCGCGGAATAAACGGTATATAAGAGTATTGGTGGTATTTTCACTATTTTTCCTTAACTTTTTATACAAAACACTAATCTGAAGAGCCATGTATCAAGAAAAGATCCTTACCTGGTATAAGAAGAACAAAAGAGAGTTACCATGGAGAACCACACAAGACCCATGGAAGATTATTGTTTCTGAAATCATGCTACAACAAACACAAGTTGATAGAGTCATACCAAAATATTTAGCATTCCTAGAGAAATTTCCAACCCCTGAAGCATGCGCACAAGGAAATACTTCAGACATACTAAAACTATGGCAGGGACTAGGATACAACTCACGAGGATTACGCTTGAAAAAATTAGCAGAACAATATCCAAACATATTTCCAAAGATCCCTGAAGACTTGCAAACATTACCGGGAATCGGACCTTATACAGCAAATGCAGTATTAGCTTTTGCTTTCAACAAAGATGTTATGGTACGAGACACAAACATCGAACGAGTGCTTTCAAGAATTAAAGGAAAACAACTTAGTAATCAAGAAATCTATAACGAACTCCCAAAAGGAAAATCACGAGAATGGTACAATGCACTCATGGACTTAGGAGCAACAACATGCCTTGCAAAAACTCCGAAATGTTCATTATGCCCTGTACAAAAAGAATGCAAGAGCCCAACATTACAAATTCTTAAGGCAAAACAATCAAAATTCAAAGGAAGCTGGAGAATGTACCGAGGAAAATTAGTACGCGTATTAACAGAACAAAAACAAGTATCACTAGAAAACGCAAGAAATGAATTACAATTAGAACAAGAACAATTTGATCAACTTGTCAAAGAATTAGAACAAGAAGGATTCATCAAAAAAGAAAAGAATATGCTCAAACTTTCATAACCTTCTTTTTTAACATTTCAGCAGTCTCACGTTTTTCAGGGGGAACATATGCTAATCCTAAGTTCTTGTAAATCTCCTTTTCAGTTCTTCCCACAAGATACTTATCATCTCTGGTGAATAACCCCCATTCAGAGAGCTTCTTTCCCTGCGCTAAAGCAATACGGCGCATCTCAATATTATGCTCCTTACTACCCGTAAAATATGCTAATGCAGCACCAAAACTCTTCGCAGGAACAACACGAACATCACACTGAATATCATCCTTTAACAATAACGTAGATTTTGTAGGACCTTTTGCAAGAATACGAATAACCTCAGGAAGTTTTGTAACAACATCCATTACCACTTCAGGATTTTTTGTAACAATCAATATATCAATATCTTTCACTGTTGGTTTAAGACGACGAATAGAACCAGCAACTTCTACTTTCTGAACACTACGTAACGCTTTAATTTTATCACGTAATTTCATAGCAAGAGGAAGAACTTGAGCAAGAGGATAGCGCTTACCCTTTTCTCTACTCACACTCTTCAAAATTTCTTCTTGAGATTTTTCACCAAAACCAGCAAGTTTAGCAATCTTTCCAGATTCTCCTGCTTTAATTAAATCATCAACAGACTTGATCTTTAATTCTTCATATAATTTCATAACCTTCTTAGGACCAAGGCCAGGAACTTTTAACAAGGTAAGAACAACAGCAGGAATAGAAGCCTTGATTTCTTCAAATTCTCTTACTTTACCCGTTTTAAGAAATTCTTCAATCTTCTTAGCAATGGCTTTTCCAACACCATCAATATCTTCTAAAGCTTTTAATCCACCATTCTTGTAAATACTTTCAATATCATCAGCAAGACCCTCAATACTTTGAGCAGCACGACGATAGGCCCGAGGTTCCCACACACTACCCTTCATATCAAGAAATTTAGCATTCTCTTCAAGAAGATCAGCAAATGCCTTATTTTTCATACTGATAGAAAGAATGAGATAATTAAAAGAGTTTTGGATAAAGTTATACTCTTAATTTAGTGCGATATTCTCTTGTTAGACTTCTTACTTCTTCGAGCATAGGAATCATTGCTTCAGGACTATATCCGAAAGTTAATCCAGCGTGACATGCGCTGGTTGCGCCGAGAACTGCCTCAGCGTTAGAAATTTCCCTATAAAATGTAGGACTTGCTTGCGCAATAATATTAAAATTCCCTAAATCAGCTTGTGCACCTACTAACACTAACCTTTGCGTAGGAGCTTCTGTATCTCTTCCTAACGCTCTTAAAATTATTCCTGTTCGTGTGTGCAAATGCCTCACAAAGTCTCTTGGGGAGTCTAAACCCCCCCTCACAAGACGTTCACGCATTAATCCTTCAAGAGCTCTTTGAGAATCGCTTTTTCTTAAATTCAGATGTGCTATTGCTGTTGTTATTGCTTCCATATTTTATTCCACAGTCACTATCTCTGAGGGACCAAAATTTCTTATTTATAAATCTATCTTTTAGAAATATACCTATTATTGTTAATATAAAATCTATACGGTTCTTCCTTTGCTTGAGAAATACCAATACGTGTAGTTTGGATAATATCTTTACATTTAGGACCTGGCTTAAGATATAGTGGGCGCTTCGAAAGATCATGCCCATTGTGATCTCTTGTAATATTCATAGCAATCGTTAATTTCCCAGGACCATTACATAATTCATGAATAGTTTTTATTTTACGAAACTTCTGCATTAACTCAATACCTTCAATAGGCTCTAATGCACGAATTAAAACAGCACTTCCTTTATTCTCCTTATCTGTTACCACATTGAAACAATTATACACACCATAAATAAAATAGACATACGCAATACCTGATTTACCAAACATTACAGAATTTCTAGGAGTTTTACCACGAAAAGAATGGGAAGCAGGATCTCTATCATGATACGCTTCTGTTTCAACAATTCTCCCTACTACTGTACCTTTCGGAGTTTCATGAATAAGATACCATCCTAGCAGTTCTTTTGCAACGGTTACTGAATCCTGATCAAAGAATGCACGTTTCATTTCTTAAAATCTAATGAACAAGAATTAATGCAATACCTTTTTCCTGTTTTATTCTTCGGACCATCATCAAACACATGCCCTAAATGCCCGCCACATTTTTTACACGTAACCTCAATACGCTTCATACCATGAGACGTATCTTCATGTAACTCAACATTACCCTTCTCTGCAACATCATAGAACGAAGGCCAACCTGTTCCTGAATCAAACTTTTTATCAGAAGAAAACAATGGAGCTCCACACGCAGCGCACGTATACATACCTTTTTCTTTATTATCAACATATTTACCTGTAAATGCAGGTTCAGTTCCTTTCTCTCTTAGAACTCTATACTGTTCAGGGGTTAATTTTTTCTTCCAATCTTTCTCTGTTTTAGGCATATCTTTCATTTAGTTCACCACTTTATAGATTACGTGGATATATGAATTCTTTAACTTATTTACTTTCTCTAATTTTAATACTTTAATCAACTTTAAGTCATTTTCTGAACGCAATGCATCACCATCCATAAGCGTAGAAGTTGTTCTTCCCCCAATTAAGGTAGGGGCAATGACTATCGAAACACTATCAATTAATCCCTCTCTTACAAGCAACGCATTCATTTCTCCACCTGATTGAATAGTAACTCTCTTAATGCCATATTTCTTGTGTAATTTCTTAAATAACTCTTGAAGATTTAGTTTTGTGTAATAAATAATTTCTAATTCATGAGAGTTTATATTAAATGCGGGATGATTTTTATTCGTCGTTACTAGATAGAGCTTCTTGCACCACTTTAACATATTCAGCACACCCTGTTTATTCAAGTGTGGTTTGTTATCTACAATAATAAAATTCACAGGAATTCTTTTGATATCTTTTTTTGTGTTCATACCAATCTTTGCCATGACCCTTCCGGTGTTAAAAGAATGAATATCAGTACGCTTTTCTAATGCATCATACTGATACCTTCCTTCTTGAAGAACTTTAATTTTTTTAAAATCTTTATCAATATCTCTGTCATCAACATCTCCTGTAGAGATCTTCCCATCTAGTGAAGTTATCATAAATAAGGTATTAAACGTTCGATCCTTCATTTTCCAATAACCTTTATCAATATTTTTTTATCTCTCTGACCATCAAACTCACCATAGAACACTTGCTCCCAAGGACCTAAATCTAAATGACCCTGCGTAATTGCAATAACAACCTCTCTGCCCATAATAGTCCTCTTCAAATGAGCATCAGCATTGTTCTCACCAGTTAAATGATGATAATAGTTTGGATGTTCAGGAGCTAAATGCTCTAACCATCTCATAAAATCTCTCTTCAACCCCTCTTCTTCATCATTAATAAATATGGAAGAAGTAATGTGCATAGTATTTACTAAACAAATACCCTCCTTAATCTTAGAACGAACAATCTCATCTTGAATAATATGAGTAATATTAATGAATTCTTTTTTCAGTTTCGTATGCATAACAACATATGCCGTATGGGAAAGCATATTCTTCATACGCGAAAACTCTATAAAAGCGTTATTGTTATCTAAAAAATATGGAAGCACGAATGCAAGCGATGGATCTGGACGTGATTATTAGAGAAGAAGAAGATGGATGGAAAATACTCTCTACTGGTGAAGTTCCTCCACTAAGAGGTAAATTAGAGATTGATGGTAGAGAAAAACCTTTTTTTGTGTATTGCCAAAATCAAGGAATTGCTGGCATGAGAAGATCTGCGGATGTCCTTACGGTCCCTCCAAACGTTTCATTACATGATGCTCAGCAAGTAGTTGTTCGTATCGCATATGGCCCTACACTCTTGCATCTTGCTGGCGGGCACACTCTACGAGAACCTCTAAATGCAGGAGATGCTACACTAAATATCCGTTATTATAGAATGCCTCCTCCACAACCTTAAAGAATCTTCTCAAAACAATAATTCTATGAGAAGTGTTCATTCGTTTCCAAAATTACAAGGAAGACCCGTACTAAGCCCCATGGCTGGAGTAACCAACGTCGCATTCAGAACTTTAGCCAAAAAATACGGAGCAGCCATTACTTATACGGAATTTGTTAGCAGTGCAGCATTAGTAAGGAATAGCAAAAAAACACACGAAATGCTCATAACAGACCCTACAGAAAAACCAGTTGCCGTACAATTATTTGGAAATAACATACAGGAAGTAATACATGCAGCAAAAATAATACAAGACGATTTCGATATTATCGACATAAATTGCGGATGCCCCGCATGGAAAGTTATTAGATCAGGAGCAGGAAGTGAATTACTCAAAACACCTGAAAAAATTAGCACTATTGTCAACCAACTCGTAAGTGCCGTATCAAAACCCGTTACTGTAAAAATTAGAATAGGCATTAATGAAGAACACATCAATGCAATAGACGTTGCAAAAGCAATAGAAGATGCAGGAGCAGAGGCCATAGCAATTCATGGAAGAACACAACAGCAAGGATATACAGGGACTGCTAATTGGGAAATTATTAAACAAGTAAAAGAAGTAGTATCCATACCTGTTATTGGCAATGGGGATGTCTTTACACCAGAGGACTACAAACAACGATTAGAGTATAGTAACGTAGATGGAATTATGATTGCACGAGGAGCTATGACAAATCCCTACATCTTTCAACAAATACAAGACTATATGAAAAAAGGAACATATACCCATAAGAACAAAATAGAACTGTATAAAGAATACTACACTCTCGCAAAGAAGTATGCTCTAGCCTATCCAGAAGTACGAGGACACTTCTTACAATTCACTAAAGGAATGCAGAGAGGAGCATTATTACGACAAGAAGCTGTCAAGATACAAAAACAAGAGGATTTTGAAAAATTCTTAGAATCACTTAAATCTTCGTAGAGCACTCACAACCTCTGGCAAAGAGGTAATACCATCTTCTTCCGTAAAATGACCCTTATTATGAACAATAAGCGTATTAGGAGTAACTCGTACCTTGAAAATTTTCTCTTGAGATAAAGGAACAAACTTATCATCATCAGAAAAAATAGCAGTAATATTCTTTGTTGACCTCTTGAATTTTTCTAAATCAATAGGAGTTTTAATCCACGGATCAGCAATTCTAGCACTCTCCTCATTTTCTAAACCTTTCAGATTAAACCAAGGAGCAAGGAATACAATCCCACCAATCTTGATAGCATTTTGTGTTTCTAAATACCTCATAATCGTTTGGCATCCAACACTATGACCCACAAAATAAATATCCTCATCTAAATAGGGGACATTTTTTCTTAAGGTTTCAACCCATTCTTTAATGATTGGAGTATCAGGATGAGGCATTCTTAAAATCTCAACTTTATACCCATTTCTTTCTAACTCTATCTTTAATGACCTATAGATAGGATCATTAGGGCTACCTCCCCACATATGCACAACATATACTTTTTTCATTTTAGTTTATCAATCTTTGCCGCTAACACAAAATCATTCACACTCAAACCTTTCACAGCATGAGTAAATAACGTAATTTTAACATAACCCCAACCCAAAGAAAGATCAGGATGATGCCCTTCTTTTTCAGCAACAACTCCAACTTTATTTACAAAGTCTAATGCTTTTACAAAATTCGAAAACTTAAACTCCTTTGTAATCTCATGATTCTTAATAGCTTTCCAACCCTTCACAAACTTCAAATTCGTCTTAATCTCTTTCGCATTCAACGCAGGAATACCCTTACCCTCACACGGAATACATCTTTGTTTTGATAAATCCATTCTTCTCACTTCTTTTCTAACATCTTATTCGTCATGGTAGTAGCCTCTTGAGGGAGATTACCAAGATACTCTTGCACTATAGTAAACTCTTTTTCAAAAGCTTTTTGGTCCTGAGAAACAACCAAACTTGCTAAATGATTAACACTCTTTGCAAATGCAAGCGCAACCTCCCTAGAATACGGATTCATCATCTGAATATCCGCGTATAGTTCAGGATCTTGAGCAAACATCCTTACTGCACCATATAATCTAAGAATATACACAGGAGAAGCAAAATCACGAGTCTTTTCTAAATCAACATCTAAAGCATGCAAGGTATGACTCAGTGCAATACCAGAAAAATGAGTAAGACACTGAACAATAGCCATCTCTTGATCATGCTCTTCAGGAGACATGAGAATAACCTTCAAACCTAAACTTTCTAACAACGTCGTAAACCATTCAACATGAGCATTTCCACGAACAGGGCATATAACAAATGTCTGCCCTTTCAACTGCACCGTCGGACCAAAGACAGGATGTCCACCAATAATATCAGAACGAGAATATTTTAACATTACCTCCACAGGACGCATCTTAACAGAAGTAAAATCAGTAAGCAAGGCATGTTCAGGAATATGTGGAGCAACATTTTTGATAGTTTCTTCCGTATAACGAATAGGAACTGTAATAATCACAACATCAGCAGTCTTTACTGCTTCAACAGGTGTTAAAGAAGTCTTATGATCAACCTGCACAACATCTAAACCTTTACTTCGAAATGCCTCAGCAAACAAAGAACCCATCTTACCGCGACCACCAACAATAACAATGCGCTTATTCATTCCGAAGCTCCTGCATTCTTTCCTCTTGAACTTGAACAGACTTACGAATTAACAATTCAAACAATTCACGAGCAAACGCAGGATCATTAATACCCTCTTCCTTGAATAGAAGAATACATTTCTGGATAAGAGCTTCCTCACGAGCATGATCCCTTAAACTTAGAGAATTTTCATGCTTAAACTCAGCAACATGATTCATCAATAACAAGCGCCTTACAACTGCTTGAACAATATCATAATCTACAGCATCAATCTCCTTACGAATAGCATCTAAACCCATACCCCATCAAGAATAGAACTCACTTTTAAAGATTCTTATAGATTTGTTGCTGAAGAACGCTTAAGTCTTACCCTCTTTGTCCAAACCTTTGTACTCACATAGGCAATAACATCATTATCAGGGTCATAAATCTCAACCATGTCTAAGTCCGCTCTTTCAAAAACCCTCATTCCCTCTCTTGGTTTTTTACTTAATACTACTTTAAGCTTCTGATACTTTTTAGGTTCTAAGAAAAAATCAATATCACCCACATAATGACGATAAGGATCTGGCTTTCTGATGTAGAGATGAGTATAGACCGTTTTAGGAATATCTCCTCTTGCAGGCATTATTATTGGCTTGCGTAATAGGAAATATTTTTGATTAGGATTATCAGAAGGAAATGTTAATTTGTTACGTACCTTGATAAGCTGCTCATATTCAGAAGTATAATGACAAAATATACTTATATTCCCAGCATTATCAAGATATTTACCAAAATTTTGTTTACATAATTTATATGCTTGAACATGAATATATGTTAATGCTTGAAAGAACACTTTTTCTGATTTTATAGGACTAAATCTATAGAGTTTCATCCGCGCTTTACACACTTTTCATATAAGTTCTTCTGAATACCTTTAGGATCATACTTCTTCTTTAATGCATCATAGACAGGTTTATTGTATAACCTCCAGAATTCATCCTCAGGATAATAAGAAGTGGAATAGAGAGATTTCTTACCATTTAATTGAGAAACTTTTAGTTCTATTAATCGGTTATAATGACCCTCTTCAAATGTTGTAGGCATAACATCCCAAAAACCAAAATTAATGTACAACGTTAGAGGATCCATAGGATATAAGTCATACTTCACCTTAGGATCAACAGCCATTGTAGGGCAAACCCAAATAGGACGAATAGGTATCGTTTCTAAAAAGAACCTCAAGAAAGTAGAACAATTTTTCAAAGGAAGCTCAACATCCTGCACAACAGACTCTTTCTTATCATTTTTAGGGAGAATCTGACTTGCAAACCTACGTATCTTCCAATAGGACCTTGAGTTCAAAAAAGGCTTTGCAAAAAATCTCAGAACTTTGTTTTGAACACCAAAATGCTTTGAACACCAAAACCAATCAGTATCCCAACGCCAAATATAATCATGAACTGTTAAAAAATCCTGAGAACGCTTAGGAATTGTTTGATAAAAAATATTCATATACGTATAATTACTTGTATACGGAGCAGAATCAACAAAATTAGCAGTAACAACATATAAGTCTTTTTCATTAAAAATAACACCATCAACAAAATCAAGAGAATTATCAACACGCGCTTTCAAACACATTGCACCTAACTCAGCAAAATATGTTTCAGAATCAGTAAACTTATGATATTCTAACCTCACAAAAGGTTTTACAAGAACGAGTTTAACCTTTAACCTTAACGCATACCCTAAAGTACCATAGGAATTAGGAAAACCATAGAACAAATCACGATATTCATTCTTTGGCGTAGCAATAACAATAGAACCATCAGGAAGCAATATTTCCATCTCAAGAATTGTTTCATGAACTAAACCAAACTTAAATGAAGAAGACTCAATACCAACACCAGTAACTGCACCACCAATAGTAATAGTCTTTAATTGAGGAACAACCGTAGGCATACAATTATACTTTAATGTTTCATGAACTAATTCTTCATAAGTAGTCATACCCTCAACATCAACCACTAAACTCTTCGAATCAACACTTAAGACTTGATTAAAATTCTTCACATCAATCTTTTTCTTCTTACCCTCAGCACGATAACGAAATAAATTAGAAGAAGACTTTTTCAAACCGAGAGAAACACCCTCTCTTGCAGCAGCTTTTACTTCATCAATAAGCTTTGACTTCTTCAATTCAAAAAGAGTATAGGGATTAACGGACTGACTCATACCCACCGGGAACTCCGCCTTTTGAGAGCACAATCTGCCATAATTGGATCTTACGAGCACGGAATTGACCTGCTGATGTCATCAAATAAAAACGCCACATACGATAGAATCGTTCACCATACTGCGCTTTATACTTATGCCAATTCTTTCTAAAATTAGCATCCCACGCGAGTAACGTCTTATCATAATCAGGACCAAAATTATGCCAATCTTCTAAAACAAATAATCCTTCAAAAGCATTGGTTAATTGAACAGCAGAAGGAAGCATTGAATTAGGGAAGATGTATTTGTTAATCCAAGGATCAGTATTCTTTACAGACTTATTTGTTGCAATCGTATGACACAAGAATAAACCACCTGGTTTTAAACAACTATATGCTAATTTCATAAATTTACGATAATTCTTGTATCCAATATGCTCACACATACCAATAGACACCACCTTATCATATAGACCAGAAGCATCTCGATAATCAGCATGAACAATCTTTACAGGAAGACCTTTTGTTATTTTACGAGCATATTCAACTTGCTCTTTTGAAATGTTATAAGAAGTAACCTCAACACCATACTTTTCAGCAGCATACTTTGCAAAGCCACCCCAACCACAACCTAACTCTAAAACTTTTTCACCTTTCTTTAATTTTAGTTTTTTACACACAAGATCAAGCTTATTTTTTTGAGCTTGATTAAGATTTTTAGCATTCTTCCAATACCCACAGGTATATTGCATATAGTCAGGATCAAGCATATCATGATAGAAATCATTACCTAAATCATAATGTTCTTTCGCAACTTTCTGAGAACCACTACGCGATTGCATGTTTAATACCGTAGCACTGAGATAGAGTTTTATTGTAGCAAAAGAAACTAATTCTCTCTGCACTTGCGCATTAAATAGACGCGTAAAAAACACATCAAGATCTTTTACATCCCACCATCCATCCATATAAGCTTCCCCAGCAGCTAATGTACCACCAGAAAAAATTCTCCTATAGAGACGCTCATCATGAACTTGAATATCCCAAGGATGAGGACCATTAATCTTAATATCAGCTTTAGAAAGAAGCTTTTCAGCCTTCTTCTTATACACATTTTTAGCCATTGGGAAGTATTATTTTCGCTCTCCTTAAATAACTTTCTTTAGAATAGGAATAATCTTAGATAGGTTATTAGAGTCTACCACTACCGAAGCAACTTCTTTAAGATCCTTTGAGTCACTATTAAATGCAATAGAGAACCCAACCTCCTTAAACATAGGAATATCCTTATATGAATCCCCTACATAAATAACCTCTTTTAAAGAAATGTTTAAACTTTTACATAACTTCTTAAGAACTTTATTCTTCTCACCAAAACCCGCACCAATAGGCCAAACAAATTCACCAGAAACTTTGTTATTTTTAATAACTAATTCATTTGCAAAAATATAATCTATACCATACTCCTTCTGAACCCTCTTTGCAACATCTATACTTGAAGCACTAATAATAGCTGTCGTGATCTTTTTTGTATGAACAAACTTTAAAGTTTTTCCAACACCTGGAAGATACTCAATAGACTGCACTAGTTTTGTGTAAGGAGTAGCATCTTTACCTCTCCATAACTTATGAACAACTTCTTCTACTAACTTGTTATAATCAGAATGGAGATATTTCTCCGTAAGAATTTTACCCTCTTCTAAAGTATTAAATGACTTATGAACCTCTAACCAAAAATTAATATCTTTAAAAAAAACACCATCCATATCAAAACAAATTAGTTTAAACATTTTTAAGAGCCTCTTCTAGATTTACCTCATCTCTTGGAGTTCTTAAGTTTAATCTATCAACAACTTTTCTTAATTCTGGAAGAGCAACACCCATATTAATCTCATCATATCGTTGAACAACTTCGTATGCACGTCCATAAGTACTCCGGTCAGTCTGAATTCTTTCGTTAAGCTTTGAAGCATTACCCGTAAAAATAAGCTCATACTTTACTCCCGTATAAACAATAGCACCACAATTAGTTCCCCTCGCTCTTGAAGAAATGACTGGAGGCATAGAGTACTATTGCCCCAACTTCCTTTTATACCCCTTACAAAAACTTTTATAAACCCTACAACGGGTTGGAATCCTTATGAAAGTAGCAATTTTATACTCAGGAGGAAAAGACTCCAATTATGCACTGTACGAAGCTCAGAAAAAAGGCTGGGATGTCAGATACTTACTCTCTATCAAACCAACAAGAACAGACTGCTACTTATTCCACTTTGCAACCGTAGAACATACACCAAAGCTAGCTGAAATGGCTGGAATTAAACATGTACTCAAAACCTGCTCTGTAGCAGATCCTGTACAAGAAGCAGAAATTGTCAAAAAAGCAGTAGAAGAACAAGAACACATCGACGCAGTAATCCTCGGAGGAGTAGGACTCCAAGAAACACAAATCAGAAGCGTACGAAACGCATTATCATCTTTAGGAATAGAAGTATTCCCCTCACACGCAGAATTAACAGAAGAAGAAAGCATGATTAACATGATCAACCTAGGATTCAAATTTATGATCACCCAATATGCTACTGACGGATTAAACCAATCGTGGTTAGGAAAAGAAATAACCAAAGAAAGTTTTGCAGAATTACAATCATTATCACTAAAACACGGATTTAACCTTCTCGGAGAAGGAGGATATTACGACACCTTAGTTATTGGAAGCCCTTGCTTTAACGGAAAAGAATTATCAATCATAACCTCAAATAAAGTACAAGAATCTGCTTATTCAGGACACTTAATCATTACAGAAGCAGCAATTGTACCTCTACAAAAAATTTCTCAATAAATGAAAACTTTAACAAGCAAATTATTTCAGGATACTGCATTCTCTGAATTCTATAACCCTACTCTGGTTCGTGCCATCTTTCATGCACAGCATGTAACAGCAGAAACAATGATTAGAGAGGATCAACCTTGCAAAGACGAATTCATTCAAGGAGTTAATGTGTATAGAGATGGTGTGAGAACTTTTAGAGGGATAGCAGAATATCTACAATTACTCACAGAACACGAAAGAACATATGGCGTAAGATTATAGAAGTATTTCTTTAACCCTTTCTGTATAATAAACTCTCATCAATACGTTGCCAAGCATGTAATTCTTCAGGTTTGAACCAGATTTTAATCTCACGCTCAGCTTCATCAACGGCGCCTGATGAATGAATTAAATTTTGAATAGGACGCTCTAACTGATCAGCCATCGTATAACTCTCCATACTAAAATCACCACGGATCGTGCCAGGCATGGCATCAGCAGGAGCAGTAGGACCACATAATTTACGCACATGAGCAACAGCATTATGACCCTCAATAACTAAAGCAACAATAGGGCTCATTGCAATATACTCAATAAGAACATTTCTCACCCATTTACCTTGTTCAAGAGCAGTACGATTAAGCTTAACACCCTTCTTTTCATACGCTGAAAGAGTTTTGTTACCAACACTCACTAACCACTCTTCATCATCAGCATAATGCTTCCCAGCAAGATCCTTATCCGCATAGACCATCTTCATACCAACCATTTTCAGACCAGCTTTTTCAAAACGAGAAATAATTTCACCAACAAGAGCTCTTTGAACCCCATCAGGTTTGATTAAAACTAACGTGCGTTCGATCATAGAATATCCTTACTTTTGTTCTTTATGTTGAGCAGAAGTAATAGCAGCTCGACGAGCATTATATCCTTCTTCAGTCCACGCTGTCTCACGAGGTTTTCTGTTTAAGCTTAACATGTTCTTTTCACATTTACGAGAATCAAAGTATAAGAGTTTACCATCTTTCTTTACAAACATTTTACCTGTACCAGGACGAAGTTCAGAACCACAAAATGTACACTTAACCATTTATGCCCCTCTTCGCGTTTGTGTTAGTTTACGAGCTTCAATTTCAGTCTCTCGTAACATAAGAATATCTTTCACTTTAATAGGACCTTTAACATTTCTACGTAAGACTTTATTCTTTTCGTGACCTTCTAATAATTTACAACGAACCTGAACAACTTCTCCACGAGTACCTGTTCTTCCAACAATCTCTTCAACAATAGCTGGAGTAGCATATGTAAATAATCCTTTACTACCATCTTCCTTCTTCTGAGTAGGACCTTGCGCCTGTTGTTGAGGCTGTTGATTTCTACTCTGACCATGAGGTCTGTTTTGTTGATTTTGTTGTGGAGGTTTAGCCATTTTTATTTGAGTTTACTTGCAATTTCTTCAATAAGATCTTTTGCTCCGCCTTCTTGAACAATTGCAACAGCAGTTGTTGGGCGTTTCAAACCAGCAGCATTTCCTAGTTCTTCTTTACTAGCAACAGTAATTGCTGGAATCTTCTTTTCTTTTGCAAGAGGATCTAAATGCATGATAACTTCAGCAGGATTAACATCTTTTGCGAACAAAACTAATTTCGCAGAGTTCTTTTCCATTGCTTTGGTAACTTCGTTAATACCTTTCTTAATTTTACCAGAATTTTTAGCTACTTCTAAAGCTTCTAATGCTTTATCCGTGATGTCTTTTGATGCTTCCATAGTACAAACCTCCCCTACGTGAGATCATAGGTTGTTCGAAGGAACGAACTCTAACTGGGGTTTAAAAAGGTTTTGTTAGTCTTGACAAGACTTATAAGTTTTTAGGAATGAATTTAGAGACATGGAAGAAGTAAGAAAAGCACTATGGGTTTGGCCTAAAAATAAATGTCGGTCGTTGGCAAGAGACGTAGAACTAGAATTAGGGATCCCTCCTGATTTTGCAGGGTCTGGTGGAGAAGCTTTAGAGTACCTTTCCCAACAAACACCTATTGTGGTATTTTCTGATGATATCGTTCCAGCTCTTGGATTAACCTTACCACCTGATGTTTCTCTTAGTGATGTTCATAATGTTACTCGCTACTTTGTTAGAGAGGTTAGAGCACGTCATGATCGCCTTCCGCTCATTGTAGGGTATTGTGGGGGTGTTGATGATAGCGATCGTTATATTCTAATGCGTGGTGAGGTGAAAGGCCCAAGAGATTTTATCACAGCAGGAGCAACAGGAATTATTGATCATTCTGAGTATGCTGTAGCAGACCATAGATTCGTAGCAAGAGTAAGAGAGATTCTTGATACTACTCGTGACTCATCCAGAACGTAAGCTTATCTTTAGACTTTTTATCTAATCTACAAAAACCAATTCTTACAAATTGAACCATATCTCCTTCTTTTAATTTCTTCACTAATGGTTCTGCAAGACCCGTCATAACCGTTCCATCTATCATTAAGATTTCAACAGGAATGTTCTTATTATTATCAGGAAGCCATTGAATAAGTTGAGCCTTTAATGAAGAATCTTGATCTTTACTTACAAAGGTTAAGTCTTTGAAATTAAAACCATGAATAAGTCTATACATTTTATCAGGAAGTAATTCATCCCCTACTAAGAACGTTCCTTTACCTTTTAATGTGCGCGTTCCACGCTCAGGTAAATCAGGATGTAAGGGAACTTCCGCAACAACTTTAGGAGATTTAGCAATAGTAATCTTTTTAGGATTTGGAATAAAGAAATATCTATCAACTTTCTTATCAATCAATTGACGATTAAATGCTCCTAACTTTTCTTGAGAAATCGTAACTTCAGACCTTGTTAAACCAGCATCTTTCATAAAATGAATAATAGTTTCAGGAAGAATACCTCTTCTTCGTAATGCTCTTAAGGTTCCTAAACGAATATCATCCCAACCTTCTAACTCACCAGAAGTAATCATTGCTTTTGCTGCTGATTTACTCTTAATACCCTCATAATTCATTTTACCCGTGTAAATTGTAACAGGATATTCCCTTCCTAGAACATTATAGACATAAATTTGACGTTCATCAGAAACTTGCAAATCAATACCTCGAATAATATGCGTAACCTTAAATTCAAAATCATCAATAGCTGAAGCAAAGTTTAGTAGAGGCCACACATGTTTATTCTTAACTAAGGGATGTTGAGGATTATCAACAATTCTAAATGCAGGCCAATCTCTAACAGCAGGATTCTTATGATCTAAATCAGTTTTAATTCTTAATACAGCTTGACCTTCTTTATACTCTTTCAAGAACTTCTTCCATTCTTTCTTTTGAACTTTCAACGATTCTTCTCGACAAGGGCAGGTCTGTTTTTTAGAGAGAGATTCTCTTTTTGATTCAGTCTCACATCGGCAAACATAGGCTTTGCCTTTATTGACAAACATTGTACCATACTTGTAATAGGTAGAAAGTCTCTTTGATTGAATAACCGTTTTTGTAGGTTTAATACCTAACCATGCTAAATCTTTAATTCCTTCTTTGTAAACCTCTTTCAAAGGGACCTTATTTTTAGGATCTGTATCATCATAACGTAAGAGATATTCACCACCATATTTTTGATGATATAACCAATTCAGAATACCTTGACGCGCATGACCAATATGTAAATGCCCACTTGGATTAGGAGCTAATCTTACCGTGATAGGCCCATTTGCTTTTGCTAATTCTGGAAGAACAAACTCATTACTTTTTTCTTTCTTTTCAATATGGCCAAGACGATCTAACTCTTTTTTTTGTTCATCTAAAGATAATTTGTTCACTTCATTACAAACTTCCTGAATAAGTTTTATTGTTTCAGGACCTTTCTTATCTGGAAATGCAGAGAAAACCTTCCCTACAACCGCACTAGGGTTTGCTTTTCCATTATATTGAATAGCGTTATCTAACGCATATCGTTTGATTTGATCTCGCATAAAGAATAGTTTATTTAGATCTTTTTTAAAACTATACCAAAACGGAAGCTTTAAATAGGCTATTTGTTACTAATGAGTAATAAAATTAAGAGGAACCTCATGGCAAGACCACTTTCACTTTTCAGAACCCGTAACATTGTTGCACCTACTACAGGAACACCCTGTATAGGCAACACTCCTATAGACTTAGCAACAGAACTACGCCCTATACCCGTTCCAGAAGCACCTGAAAGACACCTCTTTGTAGGATACAGAGCAATCCCTCGAGTGTTTGAAAGATATTTTACAGGCAGAGGATCACCACAGAGAGATGAGGTTACTATCAGAGACCCTACTACTATTGCGTGTTTAGCACACGATCTTGGAGTATCAGGAGACACGCGACGTCAAGAATTAGTAGATGCCTATATAGGAGCAACAGGAATTAACGGTTATAGACTACATGCAGTCCCTAACTCACTGGGAATGAATATTTATGAAATCAAAGTAAGACCAACTCATGCTGCAACTATCGCGTTCCTGGAAACACTAGATACAAAACCTTAAATTCTTCTTTTTATGTTCTTTCATTTATGGAATCATTTACAAAATTAAACTCAGCACATGTAAAAGATCTTTTACAAATATTACAAGAACAATACCAAACAGGAAAGATTAAACTACCTTATCGTTTCTATAGAAATAACAAAGGAAGAATATTTATCGTAAGCCCCGATATAGAAAAAATTGATTTTAAAAAATTACGAATAAACAATCTAGGATTATACTTTGCAAATCACTCTGATAACTCATTACGACTTACCATAGAAGGAAGCCAAATTATAGGCCCATTAGCAACAAAAAACGTTATAGAAATAAGCAAAGAAGAAGTAACAGAATGGATGAGAGGAGAACCATTAAACAAAACAATCACCCAAACAGAATTTGTTATTATTAAACACGAAAATGACTATCTCGGATGCGGAAGAAAATCAGGAGAAACTATTGCAAACTTCCTACCCAAGAGCAGACGCATAAAGAGCTACAAAACACCAGAACTTATGACTGAATAGGTCTTCTCAACTTTAAAACCATAATCAATCCAATAATAAACATAGGCAACACCAACAACTGACCCATCGTCAAAGGACCGAGAACAAACCCCACTTGAGGATCAGGAGCACGGAAAAACTCTATAATAAACCTTAACACCCCATACATCATAATAAACATCCAAAATAAGAACCCATCACGAAACCTCTTATTACGAATATTCCACAACACACCAAACATAAAGAAATTCTTTAATGACTCATACAACTGAGAGGGATGACGATACACACCCTCTTGATTAAACTCAACACCCCAAGGAAGACTTGTAACACGACCCACTAATTCACTATTCAAAAAATTACCAATACGCCCAAGAGCAAGACCAAGAGCAGCAGGAATAACAACAATATCAGCAAGCTTGTAAAAACTAACCTTATGCTTTCTACAAAACCATAATGCAACAAGAATAATACCAATTAATCCTCCATGGAAACTCAAACCACCCTGCCATATGGCAAAAACTTGCAATGGATTCTGAAGATAATATGAAAGATTATACGCAAGAACATAGACAATACGAGAACCTACAATAACCCCAACAATAGCCCATAATAAAAATTCTTCAATATCATCCTTTGAAAAAGGCAATTCACGCTCTTTTGATAGTTTGACTAAGAAAAAATAGGCAAGAACAAACCCAATAACATACATCAAACCATAATATCTCACTTGTAAAGGGCCTAGAGAAAACAAAACCGGGTCAATAGTATTCACAAACATACTACACTTATTTTTTAACTCCTTTATTAGCATTCTTACGAACAACTATCACCACAAGAACAAGAGCTATAAATCCAATACCAATCCCTAACAATGCAACATACTTTGGTTTACTTGTAGCAGCACTTGGAACCTCTGGTACTGTTTCATTTTGAATAGTAATAGTACCGACGGGATTATCATCTTCTACAGGAGGCACAACCACACTACGTTGAGGCTTACTTATTACTAATTTTACAGTCTTATTATCAATACTTGAAAGTAACAATTCAATATCATTACTACCGTCGCCATCAAGATCAACAGGTCTTGGATTATTTACTGATAATACAACCTCAATAGGCTCACTGCGTATACTCACTTTAACGGTATCTAAGACAATAGCCTCAATAGTTAATGTATGATTAACACCATTAACAACAACTTTATGACTCGATCCAACACTACCCGTAATACCACCTTGATGAGACGTATCAAGATTCACTGTAATACTTGACGGCTGGGACGAATCTGAAGAAGCCGAAGAGGAGTTTGTTGTTTCTACAGCAGTTGTTGAACTTCTTCCACCACCACCTCCGCCACCGCCTCCGCCCCCACCACTAGTAACGGAAACCGTAAGCGCACGAGTATCAGAGCTACCACTATTTGTAGCATTATCAAGACAAGAAACCTTCCATGTATGAGCACCATTACTCAACGACACCGCAAATGAAGAAGCATTATTTGAAAGAACAGAATTATTTGTGGAACTTAGAGAACCATCAATGATCAAAGAACAATTTGCTACATACGAATCAAGAGGAGTATAAGAAAACGTAACACTAGCAGAAGAAGAACTTGAATCATTATCAGGAGAAGAGAGTGTAATAGTCGGAGAAGTTCTATCAAGAGTAATATTTCTTGTTTCAGAACGAAAACCTGCAGAAGAAGCATTCGTACAATTAACAAACCACAGGAAAGAACCTTCTGTAAGATTTACCGAAAATGTTGTAGCATTATGAGAATACACAGAAGAATTTGTTTTATTTGAAACACCATTCAAGAAAAGAGCACAACTCAAACTCGAAGAAGCATTTATATGATATCCCACAAAAGTAAAATTATTCGTTGTAAGATTTGTAAACGTATTATTATCAGGAGACTGTAACGAAACAAAAGAACCAACAGTAAAATTCGATTGAGAAGAACTATTAAGATTTCCATTCTCATCAACAGCAATAAAACGATAAAATACTTGATCACCTAACGTGAGATTAGAAGAGAGGAACGTATAAGAGAAATTAGCATTACTCTGAGCCATAGAATAATTAACCATCGTACCATTTACATCAGACTCTAAATATACCGTTTCTAAGAACGTATCTGAAGCAATAACCGTAAATGAAACATTTTCAGCACCTGTAACACTATCAATACTTCTTGAACCATTCACCACAGAGGGATTTTTTTGATCAATACCCGCTAACGCATTACGCAAATTAACTAAAGAAAAATTTAAACCCGTACCAGAATCAGGGACATTAGTACCCGTACTATTAAGAATAGAATTTGCATACGTACTATTTAAGGGAAGGCCATTTTCTACCACCATATACTCATGCATAATTGCTAATACCCCTGCAACATAGGGAGTAGACATACTCGTACCAGAATTATCTGAAGTACTTCCAGACCTACTTGTAGAAGTAATAACCGCACCAGGAGCGAGAATATCTAAATTACGAAAACGATTTGTGAAACACGTTATTTGATCAACAACAGGAGAAGAATCAGTACAAATAGATGACCATCCAACACTACCAGAAATATTTGCATCATAGACTGCACCAACACTCGTAACATTGGGAGCACATGCAGGATGGCTTACCCCTGTAAGGAAATTTTGATTACCAGAAGCAGCAATAACTGTAATATTTAATGCTGTTGCGTTATTAATTAAAGAATTATAAGAAGAAGGACATGCAGATTCATTCGCATAGGATAATGAATTACCAAGACTCATACTAATAACAGAAATATTATAGATTGCAGCATTTGTTATACACCAATCAATACCTTCTAGCACATAACCACATGTAGAAGGACTCGCATTATTACACACTTTCACCATAACAATTCTTGCGCCAGGAGCAACACCCTTAACAGAACCATTTGCTGCAGCAATACCTGCAACATGTGTACCATGTCCTTGATCATCATAGGGATCAGAATCATTATTTACAAAATCAAAACCACCAATAACCTTGCCACAAGAACCTGCTAAAAATGTTGTATTCGAACAAGAACCAAAACTTTCATGAGAATAATTAATACCCGTGTCTAAAATACAAATAGTTTGTCCGTTTCCAGTCATATTAATACCGTTTACTTGGATCGCGTTTCCTAAAGAAATATTCCCTAGAGGAAGAGCTTGCGTTAACTCCGTATAATGAATAGGAGCTAATTCAATACGCTCAATTTGAGGATTATTCATTAAATACTTCAACCCTGTCTTAGAAACCTCACCAGAAAACGCATTCATTTGATGAAATTTATATTCTATATCAAGATCATTCTTAGAAAGAGACTTTGCATCTTGAACTGCATTAAGACTTGCAACACTGACTTGCGCATTTGACTTATAGATAATAAAAGCCCTTACTGAAGACTTATTCTCAAGAGCCTTTTGCAAATAGGGATCAACTTGAGGAGCTCCAAGAACCATAGGAATAACTATTAAGAGAATACTCAAAATCACCCACTTTTTCATGATTAACGAGAACTGTGAGAATTTTAAAAAGGTTTAGTTTATTTCACGCAGGCCATGACGAATAAATTCTTTCTTGTCTTTGAGAATAAACTCTGCGGAACTCACTGCTTGCTTTGCTTCTTTCAGGGTCATACCAAGAAGAATACCAAACTCTTCAAGTTCAAACGAAGATCTCTGATCCCACTCAGAACGCGCAAACATGGAGAGAAGCATTCTCACTTTATACTTCCTACAAAGCATCACATTCTGACGCATTTGTCCTAAGATAAGAGAGCGATATCTTCCTTTTTTATGAAGGAGAGAAGAAATATCAAAGGCAATAGTAATATTATTTTTATGAGCAAGTTGGCAGAGCACATGATTTAATCCTGAATTCCTATGATGAAGAAATTCTTTTTCACGGCCAAATTCTGGAGCAACGAGAACATCAACTTGTTTTTGTTCAAGAATTTCGCGATTCAATAAACCGCCTTGAACAATATTAAGCGATTGTTTATTTTGTATTGATCGAATAAGATCCTTCTCTGAAGAAGGAGTTAGAATTGTTATCTGGCATGCCTCTTTAAATCCTTGAGCAGGAGGTAACTGGATTTGTATTAATTCAATCATTGTGTTCCGTAAACCTCTGCTGATATAAGAAACTTTGCCAGATCTTTTTATTAAACCCTGGCAGGTTATCCGCGAAGGATAACCCGCTGGGGAAAAAAGAGGTGATACTCTATCTGAGTGATCGCCCCTATTTAAATCTTTTCATTTTGATGCCACTCTCGAGTGGTGTTATTTCTTTTTTTGTTGTCTACAGAGCCTTAGCACCCCATAAACATCATCCCTAGATGGCAAAAAATATTGCACAGAAACGTTCTAAACCACCTATAAACCACAACACTTTAATACCTACATTTGCCACTACCCCACAATGCAAGAACAGATATTCGATCTCTTAATGAAAGATGATGAGATCACATGGCAGACCATTATTCTTGAATTAATCAAAACAGAACAAATGAATCCATGGGACATAGACATAACCATCCTATGCAACAGATACATTGAAACCGTAAGAGCACTCAAAGAACAAAATTTTATTGTATCAGGAAAAGTCATACTCGCAGCAGCACTCCTCTTACGAATAAAATCATCCCGCCTTCTTGAAGAAGACCTTGCAGAATTCGATCACTTACTCTTCCCACCAGAAGTAGAAGACTTCGATGCATTCTTAGAACCAGAACAAAAACACAGAATCAACGACGTACCAAGACTAGCTATCAAAACACCACAATCACGAAAGAGAAAAGTAAGCTTAAAAGATTTAATAGGAGCATTACAAAAAGTACTCGAAACAAATAGAAGAAAAATACGACAACGACTCGAAGAAGCACAGTACTATCACCCAGAAATGCCCGCAAAAAAAGTAGACATAACCCAACTCATCAATAATCTCTATGAACGAATCATAAAACACTTTGAGGATAAAGAACACGTTATGTTCTCAACACTCATCCCCACCACCCCCAGCAGAGAAGACAAAGTATACACGTTCGTACCATTATTACATTTAAGCAATCAAGGAAGAGTCAACCTCTTACAAGAACAAGCATTCTCAGATATTACCATCAAAAAATACAGCCCAGAAGAAATTCAACAATAGTGATAATACCCATATCTCGAATCAGTTCTACATCTATACAGCACATACTGACGTTTACTCTTAAAATATTTATCACCTGAAGGAGTATACGTAAAAGGCTTACTACTCACATAATGCTTGTTATAATACATCTCATAATACACGCGGCTATGACGAGGAGGATTATAATTCCTATACGCATTCATATTACGATTAAACACCTCTTCACGAGCGTCCATAGCAGACCGAGAACTACGATAATGCTTATGGTCATCTGAGTCATATGCAAGTACTAAAGAACCACATACTAAAAAGACAACAATTCCAAACAATGCTATACGTGAAAATTTCATCTCTTTCTTAGAGTACTAAAAAAATAAAAAGCTTCCGCTAACGAGCCCAATTTGGAGGTCCTAGATACTTCAAATCACGAGGCTCAATTGTAGCCAACGCGTGGCGGAGCGCTGCAAAACGCTGAGGATTTTCTTCCATCATAACATCATGGAGCTTAACAAACTGAACCTTATTATTATTTACTAACACCTCAGCAATATACTTCTTCTTAGGAAAAACACGACCATCCGCTTTCACCACAAACTCATCACGCCAAGCCCCTGTATTTAGATACCAACAATCATGACGAATCTTCTCAAACTTCCCAATATGAGAATGCCCTGCAATAATTACCTGAAGATCCTTTCTTCCACGCGCATAAGACTTTAAATCATCCTCAAAAATAACATCCAACTCACCTTGAAATAAACGCTTAATAAAATCCCAAATTAATCTTAATGATAACCTATACGTAATATCGTTAAAATACCTAATCTGATTCACCACTGCTGATTGTATGAAATACTTTGCTGTAGCCAAAGTAATACCACGATGAAATTTCGGATATAATTTTTCTAAGGTATCACGAGGATATACTGTATCAATAAAAGGAAAGAGATTTTTCAAACGAGACTGATGTTCAAACAAACCATACGCAACCCAAGGCAAATTAAGAATCTTCTTACCATTCATATCTAAGAATATACGATCAGGATTAATATAAAATATCATTTCGTGTTGCGAACCATGCTCAATGCGCACACAACCTTTCTCATATTCAAAACCAGGGAAAACAATACGAGGATGAATTAACTCTCTCATCCTTTCCTGAACTTCAAAAAAAGCTAAATCCAAATCATGATTCCCTAACGTAAATACTACAGTATTCTTTTTTTTGCTAGCAAACGCACGAAGAGCTAAGAATACTTTCTTATGCGCCTTGTACATTTGTTCAAGCTTCCACAACGAAACTTCTTTTGTAACATAGCGTGTATAATGACCCTTGTAAGAAACTTTTAGGAAATCAAAACCATCACCATTAATCACTAATGTAACAGGAATTTTTCCATGCTTCTTATCCATCCATTGAAGCTTTTTAATAAACAATTCATCAGAAAGAAAATCATCAGTATAAGAACCATCACCAAGCTCCGAATCACTAATAGAAAAAAACGCTTCTTTCATATCGTTCGGAAATAACTATTCTCCCATATAAATCTTATGACCGGAATACTTAAATTAAAGAGAGAGCACGTTCTTTACATGCAAGTAAAACATAGTGCTCTTAAAATTGTGCTTGTTATCGGAGCATTATTTTATCTCTTTGGAGCTGTTGTTCACTTCTTTGGACTGAGCATATTTCCCTTTTATGATAACAATCTCTATTCCCCCTACCATGATACACTCCTCGCGCTTGCATCATTCTTTATCGCACTGTTTATCTTAACCGTAGCGAGAGACCCTCTAAAAAATAAAGACACACTCATCATTATCATTGTAGGAATATTTATTGCCTCCCTCGCGAGCATTCTCATACCTCTAAAAATTAATTTTGCTGAATTAGGTGCACCAGCAAAAGAAACACAGACCATTGTAGAAGGAGTACTAGGACTACTCTATGCAGGACTCTTACTCTGGCTCTATCCTAGAAAGAAATAACCCTACATAAACTATTTAAGGAGAATACTGCATTCATAAGCAAGAAAGGAGGAATTATCAATGGCAACAAAAAAAGCTAAGCCTACCACCAAAAAAACTATTAAAAAATCACCAAACATCTGTATTGATTGTGATTAAACTTTTATTGCGTAGGCTCCACCAAGAATACCATACGGACGCCACGCACTTTATTCTTAACCTGCACAATTGCTAATGCAACTTGATCAAGACCATCAGGAATAAACCCAATATCACATTCCACAATACCATCGCCAACAGCCTTTGCAGAAGCTGGATCAATATTAATACTTAATCCTGAAACAACACTGAGAATATCAGCAAAGACCCCTAAACGATCTTCTACAACAACCCTCATCGTAATCCTCCCTTGATACTGCGCATTCCAAGAAGCAGTTAAGAGACTCTTCCTTGACTTTACAGATAAATGATCGCAACCCTTTACATGGACGGCATACTGATCGTTCGAAGAGAGATATGCTACAAGAGGCTGATTAGGAACGGGATGACAGCACCGCGAAAGTTTAATATGAGCATGAGGAACATTCTGAACTAAGACAAGACCCTCACCAAAAGAACGAGGAGGGATCTTACCTGTTGACGCAGGAAGTTGGCCATGCTCACGTAAAAACTGACGGATTTTAGCTTTTGCCTGAGCAGTCTTTACAAATTTTAACCAATCACGATTAGGAGTAGCATTCTTACCTGTTAAAATATTAACAATCTCACCCGTTTTTAGTTCATAACGCAATGGAACCATACGACCATTTACCACTGCACCCGTAGCATGATCACCAATACTTGAATGAATCTTATATGCAAAATCAATTGTTGAAGAACCCTTAGGAAGAGAGACAACATCCCCCTTCGGAGTCATAATATACACCTCATCATCAAACAAATCAATCTTTAAGAAATCCATAAACTCAGCAGTATTTTGAGACTGTTGTTGGAATTCAAGAATATCTCTCAACCATGACAACTTCTTATCAAACTTCTTATCACCCTCAAGATGCTTATATGACCAATGAGCAGCAATACCCTCCTCAGCAATCATATGCATATCCCTCGTACGAATTTGAAACTCAACAGGCTGCTTCAATGCAACAACAGCAGTATGAAGTGATTGATAGAGATTCTTCTTTGGAGTAGCAATATAATCTTTAAACTTACCCTGAATAGGAGGCCAAATACTATGAATAATACCTAAAATTTCATAACATTCCTTCACCGAATCAGTAATAACTCTTAATCCAATAAGATCATTGACTTCCTCAAACGTACGATTCTTCGTAATCATTTTTTTGTAAATACTATAGAAATGCTTAGGACGACCAACAATCTCAGCCTTAATACCATGAGCATCTAACTTTGCTTGTAATAATTCCTTAATACCCTTAATATCATTCTCTCGATCTTTTCTCGTCTTCCCAAAACGTTGCTTAAACTTTTGATAAATCTCAGGCTCTAAGACCTTAAAACTCAAATCTTCTAACTCCCACTTTAGAGAAGCAAGCCCTAAACGATACGCAAGAGGAGCATACACATTCAAATTCTCACGAGCAATACGCACTTGACGATCCCTCGGAAGCGCATCTAACGTTCGCATATTATGCAATTTATCAGCTAGCTTAATCAATACCACACGCAAATCTTTAACAGAAGCAAGCAATAATTTACGAACAGACTCAGCATCCTCCTCTTCAACAGAAGTAGGCTTTAATTGCTTCATTTTTGTCACACCATCAACAAGCATAGCAATCTCATCAGAAAAATCACGACGAATATCAGCCAATGAATACTTTGTATCTTCAATAGTATCATGCAAGAGAGCAGCAGCTAATGTAGACTTGTCCATACGTAGTTTTGCTAACGTTAAGGTAACCGCAAGAGGATGACTAATATATGGCTCGCCAGAAACACGCTTAGCACCCTTGTGAAGCTCATCAGCCTTCATATAGGCACGCTGAACAATATCAACATCCTTCGGAGAGAGATATTTTACTAATTCTTGTCGTAGGTCATCAAAAGTCATGTGCAAAAATAAAATTAAAGGTTGTTTATATAGCTACTGACTTTTTGGGAGAAGCTTTTTTGCTATATCATTACATGGAGTGCTATCAATCTCAAACAAACCTTCTAAGGGAGAAGTTTGGGATACTCCATCAGGAGTAACAGTAACACGCGAATAACAAACTCTTATCCTTGGAGGAGTCCCATTAACTTGAGGGATCATACTAAAAACTAAATATTCTCCTGAAGGATTTTTACCTCTTCCAGGCCCTCTATAGAGTTGAAGCCTCGATGGAGTATTAACATCAATTCCTGGAGAAACTCTATATCGCTCTTCACTAAACCTTTCTGCTAATGGTCTAAAATGATCATTGACAATGCCATTCATACCTTTTGGATAACGCTAAAAATATAAAAATCTATCTTTGCTTATTTCTCAGTTTTATTCTCAACTTCAAGATTCTTAGGACGAGTCCCAACAATTACAGCAAGAGGAATAGTCCTATTCTCACGCATAACAAGAACATCAACAACAGTTCCAGGAGGAACAAATGCAATATAATTACGCAACTGATTACTATCAATAACTTTCATACCATCAATTTCAACAACAGTATCATTTACTTTTAAGCCACCATTCGCAGCAGGACTATCAGGAGAAACTTCAACAATTCTTGCACCATTAGGAATACGACCATTACCATTTTCATCAATTTCACGAGGATCACTAATCATCACACCAAAATATCCGCGCTCAACGGTACCGTTCATAACCAAACGATCAACAATAACCTTAACCATATTACTTGGAATAGCAAAACCTAACTCTCCTGTACGCTCACGAGAAACAATAAATGTTGCAATACCAATTAATTCACCATCCATATTAATCAACGGACCACCAGAATTTCCAGGATTAATAGAAGCATCAGTTTGTAAATAATCACGATATTCAGTAGGCCCATCATCACGATTCTTACCACTAATAATACCAGAAGTTACTGTAAAATCATAACCAAAAGGACTCCCAATAGCAATTACTGGCTCACCAATTTCAACACGTTCAGAATCACCAAACTTGAAAGGAGTAAGATCGTGAGCATTAATACGAAGAACCGCTAAATCGGTCTCTTCATCAATACCAACAATTTGAGGATTATAAATTTCTTTGTTATATAACCTTATAGAAATATTTTTAGCATCTTCAATAACATGATAATTTGTAACAATTAATCCATCACTCGAAATAATTGCCCCAGAACCTTGAGAAAGTGAGGCATTAGGGCCACTACCAGAAGCTGCAACAATATACACAACAGAAGGAATTGCCTTTTGAGAAACAGACTCAATAGTATCTGCATTACTTACATAGGTAACATCACCATTAGTATCAGAAGAACCAAGTGAAGGTAAAATATTTGTGCGTTGAGAAGCAAACAATACTAATGCAAGAACATTAATCACCACAAGAATCCCAATAACAGTCCACAATACCTTTCGTTCAGCTTTCCATCTCATAATCTTACCGAGAGAGCACCCTTTTTAAAGATATATTCAATAAAATCAAGAGGAATCTTTCATAACTTAATGCAGACCTAAGAACTTCAAAAAACGAGAAAACCTTGTTTTTACCACTTCAGAGACTGGTTCTGTCTCCTTTATAGAATACGCAAGACCAGCCATTTTTGACGCCAACTCTGTATATCTCTGAGCAACAACTGAATCAGGGTGCGTATAAATAATATTATCACGCATTGCATGACTCTCTTTGACTTCACGAGATTCAGGAATAACCGCAAGAACATTCTCCTCAAGAATATGCTCAATATTATCAATAGAAACCTCATCATCTTCTCCACGATGACGCGTAACAACAACACCTAAAATTTTCTTATGCATTTCCTTTGCAACATTGATTGTTTTCAACGCATCAGCAAGCGCAGACATTTCAGCATTCGTAACAATAATTATTTCATTCGCAGCATCTAATGCCAAGAGCGCTTCTCTTCCAAGACCTGCAGCTGAATCAATTAAAACATAATCAGTAACACCTTTCAACCCCATAATCGCATCCTTTAATTTTGAAGGATTTGTTTTCTTCAACACTTCTAAATTAATACTTGCAGGAACAACCTTCAAACCAGAGGGATGAATATAGACCGCTTCAGAAATATGATTTTCACCTTGTAACACTTCATGTAAACTTACAGGAACAATAGGGCTCCCCAAATAAATACCAACATTAGGCGTTGTTAAATTAGCATCTAATACCGTAACATCTTTTCCTAACGAGGCTAATGCACAACCGAGAGAAATAGTAGTCGTTGTTTTTGCAACACCACCTTTTCCGCCTGTTACCAGAATAAATCGTGTCATCCAACCATAAACGATGGCTAGAACCTTTTAAATGTTTCTGAGATTATGCTTCTTTCTTAAACCCTTGAGAAGCAGTCCATTCTTGGGAAAATGCATAAAATTCTTTTGTTTGATTAAAAAATTCCATTAAACGCTCTTGATTCACTTCAACCTTATCAGCAATGAGCGTAACATTCTTACGATATTCTTCCCTTCCCGTAATAGTAGCATTAGAAATTGTAATGAGCATCCTATAAAGCCTAATCCAATTCTTCACATGTTTATCATTTTTGAAAATTTTATCTTCTAATAATTTAGCTTTTTCGAGACTGGTACGAGGAAGAACATCAATCATCTTCTTTTTCTTTGCAACCTCTAGAATATCATCAAAAATATAGTGAATAGCCTCAATAAGACGTTGAATCGTATTAAGAATAACATCAGCAGTTCTTGTATACTTCAATGTTACATAAATCAGGTGGTCCACACGCTGTAATTGTCCCTTTGCTGTTTCAGTATCTTCCAACATTCACTAGTACCTTGTTTACCTTCTCAATGAAAGGCTTTGATAGAGTAAGATAATTTTTAACGCTTTCTATTGTGATTGATTTCATTCTGTAATCATCCTCAAATATTACTAGTTTATCACGCTTTGCTATTTGCATTGCACTTTTCCTATTAAACTCTAATAATCTCTGAATATCAATCAACATAACCATCACTTCTCTATTGAAATTGTATCTTTCTGCACATTTTGTCTTAAACACGTCTATACGGGTCATTAAGTCAGAAGTATGAGGAGGAACACGCTTAAACATACGCTCATAAAGCAATATAGCATCCATTCCCGCTGAAACACCAACAAAAATGTCCTCTATAATACTCAATAAGAGCTTTGGCTCACGAACCGTAGGATAGGTCGTATATGCTAGATGATCAGCAGTAGAAAGCTTGTTATTTGCAATACCCACAAGAGCCTGAATCCTATCTTCCATAACCTGGCCACAAGAAGTCGGAATTAATAAGGATTATGTTACTCTTCTTGAAGCTTCAAAATAGCAGCAGCAAGATCCCCTTCTTCTTCAAGAGCTTGTTTTGCTGCTTTTTCAGAACAACCCGTCTGTTCCATAACCGTCTTGATATCTTCTTTAGAAAATAACTCTTTAGCCCTTATTCTTACTTCACCAACAATTTGAAAGGTCTCTTGACCCATCATGTTAACTTTGGTAACTTGAGGATTCTCAATAATCATTTCTTCTGAAGAAGTACGAATAATAACTTCCGTAGCATCAATCTCTTCTTGCTTGATACCAAGCTTTTTCATCGCTTTTTCCATCTCACGAGGATTCATACCGGGAAACATAAGAAAGTTTAGAAATTAAGTGTATAAAAATGTTAGCTTATTCTGATTTTATGATCACAAACCCATTAGCTCTTGCACGGGCAAGTTCAGACTGAATAACTGCTGGATCATCACGATCGATGAGAGGAAGATCGGGACGAATTTGTATATGATCATAGGTAGTCTCTCCAATAATAACACCACCAGAAACTGCCCACCCACATAAACCTCTTGCTACATAATACTCTTGTTCTGTTCTATAACCACCTGAGAAATCACGCACCTTACACGGTCCTTCAGAAGAATCTTTAAAATCGCATAATTTACAAAACGTATCAATTGTCATGTTCATAATAAATAATGAGCAAGTAATGCAAGAACAGTAATTACCACAATAATACCCACTACTACTTTCGGAGGAATTTCTATCTTACTCTTATAATCGTCAAAATAACGAATAATTCCTCCACCACTAGAGGGCATTTGAATTCTGTCGTCTGCCATACTCTTTCTGACTTTCAAGGGTTTAAAAAGGTTACTCCCTCGCAACCTCTAACAAACTCAACCTTGGCAATACACGAGCTTCAGATCCTTGATGCATCCTTGGGGCTCCATTCCATGAAGACCAACGAGAACGAACACAGGACTTTAATCTCTCATTATACGAAGTAATAGCACCAACATGCTTTTCAAATAATCCTAGCCCCGCAGTTAAGTACACACTCGTAATATGTGTAGGACCAAGAACCCTCAACTCTTTCTGCATATTACGACCTGCGTCTGTTGCCATCATGTACGTAACAAAGACATCCGTATGAGAATGATGAGCACCTTCTAATACTTCAGCAGAACGTTCTAATCCTTCCATTTGCGTATGCAACCCTTCATACTTTTTCTTTTTCTCATACAAATCCATACGCAATGCACGCAATTTCATGCGCGCCTCAACACCTTCACGAAAAGAAGGCTTTTCTTTTAACAACGCTTCAACCTCACCACACTCCTGAGAACGAGAACGAATACCTTCTTCAAGATCATCATATACTTCACCAATAGCAAGAACTTGCTCATACCGTTCACGAACTAATTCACGAATACCAACACCATCCCTATGATGCAAATGACATAATCCATCAAGCTCAACATTCATATACCCTAGAGAGCTCATCATAACATCATACACACTATGCAAATCGCTCGCATTAGAACCATCAAAGACCGCTTGGCGTAACCTCCCAACAGTTCTTCCCATTATGGAAGGACTTAAGACACGCTGAACAATACGATCATACTTACGCAATGAAGCATCAAACGTTCTTGATTCTTGCATAATCCTTTGCAATGAACTACCCTCATCAATGCGCGCATTATCAGTCGTGACGAGAGCACTTGTTTCCATATCGTAAGACATATTCATCACCTCCATGATGATACTTATACTGAGCATCAGGAATACGCTCTTCACAAGGAGATTCATACTTCGGTTTAGGAGTATCCACACACGCATCACAAGAGTTTCCCAGAGTAGCACCCATAACAAACACTAACGGATACACTAATTTTTCTAAACTCATTCTTCACCTCCAAACTCATGAAGATAGGAACGCACTTCACCAACCTTTTGACGAACAATATTTTGAACAGAATCACGAACAATTCTTGAACGAACACTCATTGGAAGAGAATCCCAAATCTTTTCAGGACCTAATTGCTCAACAACATCAGCACGCTCTTGAGGAGAATAAGAATTCCATTCTGCATAGAGCAAACGAGCTTTTTCATCATGAGAAGCATGAGACCATGCATGATAGACATCACCAATAACAACATCATTATCACGCTCCACAATTTCATAACCAACATCGCCATCTTTTAAGAAAAACCCAAGACCCTGATCAGTTTTTTGTGCAACAATCTCTAATGAGAATGCTCTTTCTTTCTGAACAAAACTTGGAGCAACTGCATCATGACGAAAACGCCAATTGAGTACTTCTCTACGAAGAGGTTCGTATCCTTGATACATACCTGCTGCGCCTACTACTGCTCCAACAGCAATGCTAGCCATATACTTTTTGAATGTCATAAGAACACTAAGAGTAAAGCTCTTAAAGTGCCTTTATGAGAGAAAACAGAAAGAAACATCACCTCTTTTGAAAAAACAAAGGAAAACACTAACAGTTTACAAAAAAAATAAACGTATACAACACGATGAACCTCAAGAAAACTATAGGAAAACACATTGAACAAGGCATGTTACGAGATTTAAAAAAAACCTTGAAAGAAAGTGTTGAACCATACCTTAAACCAGGAATAAAAATATTAGATATTGGCTGTGAAAAGAATGGAAGCATAGAATACAACGAAATAGAAATACCCTTTACCCTTATAGGATACGACTCATCAGCAGAAGACATACGTTTATTCAACGAAAAATTTGCAAATAAAAAACCAACCACAAAAGTCATCAATATTGAAACACTCTCTAAACTACCTGAAACCTATGATATTATTATGTTCTCAGGAGTGATACAATACTTACACCACCCCAACAAAACACTTACCATAATCTATAATGCATTAAATCCAAATGGAATTTTTGTGATTGCAACACTCAACAATAATAATTGGTTGCGAAGATTACATGTTATCTCAAGAAGAATAAAAACAGAAGCAGGAGAACAACACATTTACTCTGACAAAGAATTAGAAGATATACTCATAAAAAACAAATTCCGTATCATAACAAAGAAATCATCAGACATTATAGCATTACCAAGAACTATACAAACAAACTTGATCTATGTGTGCACGAGGGAACCATGAACATCTTCAGAAAAATGGGAATGTACCTTGATGCCTACCTTAAAGGAGTTATTATTGAAGGCACTATTGAACATAAAACACGAAGAGGAAATGAAGTTTATTTCTGCCTCCAAGACGATGAC
Source organism: Candidatus Woesearchaeota archaeon (assembly GCA_964455655.1). Taxonomy (GTDB): domain Archaea; phylum Nanobdellota; class Nanobdellia; order SCGC-AAA011-G17; family JACPNG01; genus CAYVWZ01. The sequence continues at coordinate 97,162 of CAYVWZ010000001.1, forward strand.
GGAGAACGATACTTATTTGGAGAAAGCATTCTTAACGGCGATGACACACTCCTTGTAACCATGAAAGAAGGAGATCATGTACGCGTAAGAGTAGAAAACGGACTCTTCAGCAGACCATTTAATTTTTCATTAGAAGCACAACAAGTTGAAGGATTCATGCACGTACGCACATTACGATGCGAAGAACTAGAAAAACGCCTCTCTTAACACAAACTTTTAATACTTATACTCAAGTAGCTATTTGAAAAGGTGATAGCAATTCTTACAAAAAAAGACATAACAAAACATTATCATACCATACGCAAACTCCCACAACAAAAAATAACAAGAGATTACAAACTCAAAATTTTACAATTAGCAACATTCTTCTTTATGGGAAGCATTATAGGAAGCCTCATAGACACTGTATATAGAAGCATTATCGATGGGCACTGGTCCTATCAAAGCTATTTTGGACAATTGCTAGGATTACCCGTTCCCTTCATGCCCGTATACGGATTAGGACTTGTCTTACTCTATCTTCTCATCACCTACCTACGAGAAAGACCTCTCCTCATTAGAATCTTTATTTATGCAGTATGCTTCACCATGCTCGAATTCATAGGGGGAGCATTCACACAAGCAACATTAGGAATGAGATTATGGGATTATTCTAACAATCCCCTCAACTTCCAAGGACACGTAGATATTTTACATACACTTTATTGGATACTCCTAGGACTTGCAACAGAGAAGATCATTCAATTCCACAAGAAATTATGGAATCATGCTTAACTAACTTCTGCATTAAATGATTCAAATTATCACGAGAGCCCTCAACAAGATAAATAGTCTTACCTTGCTTTTCATTCTTATCAATATGCACACTTAACAAACGATATGAAATACCAAATGATTCAAGCTCTTGCTGCAACTCAGCTTCTAACAAACTTAATTTTGCTTGAATAATAATCTTCTTTTGATATGAACCAATACCATAATGCTCAAGAATTTTATCAGAGAACACAACAACCCACACTAATGCATACAAAATAGCAGCAATACCATACTGACCAATACCAATAATCAACCCAACAATAGCAAATAACCAAATAGCAGAAGCTGTTGTAAACCCAAAGACCTTATCAGAATTCTTAATCAATGCACCAGCACCTAAGAAACCAATACCCGTAACAATAGCACCTAATAAGACAAAACCATTCTCCAAAAAGTTTGAAACCGCTAATACTCCTAAGGCACACGCACCTAAGGAAACGAAAATAAATGTACCAAATCCAACAGGCTTGTGAGAACGCTGACGTTCATACCCAAAGACCATTGCTGCAATAAATGTTATTACCAACTTTACTGCAATAATCATAATTTCTGCCATGATGGCCCGTATCTTGAAATCTCTATTTAATCATTTGTTACTACATCTTAAGAAAATACTATTTACTAAGGAAGAATTATTCATGAAAATGAACTTCCTCATGACGAGGAATAGCACCCGTTAGAGAAGAAATAAGCCATTCTAGACCTCTAAAGAACCTTATCTTATCTAACAACGGATTAAGCCAACCTGTTGTAATACAATAGGACTCTGTATACGGCTTTGAATGATGCTTCTTATGAGCTTTCGGAGATAAAATAACACCATACTTTTGCAACCAAGAAATAATCTTATTTTGATGAGCCTGATGAGACCATTTATGAACTTGATTCGTTAACATTGAAAAGAAACAAAGAGAACCTAGAAACACAACAGCAAAAATACTTCCACGAGAATCTAAAGAAATATTTGCAGTAGCAATAATAACAGGAACAACAACTAAGAAATTCAAAATATTTGCTTCAAAAAAATCATGACGCGTAATACCTAACTGATCAACATGATGTAACCTAAAAGATTTCAGAACATACGTACCAAGAAGAGGAATCCTCGAATCACCCCACGTATCACAAGCCCAATGAACCAAACCAGAGAACAAATCAGCAGCAAGAATACCTAAAAAAATCCCAAGAACAACATCAACAACTTGTAATTCAACAAAATATAATGCACGAAGAAGTTTAATAAAAAAAATAGCAATCGTTGATAACGCAACAACACCTAACAACCACGTAGCAAATCTACCCCACGAAATCATAATGATAAGATCAAGAAAGGATTTTTAAGTGTATCTTTATAGATTTATTTCTGATCGTATGCTTTTTGTAATGCCTTAATATCAATCTTTTTCATTTGCATCATAGCTTTCATAACATTCTGCGCTTTCTTAGGATCTTTATCTGTTAACATTTTAGGTAAAATAGAGGGAGTTACTTGCCATGATACACCATACTTATCTTTTAGCCAACCACAAACAGATTCTTGACCACCTTTTGTTAATTTATCCCAAAAATAATCAACTTCTTTCTGATCATTACAATCAATAATAAATGAAACAGCTTCTGTAAATTTGAAAATAGGACCACCATTTAATGCAAGAAATTCTTGACCTTCAATTTGGAATTCAATCGTTAATACAGAACCTTTCGGCATACCAGAAGCCTTCGCAGAGGCATCATCATAACGAAGAGTTTTTCCAATTTTAGAGTTTTTGAAAACAGATGTATAAAATTTTACAGCTTCTTCAGCTTTATTATCGAACCATAAACATGGAGTTATTTTTTGTTTAATTGTTGCCATAACGTGTAGAAAGCTTAGACGTTTTTAAGATTATCTAGCCTAGAAAGTTTAAAATAAAAGGAGTTAAATCAAATTTTATGGAAGAGTTAGAGTTAGTTGATAGTATTGAAGCAATTATAGATAAAGAAGAGCTTGATCAACGTAGAATAATAAGCGTTGATGGCAAACAAAGAACCCCTTGGACGCTGTCTACAAACCAAATTGATTATCCGCATGTGGAGTTACTAATAGATATTTTCAGTATCACAGAAAATAATCCTTCTTTAAAAGACCCTTTTATTAGAACTTTACAAAATACTATAGCTACAGAAGCGGATCCCAGAACTCCGCTCCCTTTCTATGCATTGGTAAAATTAAACTTTACGAAACAAGCAATAACTGCTCTAGACGAGAGACGACTATATGGGCTGTCATCTGATGTGTTTTTAGCATTCTTAATTGATCTATTCAAAGAAGAAAACCAATATTTTACAAATTTAGACCTAAATGAAATATTAAAAATACTAAGTAGACTTAATATCTCTCCAGTTTTTGTTCATCTTAAAGATGAATTAATGAAATCTATTATTATCAAACGTTTTGAAAATGTTGAATTAAACATTAAGAGGATTAATGTAGAAATTAATCAAGATAAAAAAACTGTTATTAAAAAAATCCGATATTTAGGATTTGAAGACAAGTATGCTGAGCTGCTTATTGAAATTGATAGATATATTTATGGTGATACACCTCGAATTGTTAATAGTGGAATGATTGGTAATTTGAGAGCTTTTTTAGAAGGGATGATAATAGATCTAAGCAAAAAAATTTCTATCGAATTACAAGAAGAAATCCCTAAGCTGAAAGATAAAAGTGATCTTGGAAACCGCAGAGTCTATCTAAAACAAAAACTAGATCTCAGCGATCACGATCATGAATTAATTGACGCTTTTGTGCAAATTCTTCATGATGAAGGAGGCCATGCATTCCTTTCTGAAAAAGAATATTTTAGACTTTCAAAAAATATGGTGATTGAGATTACTCTTCTATTACTTTCTAGATATGAATCACTAAATAAACTAAAAAAATAATTGAAGAAAAAAAGATATCATGCAATAGACATTCATTAGAAATTCTTAAGAAAATTCCATCGCACTATTAGTATGTGCAGGCTTAACATCTCGTTACCTTGATGCTTATACCCCACACCTATCAAACGAGTGTTCTTTCTCGTGTGCTCCTTCTCTTTTCAAGGAGGGCTTCGTTCTTAGATGCTTTCAGAACTTATCCCGTAAGGCGTAGCTGCTCGACCTGCCTTGTCAGACAATCGATACACCAGTGGCCTCGAACCATCGTTCCTCTCGTACTAAATGGTCCTTCCCCTCAGAAGATCTGCAAATCCGGTAGATATCATACAAACTGTCTCGCAACGTTCTTAACCCAGCTCGCGAACCCTTTTAATAAGTGAACACCTTCACCCTTGGCCGCTTCTGCACAGCCAGGATAGGATGAGCCGACATCGAAGTAGCAAGCAGCGCCGTCGATATGAGCTCTTAGGCGCTACGACTCAATTATCCCCGAGATAGCTTTTCTGTCATGTCTAGCCCCCATCAATGAGGACATAGAAGTTCGCTAGACCCGACTTTCGTCCCTGGATTTCGTATTGTTTGAAATCCAGTCAAGCCAGCTTTTGCTCTTGCACTCTACAGAGGATTTCTAAACCTCTTGAGCTGACCTTTGGGCCCTACTGATATCTTTTCAGCAGGGTCCCGCCCCAGGCAAACTGTCCGCCAGTAGCTGTCCTCCATAAGGAGTCAAGCGATGTAGAATGCAGAGGGTAGTATCTCACTGAAGTCTACACGTAAACTGGCGCCTACGCTTTAACGACTCCTACCTATGCTTAACACCACACTCCACACCGCAACCACAAGCTACAGTAAAGTTCTACGGGGTCTTCGCTTCCCACCGGAATTCTCTGGACTTTGCACCAGAAAGTTATGTTCGGGAGGATCCATGTAAAGACAGTGGGGACCTCGTTACACCATTCATGCAGGTCGCCAATCAAGCGACAAGGCATTTCGCTACCTTAAGAGAATTATAGTTATTCCCGCCGTTTACTAGCTCTTCACTCCCTTGAAAAGAAGCTTAAAGTACTAGCACTGGGCAGATGTCACTTCCTATACAAACCATTACTGGCTAGCAGGAAGTTACGTTTTTGTTAAACAGTCGGGCCCCCTTAGTTATTGCATCCTGTACTCGCATTTTTACAACACAAGCGCAGGAACCCCTTATGCCGAAGTCACGGGGCTAAATTGCCGAATTCCTTTACATAGTTTGTCCTCTCATACCTTGGGCTCCTCACCCAGGACACCTGTGCCGGTACTGAGTACGGATATAGATGATCCTTCTCGTCTGCTTTTTCACGGGCTCTAGGCCTCTACCTAACTAACAAACGCTAGCCACTCTAAGATTTTCTCAAGTTCTCACCATTACAGTACTCCCTTGACATATTCTTATTCGCAATCACGACAGTGATTGTAGGTATAGCCCCAAACGTCAGCATGACGAGCTTTCGTTACCGAGCGTACATCTATAGTACTGGAATATTAACCAGTTTACCTCTTCCCACGATTCTTATTAAGAATGCGGTTAGGACCGACTAACTCTTAGCTGATTTGCAGTGCTAAGAAACCCTTGTCCTTCCGGTATTAGAGATTCTCACTCTATATAGGTCCTACTACTACCAGGATACTTATTCGAACACGGTCCACCAACACTTACATGAAGGCTTCTATCCATGCACGACACCTGTCTACCACAACGTCTATTCGACGCATCTAGAGTATCGGTAGTTCATTTAGCCCCGTCCATTTTCGGGGCACTACACCTTGACGGGTGAGCTATTACGCTTTCTTTAAAGGATGGCTGCTTCTAAGCCAACCTCCCCGCTGTCTCTGGTGTAATACACCCTTCACCCTTTCACACTTAATGAACATTTAGGGACCTTAACTCTAGGCTGGGATGTTCCCCTTTTGGGACACACGCTTACCGCGCGCCCCTGATTCCCACCGTCTACGATGTTCCCACATTTGGAGTTGAACAAGAAGCCGAGAGATTTCTCTCCCAAAACCTCAAATCCGTCGCTCTACAATGAAAACTATCTCGGGTGAGACTATTCTGAGGCATATTTCGACAGGAACAGGCTATGAGCGAGTTCGATTGGCTTTTCACCCCTAATCCTGAGTCAGAAGAGCACATGTCCATAGCACCTCTTCGGGCCTCCACCCCATATTACTGAGGCTTCGCCCTGCTCGGGATTAGATCACCCGCGTTCCGGTCAGATCCCCGTGACTTAAGGCACTTTCACACCTCGCTCCTCGCAAGCTGCGAGCTTTCGCTTTCGCTCCGCGTTCGTACCGTTAGTACTTACGCTCGCCACGAAGACCAACTCCCTGGCCCGTTATTCAAAACGTACGGTGCAACTTTCGCCGCACCATTCTATAACCGTAAGGTTTCAGGATCTTTTCACACTCTGTCACGAGTGCTTTTCAATGTTCCATCACAGTACTATTCGCTATCGGACTCAAGACATATTTAGCGTTAGGAGTTGATGCCTCCCATATTCGTGCCTCATATCCAAGGGACACTACTCTTGATACTTGCCCATCTTTCACGATAATCCTACGGGGCTATCACCCTGTATCGCAAATCATTCCAGATCACTTCGGATTACCATACGAAGACTTTATGCAAGTCACACCACATGTCGCTTCTATTTCTAGAAGAGATTCGGTTTGCGCTGAACGGTTTTCGCTCGCTGTTACTCACCGCATCTCGATTGATTTCTTTTCCTGCGGGTACTTAGACGCTTCAGTTCCCCGCGTTATATACCCTCTCGGGCTTAGAAGGAAGTCCTATTCAGGAATCTTAGGTTCGTAGGCCGCATGCGCCTCGCCTAAGCATTTCGTAGCTTGCCACGCCCTTCTTCTTTGTTCTTGAGCCGAATCATCCACCTTACGGCGTAGTGGATTCTATATAGAATTTCTAATGAATGCCTATGCATGATATCATGAAAATGAAAATCATTTTCTCTGCCTCGTAAGGCAATGATATCCTTCACCCACAATCTTACGATTCGTGAGCTGCATCGATATGTGTCAAATTGATGACTATGAAATGGACTCGTCGGGATTCGAACCCAAGACCTCCGCCTCACTTGGGAAGTCTTAGACTTTAATCTCAAACGTTTCCGTGCAAGGGCGGCGCTCTACCAGCTGAGCTACGAGCCCAATATATGAGATTGTACAAGATGTATCTACAGAAGGAGTAACGAATTCTAGGTTGATATTAGGTTTTCATAAAAATGAAAAAAATTAGGAGGTGATCCATCTGCAGGTTCCCCTACAGATACCTTGTGACGACTTACCCCACCTTGCTGAACCTAGGTTTGAATACATCATTAAAGACATACGCTCACCTAGACCCTGCTCGGTTGGATTGACGGGCGGTGTGTGCAAGGCACGTTGACGTATTCACCGGGTCCTGATGAAACCCGATTACTAGGGATTCTGGCTTCATGAGGGTGAGTTGCAACCCTCAATCCGAACTGGGATAGAGTTTCGAGGATTGACTTCTCCTTTCGGAGTTGTAGCCCATTGTCTCTACCATTATAACGCGCGTGTCGCCCATGAGATTCGAGCCATACAGACCTACCGTTGCCTACACCTTCCTCCCATTTACACGGGCAGTCTCTATAGTGTGCACGGTCATCCCGGAGGACCCGCTAGCAACTATAGACGTAGGTCTTGTTCGTTAACTGACTTAACAGCACATCTTACGACACGAACTGACGGCGGCCATGCAGCATCTCTCGGCTCGTCAGGTAAAGTCATTAGCTTGACCTTCATTCTGCCGTCGCCCATGGTGAGGTTCTCCGCGTGGAGTTGAATTAAACCGCACGTTCCACCCCTTGTAGCGCGCCCCCGCCAATTCCTTTAAGTTTCAGCCTTGCGACCGTACTACCCAGGCGGCGAGCTTAACACCTTCGCTCCAGCACTGCGTGATCCCGAGGAACACGCAACACTTAGCTCGCAGAGTTTACAGCTAGGACTACTCGGGTATCTAATCCGGTTCGCTCCCCTAGCTTTCATCCCTCACCGTCAGACTCGTTCTAGACAACTGCCTTCGCCATTGGTAGTCTTCCAAGGATTATCACATTTTACCGCTCCCCAAGGAATACTGTTGTCTTCTCCCGATCTCTAATCATATAGTATCTCTTGCACGCCGTTAGTTTAAGCCTAACGATTTCACAAGAGACTGTTATAATCGGCTACGGATGCTTTAGGCCCAATAATCGTGATTGCCACTTGTGGCGCCGGGGTTACCGCGGCGGCTGGCACCGGTCTTGCCCACCACTTATTCTCCAAGCTATTTACACTTGGCAAAAGCCCACCCGAAGGTGAGCACTGAGGCTTCCCTTGTCACGCTTTCGCGCATTGCAAAGAATCCTCGCCTGCTGCACTCCTTAGAGCTAGGGCCCTTATCTCAGTGCCCTTCTCGGGGCTAAGACTCTCATCTCCCCTACTGATCATAGCCTTGGTGAGCCATTACCTCACCAACAAGCTAATCAGCCGCAGTCCTATCCTATGGCGTTGCCTTTCAAGAAAGAAACATTCCAGTATTCTTTCAATATCAGGGTTTACCCTCAGTTTCCCAAGGCTATCCCTGACCATAGGGTAAGTTAACTACGTGTTACTGAGCCTTTCGCCGGTGCTTCTTGCGAAGCCCCTTGACTTGCATGGCTTATTGAAACCTCATAGCAGCAATCTCCCGCAGGATCAACGGGAATTATATTATTGGTCGCAAATGAATATGTATTAGGAATTGTGGAATTCGCACTCCTTATTTCTGCTACATCTTGTACCTCATACTTACGCAATATGGTAAGTACGCACTATGATAGAGTACTCTCTTCATGAGAGTGGATTATAATTCGAAAAAGCTCTATCAACTTTTTCACATGTGAATGGGAAAGCAATCCTGAAGTCTTTTTATAAAGCTTTCGTGTTGAAAGGCGTTTTGAAAGCCACCTTCCCTCAAAAAAAGAAAGGATACTCTCTTCATCTAGAACAATAAATCTTAAAAGAGAATTTTTAGGATTGTTCGTATGCTTAGAGCAAAAAAACTATCTGAAGATGTTTACGAGTTCTCAGGGGGAATACAACCAAGTTCTAACATCTACTACATACCATCACTACGAACCATTATTGATACGGGAAGCTCAATTAATAGAGATGACTTAAGATACCAACTAGAGGTCTTACGAACAAAACCCTCATTCATACAGAATGTTATTCTAACACACTTCCACTCAGACCATATTGGAAATGTAACACTATTCCCCAACGCAACCATCTATGCATCAGGAGAAGAAATAGGAAGTTATCGCTTAGCACCATTCAAAACAACGGGAAGCAATCAAAAATTATTACAAGGAATACCTATTAAAATAGTTCCAGAACGAATAGGAACATTACGAATCATTTCAACACCTGGGCATACACGAGGATCAATATGCATTTACAAAGAAGATGATAAGCTCTTATTCACAGGAGACACTTTATTTAGAAATGGAGCCATAGGAAACACTACACTGCCAACATCCGCGCCACATAAAATACAAGAAACATTACAAAAACTCCTTAAATTTCCGTACAAGGAATTAGGACCAGGGCACAATTTAGAAGATGGACTCGTACTACAACAACATCACTAACTATAATGAATTATATGGTGATGAACAACGAAAAAAACTTTCTTTGATTAAAAAAATATTTGGAAATCAAGAAAAAGTATTAGATGTAGGATGTGGAACATTATTATCAAAAGAATTCTTCCTGCACATTATAGGAATTGATCCGAGTGAAAAACTATTACCAAAAGAAGGAATCGTAGGAACTGCTGAACACTTACCATTCCCTGACAAGAGCTTTGATTTAGTTATTTGCGTAACAGTCTTACAAAATGTTCATGATAAAGAAAAAGCACTACAAGAAATACAGAGAGTTAGTAAAGGAAAAGTAGCTATTACCCTCTTGAAAAAGTCACCACATTTTGCTACCATGAAAAAACTCGTTATAAAATATTTCCCAAACATGAAAGAATTAGAAGAAGAAAAAGACCTTATACTCTATCAATGCTAAATGTTGCTCAACTATACACCATCCGCATATAACGACGAAAAACACCAACATAACTATATTCTTCATGAGCACCCTCACATACTTCAAGATATCCTTGAGATTCTAAATCAGTAAGAGCCCTATGAATACGTTGCGGATCAATATTAGGCATGGACTCCAACAAAGTAAGAGTTCTATACCCACCACGTCTTCTTGCGATTCCTAAGAGCACATCTCTTAATTCCCTTTCTGCTTCCGCATCTCTATTTTTACCCTGCTCACGCGCTACATCTAACAATGATTGCATTTGCCTCTTGCATCTTTTTCGGTTAAAAAATGTTTATTCTCCACAACATCTATATTAACTACAAAATTTTTATTAATACGAGTCAATTGCCAACTTTATGAAAACAAAAGAAAAAATCGTTCTTATAGATTTTGGAGGAACACTCATCAAGCCAGAAATCCTTGATGAAGCAAACAAAATGCGTTCCGCAATACTCGAAAAAGGACTACCAACACGAGAAGAACATGCACACTCTGAAACATTATACAAGAACAACAGAGAATTTGTAGAAAAATTAACAGGAATTACCTCTGATATGATCCTACGCTACACCACCAACACCCGACAAGAAATAACCATAACGGGAGAAGAGATGCAAAATCAAATATCTACAAACTTATTCCAAATAGGAATGTACATGGTAGCAAAAAAACATGGAGTACATATTTACCCCCAAGGATTCATAGAACAATTAGGACGAATACAAAAATTAGGATACAAACTCGCAATAGCATCTGGAGTTAGAACAGAAATTATTTCAGGGATGTTAGCAATAACACAGACACCCATAGAATTTGATTATATCTTCGGACAACCACCCATCTTAGGAATAAACAATGAAGAACATGTAGCACAATTACAACGAAGAGGAGATATTATTTTTATTATAGGAGACAAAATGAGCGATCTAGAACCAGCAAAACTTGTCCATGCAAAAACAATATTTGTAACATGGGGAACACCAACAGGTGGAGAAGAATCCGTCGCAGACCATACCATTACAAAAGCAGAACAATTAGAACGAATTATACTTTAAATTTTTGGAGGAATCTCTGTAAAAGTACTACCAGGCCTATAGGGGGCATCATATCTTCTAGCTATTTCACAAAACTTATCTACAATTTGAGGCAGTTGATTTGGAGGAGCGCATACCATAAAACTTATTGGATATTCTCGAAATAAACCATCTGATTGACTAACGCTACACTCATCTCTTACTAATTCACGAAGACCCTCACGAAACTGAGTTGGACCATGATCCCTATCGCGTGGTTTACTTATTAATTCAAATTCATCTAAAGTAAACACTTGTGTAATACGTACCATAGCATTTTGTAAATCTCAGAGTTTTAAAGAATTTCGTTACTCAAGAAGCTTATATCCATCATCATCTTCATCCTTCTTAGGCTTATTAAATGCAGAACTACCACTACCAGAAGGACGATTAAATGAATAAGAACTATTTTTCTTATGAGAAGCCATTTGTGCTTCAGACTCTTTAATTTGTTTCAAAACTTGCTTACGATAATCAGAAGCAACCTTATCCTTATCATAACTACCCACTGAATATTTACTTACAAAAGGTTTTTCGCCAGAAGCTTTCTTCTGTTTAATTAATTCAATTTCCCTACGATAATTCTTCTTCATCGTAGCATCCTGATGTAATGCACGACGTTCTTTGTAAGACATCCAATAGATTGAGAATGCCATCAACGCAAGCGTAAGAATTGCAATAGCCCAATATAACTGAGTAAAGTTCTTAGGAATAATACCATTAATCATAACACTCTTAAAATCCTCTTTGAACTTACCAGAACTTACAATTAAATCATACACACCTGTAGGAATATTCAACCCTAGAGGAATACGAACTGACTGACCAGGAAGAATACTAATTGTTTTCTCCTCCTTAAGATCAGGAGTATACTGAACTGTAACAAGACCATCATATTTTACGTTACCATCATTCTCAACAACAACATCTTGACCTTCAACGCTAAAATCAAGAGCTTCAACAGCATCAACAGCAAAAGTTGCTTCAGATTTTAAGCTACCAGAAGAACCGTAGACCTTGTAATTACCAGGAATTGCGTTTGCCGCAAATGAAATTTCAATTTTTCCACCACTTCTAATACTATCCGTACGGAAGACTTTATTCTCAGCATCACGAACTTCAATAGTGATTTGCTCATCAATAGGATCTGCAGCTTGATCAATAACCTTACCTGAAATCATAATTTTGTTACCAGGAGCAACTTTTGCATCAGACACTTCTAAGGTAACAGCAGTATGAAGAGGAATAACCTCAATAGGAATATCAGCCTTACCAATATTTCTATACGTATCTTCAACACGAACATTAATCTTATGCTGACCTGATTTTATATTTGGGGGTATAGGAACATTAATCTCGAATTCCCCAGCACTATTTACTTCCGTCGTGTAGGTTTGATTTTCTAAAGTAACAAAGACTTCACCATCTTCAACAACATCATTCAATAATGTACGAGCTTCCCCTGAAACTTTAATAGAATCAGCAGGATCAACCTTATCAGCACTTGATTTTGCGAAGACAAATAAATCACTTAAGAGTGTAAAGGTAGCAACACTTGAAAACTCTTGAGAAGTACCATAGAGATCATTAACAATTATAACAACCGTATAATTACCAGAAGGAATACCAATACTATTGTATTTGTACTGTAAGTTACCCTCCGTAAAGCTTACCACATCAGCAAGGAAACGTTCCCCATTTGTAACAAAATAAATTTCAGCACTACCCGTAACTTGATCACCATTAACTCGTGTGATCTTACCTGTTAATGAAAAAGAATCACCAGCTTGAATACGCTCAACATCAATACTAAAATCACCAATTAATCTTGGAGAAACTTGGAACATTTCAGAAGTAGCAGTGCCAAGAACAGCACCATCCTGTGTTAGTTCACCACGAACACGACAAGAACCTTTCATAGAATTACTTACAGACACTTTAGGAATAGCAATATCACCAGGGAATGAACGACGTTCTTTAGCTTTTAACGAAAGAGCAACTTTAGGAAGTTTAAATTCTCCGGACTCACAAACAACAGCTAATTCAAAATAACCTTGAACACTCGTATCAGACTCAACAAAACCTGAAACTCCAACAGTAGCGCCAGGATTTACTTCAGTCTCTGTTAATGGATCAAAAGAAACTCCTGCAAATACTACGGGAATACCGATCAAAAATAGTAAAGTTAGTAACACCCACTTTTTCATTGTGAATTGAAACAAAATATGAGTATAAATAGTTTACTATAAAAAGCATGTTGAAACAATAGTAATTTTTATCACATTACCCATAGAATAAAGAATGAATTATGCCTTTTTTTACCTCTTGAGAGAACATTTAAATAAGAACACATAATCATGCAGAACCATGAACCAAGAACAACTTGATGCATTACGTCATAGCACTGCGCACTTACTAGCAGCTGCTGTACTCAAACTCTACCCTGATACAAAAAGAGCAATCGGACCAGCAATACCTGAAGGATTCTATTACGATTTTGAATTTAGCAAACCAATCTCTGAAGAAGATTTAAAAAAAATAGAGAAAGAAATGGAAAAAATAGCACAGAGTTGGAAAAACTTTGAAAAAAAAGAAATAACACCAGCAGAAGCAAAAAAATTCTTTGCAAAAGAACCATACAAACTAGAACTTATTGATGAATTCAGCAAACAAGGACAAAAATTAACTCTCTACACCTCAGGAGACTATACAGACCTCTGCAAAGGAGGACACACTGAACAACCAAGTAAAGAATTACGACATTTCAAACTACTCAAAATAGCAGGAGCATACTGGAGAGGAAATGAAAAAAATAAAATGCTCACCAGAATTTACGGAACAGCATTCCCCACAAAAGAAGAACTAACCAATTACTTAACACAATTAGAAGAAGCAGCAAAGAGAGACCATAGAAAACTAGGAAAAGAATTAGACTTATTCGTATTCTCAGAACTTGTTGGAGGAGGACTACCACTCTGGACACCAAAGGGAACAATTTTACGACAAGAACTAGACAATTTTGTTTGGGAAATGAGACAGGCAAGAGGATACCAACGTGTTGCAATACCTCACATTACTAAAAGAGACCTCTACGAGACAAGCGGACACTGGCAAAAATTCTCAGAAGAATTATTCAGAATAAAAACACGAGAGGGACACGAGTTTGCAATGAAACCCATGAATTGCCCCCACCATACTCAAATCTTTGCTCGATTCCCAAGAAGTTATCGAGAAATGCCACAACGCTATGCAGAAACAACAATGGTCTATAGAGACGAACAATCAGGAGAATTATCAGGGCTCTCACGAGTACGCTGCATAACACAAGACGATGCACACGTCTTCTGCAGAAAAACACAAATCAAAGAAGAATTCTTCAAAATATGGGACATTATCAACAAATTCTATACAACACTAGGATTTGAACTAAAAATAAGACTCTCATTCCACGATCCAGAATCATTTGAGAAATACCTAGGAACAAGAGAAATATGGAAAGAAGCAGAAACTGCAATAGAAAACCTTGCAAAAGATAGAAAAGTAAAATATTTCATCGCACCAGGAGAAGCAGCAATGTACGGACCAAAAGTTGACTTCTTATCACGCGACTCACTAGGAAGAGAATGGCAAGTAGCAACAATACAATTAGATATGAACTTACCAGAACGCTTTGATTTATTCTGCATCAATGAGAAGGGAGAGAAAGAACGAATTGTGATGATCCACGCAGCAATCATGGGATCTATAGAACGATTCACCTCTGTATACATAGAACACACCGCAGGAAGATTCCCACTCTGGCTATCACCAGTGCAAGTAAAAATTGTAACGGTAACAGACAGAAGTAATGATTATGCACAAGAGATAGGAAAAATGTTAACAGAAAACGGAATACGAGTAGAATATGATATGGACGCAGACACTATCTCAAAGAAAGTAAGAACTGCAGAGTTACAAAAAATCCCCTTAATTCTAACTATTGGAGATAAAGAAGTAGAAACAAGAACACTAGCAATACGTCATAATGGAAAGAATATCTTCAATTACAAAATAGAAGCATTCTTAACAAAAATAAAAGAAGATATCAAACAAAGAAAACAAGAACTAGAATTTTAATTATCTTGGGTACTTATGATACCACTTGAAAGATGTTCTCACTATAAAAAAGTATTTGTCGACAGTAAGTGAACAAACAAGCTTTTTATACAATAAATCTACGTAGCTTCATGACCATGTTAGAAAAACTTAGAAAAGAGGTAATCGCAGTACAGAAAACAAAAGAGTTCAAAGAGTTCAAAAAGAATTCTCCGAATGCTTATTTATGCGCAGGATTCTTACTTATTGAATCGTTAAACAATGCAGAATGGCAAATGGACTATTATTGCCCTGACAGAAAAGTTATGGCTACCGTAGTACTAGAAGACAAGAAATCTTCTGTCAAAGAATCTAATCAAATCTCACTCACCCCTGAAGGAGTTACTGAACTTAACCTAGAAAAAGTAGACTATGACTTTGAAGACGCACTGAAAGTCATTGATGGACTACTAACAGAAAAATATGCAGGACATAAAGCAAACAAAATCATCACCGTACTACAAAATGTCAAAGGAAGCGAAACATGGAATATCACCTATTTAACCAATCAATTCCATGTGTTAAACGTTAAGATCAATGCAGAAACAGGAGACTTAATCAGCGAAAAATTAGAACCTATTATATCATTCAGACAAAAATAACTAAATCCATTCATTCTTTCTAAAGTACATTAACATTACTCCAGCAATGGAGAGCATGACCAACCAGACAATAGGATAAGACCACTTCCAACCTAATTCAGGAAAATAAGCGAAATTCATACCATAGACACCTACAATAAACGTTAATGGAATAAATATCGTAGAAATAATAGTTAATACCTTAACAATCTCATTCATCTTATTACTCATAATAGCTAAATGAACCTGTAACAAACCTGAAACAACATCACGGAACGATTTGATAGTATCAATAACTTGATTTACATGATCAAGAACATCACGCAAATAAGGCCTTGTTGATTTCTTAATTAAAGGAGTCTCGCTACGAATAATATTAGACAGCACTTCACGCAACGGAATAATATTCTTACGTAACAAAATCAGTTCATGCTTTAAGTGACGAATCTCGTTCAAAACCTCATGACTCTTACGATCTTCTAATGTTTCCTCTAAATCTTCAATATCATCACCTAAGCGATCAAGAGAATTAAAATAATCATCAACAATAACATCAACAAGAGCATAGAACAAATAATCAGAACCTTGTTTTCTTACCCTTCCCTTTCCTTCACGAATACGCCTACGAATAGAATCAAAAGAATCACCCTTCGTTTCTTGGAACGTAATAACAAACTTATCACTCACGATAAAGCTTACTTGCTCAACACCAACCTCCCTTGATGTTGAATCATACGAGAGCATTTTTAATAAGATAAACATGTAATGATCAAAATCTTCAACTTTAGGACGAGAATTCGTATTTGCTACATCTTCAACAACGAGAGGATGCAAACCAAAATGCTTTCCTATCTCTGCAACAATATGCGTGTCATGAATACCTGTGATATTAATCCATGTAATAGAATTCTGATCACGAAAGGGAAGACATTCATCAGGAGTTGAAACAATCTTTTCAACAACCTTTGATTCAGTATAATCAATAACTTCAATTGATACTTCATGAGAACGAGCAGTACCAATATAGACTATAGAACCTGGAGGAAGTCTTGATTTCTTCGAAACTTTCTTATGTAAGCGGCGCATTACCAGCCTTGAACAAGTTCTTGTATTAATAGTTTTCTCATATATCCTTACTCAAGACGAAACACTTTATTTCGAGAAGAAGCACCACGAACTAGGACAGGAGTTTTCTTAAACTTCTTTTGTAATAATTTCATCACTTCAAGATTCGCCTTACCATCTTCAGGAAGAGCTTTAACAAATGCAATAAAAGAATCTTTTTCCTGCACTAATTCAGACTTTCCAGAATGGGGTTTAACTTTAACAGAAATAAACATAAGAAGAGGTTACTTCTTCGTAACCTTCTCCTCTTTCAAAATAAACTTTGCAGTAAAAAATACTACTAATGCAATAATGAGGAAATTAATCAACTCACCAATAAATGCACCCCAACTAATAACTATTGGCCCTAAAGAAAATGTTGCAGTCTTCCATGCACCACCAGGAATAAATGGAGTAATAATTGGCATGATAATATTATCAACTAACGACTTAATCAAAGCAGTTGCAGCAACACCCATAATAAATGCAATTGCAAGACCAATAACTTTGTATTCTTTTAAGAACTCTTTAAATTCAAGCAATACTTGCTTCATAAAATCACCTCTTAGGCATAGCACTTGATGGTTCGTGTATAAAAAGATTTCTTCATTAAACCCGAATCTTTAAAAAGCACTCTGGGAGCATATAACCCATGGAGCAGAGAAGATGATCAGACAACCTATTGTGGCATTCGTAGGGCATGTAGACCACGGAAAATCAAGCCTTCTTCAATACATTGCACACATCAACATCACCAAAGGAGAAGCTGGTGGTATAACACAAATCATCAAGGCATATACCGTTACCATTGAAAGTATCAAGAACATGTGCGGACCATTACTCCAACAAGTAAAACAAATAACATTCCCAGGACTCTTATTTATTGATACCCCAGGACACGCAGCATTTACGAGCTTACGAAAGAGAGGAGGGAACTTAGCAGATATTGCAATTCTTGTCGTAGACATTAATGAAGGAGTAAAACCACAAACACTAGAAGCAATAGAAATTCTCAAAACGTACAAAACACCATTCATTATTGCATTAAACAAATTAGACAATATCAAAGGATGGAAATCACATCCAGAAAAAGCACTATTACAAAATGTTAATACCCAACAACAACAAACACAATTAGAATTAGACCAAAAATTATACGAAATCGTAGGAGTACTCTATGAACAAGGGCTACCTGCAGAACGATTTGATAGAGTAGATGACTTTACCAAAAAAATAGGAATGATCCCCGTTAGCGCAAAAACAGGAGAAGGAATACCTGAATTATTATTAATTCTTACAGGACTAACACAGAAATACTTAGAACAATCACTACGAACAGAAGTATCAGGACCTGGAAAAGGAACTGTCCTAGAAATAAAAGATATCAAAGGATTCGGAACTACCCTCGACATTATTCTACACGACGGAACCATCAAAGTCAACGACACTATCGCAATAGCAGGAGTAAACGAACCAACCATAACAAAAATTAGAGGACTACAACAAACTGAAGGAAACAAACTTATCACCATCAAAGAAGCAAACGCAGCATCAGCATTACGCATTATTGCACCAAACATTCAAGATGTCGCTCCCGGAATGCCACTACGCGTTGCAAATACGAATGTAGAACAAATAAAAGAAGAACTACAAGAAGAAGTAGAAGAATCACTCATTGAAACTGATAATGAAGGATTACTCTTGAAAGCAGATAGTTTAGGAAGCTTAGAAGCACTCATCCACCTCCTCAGAGAAAAAAATATTGCAATAAAACAAGCAAGTATTGGAGGCATCACTAAGAAAGACGTTGCAACAGCACACGCAGCAAAAGACTCCACAAACAAAGTAATACTTGCATTTAATGTAGAAGGAGAATCTGACGATAAAATCAAAATTATACGCTCAAATATTATTTACAAAATTTTAGAAGACTATGAAGCATGGAAAGAAACAGAACTCAAAAACCAAGAAACACAAGAACTACGAGACTTACCAAAACCAGCAAAAGTATACTTACTACCACACTGTGTATTTAGACAATCAAACCCTGCAATCATGGGAGCAAGAATAGTTTTAGGAACACTCAAAGTAGGAACACCCCTCATGAAAGATGGAGAAGAAATAACCTACATTAAAGAAATACAGAAAGAAAAAGAGAACGTTACCGAAGCAAAAGTAGGAGATGAGGTAGCTATTGCACTCCCAGGAGTGACCGTAGGAAGACAAATCAAAGAAGGAGACACCCTCTATACAAGCCTCACCGAACACCAATACTTAGAGCTCAAACGAGTAAAAAGCTTTTTAAAGCCAAACGAAGTCGAAGTTTTGAAGGAAATCGCAGATATTAAGCGTAAAAACAATACCCTATGGGGATTATAATTATGGCAGAAGGAAAATTTACAATAAGCAACCCAAAAAACGGAAAAAGTTATACTAAAGCATTAGAGACAGATACCTTTGTAGGTAAGAAACTCGGCGAAAAAATAAGCGGAGACGAAGTAGGACTCCCAGGATACGAACTCCAAATCACAGGAGGATCTGATAATGCAGGATTCCCTATGAGAGAAGATATCCCAGGACACGGAAGATCACAACCACTTCTTACGAAAGGAGTTGGAATCCACATTTCAAGAAAAGGAATGAGAAAAAGAAAAACAGTAATGGGAAGAGAAATCGGACCAACAACTGCACAAATCAATCTTAAAGTTCTTAAGGAAGGACCAAAGAGTATTGAAGAAAATTATGGAATCCAACCAAAAGAGGCAGCATCTCAATAAATTCACAGCCTCATCGTCATGAAGTATCAAACAAAAGCAATCATTATTGGAAGGAAGGGACGTATCGATAAAGAAGATATGATCTATCGACCATGCTTTATTTCTCTCTTCGATATGAACGATCCCCATAAACAAAATATTGTTCCTAAAAAAATACTTGATTTTACCAAAACAAAGAGAGTAGACATTCAAGGATTAGACATGAAGTTTATGCTCATGGGCGGAGACTTAGTCATTAATGATCTAGAATACATAGAAGTTTCTGAAAAAGACGGTAATGTAAAAATTAAAGGTAAACAGAAATAACACTCTCGGAGACAACACCATGAAACGAAACAATATAACCTCTACGCTCATAGGAGCAAGCTTACTTGCTACAATCAATGCATGCGCACCAACATCCATACCCACATTAGACCAGAGATTTCCTATAATACGAGAACAAGCTCTACCATTCTCAACACCAACAAGTGACTGTGTTCAAGATGGACAAGATAGAATTTATTGCATTCCAAAAGCAGTTCCTGTAGAACACTCAAGATTCCCTACTGAAGGAACACACTTTTCTATAATTGATGACACTACCCGCTATGAATGTATTGATACCCAAGATATGGTATTATGCTACCTTGATAATCAACAATGAAACAATCACTACGTGAAATGCTCCTTGCCGGAAGTTTAATGCTAGGCTCAGGAACAGGAATTGTATGCCTTGAATACAGAGGATTACACGATCTTGTACAAGGACAACACTACACACCACCACAACACATAGCTGAAGAAGCAGCAGGTGTTGGGTTAGGAATAATTCTTATTGGGTCTTACTTTAAGTATGCAAGAGCTTCAGCAGAACGACAGAGAGAACACGATCTCAGTATTAGCACCCCCAGATCTTAGTGAGCTTTAAGCCACAATCAATTTTATAAACCAACATTTTCTGTACTTCTATAATCTTCTCTCGAGGAAACAAAAATCGTGGCAAAAAAAACAGAACAACACCAACCAGAAATCACCATTGGATTAATAGGGCATGTAGACCACGGAAAAACAACACTTCTTGAAAGACTCTCAGGACGATGGACAGACACCCATTCAGAAGAGGTCAAGAGAGGAATCACCATCCGATTAGGATATGCAAACGCAACTATTTACAAAGACCCTTCTAAAAAAGAATTACCCTACACCACAAAAGCAGAGAAAGGATTCGAACCTGTTAGAACCATAAGCTTTGTCGACGCACCAGGACACGAAAGCTTAATGGCAACAATGCTCTCAGGAGCAGCAATCATGGACGCAGCATTACTCCTCGTATCAACAACAGAAGATTGCCCACAACCACAGACCATGGAACATTTAACCGCACTCACCATGATTGGTGTAAAAAAACTCATCATCCTCCAAAACAAAATAGATCTCGTAAGCCAAGAAAGAGCATTAGAACATTACGAACAAATAAAGAAATTTGTTAAAGGAACCATAGCAGAAAATGCACCAATCATTCCTATCAGCGCACAACACAACATTAACATTGACATCCTCATCAATACCATACAAGAATCATTCCCCACACCTACACGGGACCAAAGCAAACCACCACTCATGTATGTTGCAAGAAGTTTCGACGTAAACAAACCAGGAACTGACATTCATAGTATGAACGGAGGAGTACTTGGAGGAAGCTTAAAACAAGGAATGTTAAAACTCAACCAAGAAGTAGAAATACGCCCAGGAATCAAAGAAGAAAAAGAAGGAAAAACAACATACAAACCACTCACAACAAGCATTGTAGGATTACACACAGGAGTTGATACGTTAACAGAAGCACACCCTGGAGGAAGCATTGCAGTACTTACAACATTAGACCCCTCTATTGTAAAATCAGACAGTCTAATCGGAAACGTCATTGGAATAAAAGAATCGATGCCCCCCGTATGGGAAGAACTCTTACTCAAACCAAATTTATTAGACAGAGTAGTAGGAAGTCAAAAAGAAGCAAAAGTAGAACCTATCAAAAAAGGAGAAATGCTCATGCTCAATGTTAATTCAGCAGCAACCGTAGGAGTTGTAGTAGAATTACGAAAGAACTTCATCCATGTCAAACTCAAAAGACCAGTATGCGCAAGCAAAGAAGATAGAGTAACCCTATCAAGACTTCTTGAAAACAGATTCAGACTTATTGGTATTGGAGAAATACAATAACTCATGACAGCAGAGTATGATGCTATCGCGGCAGAATACACTCGAATGTTAAAAAAATATCCTGGAAGACTTTATGTTATTGATCCTTCATTCATTAAAGCATTTGGAAATATAAAAGGAAAAACAGTTTTAGACCTTGCATGCGGATCAGGACATTTTACTAGAGAACTTAAAAAATTAAAGGCAAGAACAGTTATGGGAATTGATATTTCTCAAGAAATGCTACGTTTAGCAAAAGAAGAAGAGAAAAAGAAACCTCAAGGAATAACATACCGCCTCATACATGCTTCTAAACTACCTAAACTTGGAGAATATGACCTGATCACTGCAGGATTTTTATTACATTATGCAAAAAGCGAAAAAGAATTGCAGGGAATGTGTAACTCCATTGCTAAAAATTTAAAGAGAAATGGAAGGTTTATAGCATTAAACAATAACCCTGCATATGCGTTTTCTAGCTACCCAAGCTTAGGAATTATTTATCATGGAACAAAGAAAACTGATGGCTCGAAAATTACTATGAGTTTTAAAAATTTGGATAAAGATGTAGAACTAACTATCTATTATTGGAATAAACGCACATATGAGCGTTGTTTAAAAAAAGCAGGAATGAAGAATATTAAATGGAAACCCCTTACCGTAACTAAAAAAGGAATTAAAAAATATGGTAAAGATTTTTTTCAAAAATTTTTAGATAATCCCAGTGTTATAATGATAGAAGCGTATAAGAACTAAATTAAAATTCCTTCAGGAGCCACTACTACTTTTTTATGAGGGAGGTTAATACCAACATTTGCAAGTGCAAACTCTCCTGATGCTTGAGGTTTACCACCTCTTATAGACAATAAAGAGAAACTTCCTTGTTTATCTCTTGGGATTACTGGTGAAGATCCTGGAAACACAACATCAAGACCTCTTATGTGAGGCCAAATTTTTTGTAGCGCTTCACGTGTTTGAGATTCATATGATCCTAAGGGGAGTATTCCAAAAATAGTGACTGCGCGTTCAATAGGTAAGGGATATGTTATAGGGTCACCGGATTGCCATTGCTGTCCCACAATGATCCCGTGCCGTCATCCACGATC
>CAYVWZ010000002.1:0-1374 GCA_964455655.1 Candidatus Woesearchaeota archaeon
AAAACTTCTGAAACGGAATTCTTGATCTCTCACCAATACTTAAGAGTAAACCACTAATACCAAAAAGTCCAGAAAATAATGGAAATAGCACATCACGAATAGGGATTTCAAAAATAATTAAACCAAGAGCTCCACATAATATCACCGAAAGTATTGCCCATAGCTTCCGTTGTTCACGAATAATTAACATCAAGAGCACCCCTATGAGAATTACTGCAACAAATGGCTGAATCTTTTCGTAGAGGAGAGGAATAAGTATAATACTGAGAGGAAATAACAATACCATTATAATTAAACCAATAAAGCTTGCAACACAAGAGATCATCACGGCCTCATAGCCTAATCCCAACTTCATTAGCTTATGAGCAGGAAGAACTGCTACAGCAGTATCATCATTTGGTGCACCTAAGAACACTGAAGGAATAAAATCAAGAAAGGTGTGCGTCACGGACATCGCAACAATAAAACACCCTACACTTGCCGGAGAGAACTTCGACATTAATGACGCATTCGCAATAACCATTGCTGCAACTAAATTAATATGAATTCCTGGAGAGATACCTGTGCATATACCTGCAGCAATCCCTAGTAGTGTACATAACATAAGCTGTAACATCTGTTCATCATGCTAAGCATGCTTCAAAAAGAAGTCTTAAGAAAAACTGAAAAACTTTCAACATGCCTTGAAGATGTTCTACCCTACAAAATTTTATAAGGAGACTTAGCACCAGTAACCGTAATGGAAAGACTTTACAAATATTATCCAGAAGACTTCGGAAAGCTACCTGTTAAAGTGCTCCATATAGACCTTGATTTTGATATTTATGACGACCACACCAACATTATCTCAAAAATTAAATCTCGCGTTCTAGAAGAATCATTAACTCAACTACACCTCGATGCGAAAAATCTTGAGATAACCTCCGTTACTTGTGAAGAAGTTGAAGTTAAACACCGCTACCTCTTTGATGATAACAAACTTGTTATAACCTTTTCACAACCACTCCTCTTAGGCGAGGAATTTACTCTTATTATTAAAAATTCTTGCAGACCAACAAAACATATCTTAGAAGGACTCTATTACGACGTAACACCAGCAGGACTTCCACCAACACAAATAACCCAATGCCAACAATGGGGCTTCCAAAGAATAATACCTTGCTTTGATGACATGACTGCTAAATGCACCTACACTACAACAATCACTGCTGACTCACGCTATACTCATATGATTTCAAACGGAGATGTTGCAGTAGAACGCCACTCAGTAAGCGATGGAAGAGACCAAATAGTTTATCATAACCTAAAAACTCCTATGGCTCCTTACTTATTTTTTTTAGGGGTTGGGACTTATGCCTCAACAACAAGAACATT
>CAYVWZ010000002.1:1384-101646 GCA_964455655.1 Candidatus Woesearchaeota archaeon
CAACCATAATATGTAGAGTTACTAGAAATGTCTAAAACATTTACACTAGAACTTCTCGCAAGAACTGATGTCGATAAGAGCATTGCAGAACACGCATTAGACATTCTTCATGACGCAATATTATGGATCCATATCTTTACTGGTGAACAAGCATACACTGACGTAGAAAAAAGAAAGAACCTCTATGATCTTGTACAAGAACGAGAAAAACTTAAACAAAACAATCAAGATCTATCATCAATAAGAAATCAAATCAAAGAATTAGCAAATGATCTTGTCCTAGGCTATGAATATACGGGAACTGTTTATCGAGAAATAGGCATGCAAAATTCTGATATTGGTGGCATGGAAAATGTAGGAAATACTACTATTACTATGAACAGAATAATGCCATTCCCTGATATGACTGATGGGCCTTTTGAATACATGTTTGCGGTTAAAGTTCATGAATTTTATCATAATCTCAACGGATCAGAAGTTACAGGACATGATCCATTCCAACTATGGCTCAATGAAGCAGTAACTGTGCACATTGAACGTGGCTTTAGTTCATTCATGTTTGGAAGCACCTATGTACGCATTGGAGACATTATTAGTCTATTATCACCTGGCGGAGGGACTTTTGCACAAGACGAAGGACCTGCATCAATGCCTATAGAACCTGAAGGATTCAACGATCCTAATGAATTAATCACAGCTATTACCTATGTTAAAGCACCAGAAGTTGTGCGTATGATTGAAACATTAATCGGCAAAGAAAACTTCTCAAAAGGATTAGCCCTCTATCATTCAAGATACAAGCATGGAAATGCAACAAGCAACGAATGGATTAGTGCAATGGAAGAAGCTTCTGGAATGAACCTAAAACCTATGATGAGAACGTGGTTGAAGAAAACAAACTATCCTCATGTACGCATGAATGCTACCTACAATAAATTTAAAAAAATCTTTACTATGATCTTACAACAAACAAATGCTTCAGAACATGATGCATGGGAATTCCCTCTTGTTGTAGCCCTTTGCGACCACGAAGGGAATGTTCTTGCTGAACAAGTATTACACATTACACAATCACATCAAGAAATTGTTTTTGAGAATGTTGAAAGACCAGCATACATTTCAGCAAATAGGGGATATAGCTTCTATGGAAAATTATACTCTGACACACCTGAAGACGAACTGCTCTTACAAGTAAGAACTGATAAAGACATGATTGGAAGATATCTCGCATTCTACACTCTTATGGACAGAGAAAAAATAAGGCTCTTAGACAATCGCGGAAGCAAACCTCGAGAAGACTTAATAGAATTATTTTATGAACTCTTATCAAATAAAAACCTCATAACTGAGACAGGAATGCAACTCCTCACACTCTATGAAGATGTAGAAGATGAGCGATATGCTTATGACTTTCAACGGTTATACGAGGTAAGAAAATTAATTCATTCAAGCTTAGCATCAAAGTATAGAGAAGAAATATTACAACTCTATAATTATTATTCAAGAGAAAATACCACAGGAGACTATATCACTGATTCAGTACAAGGAGTAAAATATAGAGAAATAAAAAACACACTTCTAGTAATCCTTTCAACACTTGATACTCCAGAAATTCACGATATCATCAAGAAACAATACACCTCTGCAAAAAATGCTTCAGACAAATTTATTGCTTTACGATTGTATGTAAATAGTAATGCTTCAGACAAACAAGACTTCATTGAGCGACGCTGGAAAGATGCAAAGAAAGATCCTGTAAGCTGGGAAAATTTCTTATACGTAGTAGGTGGTAGTGATGCAAAAGACGGAATCTCATTAATTAGACAAGTCGCTGCATCACCAGAGTTTCATATTGAACAAACAAACGAACATCATGGGCTCTTTTCTTCATTTATTAGAAATAGGAAGAGATCACTACAAACTTCTGAAGGAAGAGTATTAACACAAGAACTTCTTATCAAAATGGCTGCCACTAATGAATATAGCACTGTCGCAATGCTCAAAACTCTCGGTATTATTGAGAAAATGGATCCGAAGCAGCACATAGCGCTTGTTAGTATTATGGTAGCACTTCTTAATTCAACAAGTCCTGAAAAAACTCCAAGTGTGTACAATACAGCGAAGAGGATGCTTGTAAACATGAAAAACGCCTTAAATGCCTACGAACAGCAGAATGGGCGTCTTTTACTTCTCCAATAACAGCAAAAAACTTTATAAACACTACTCTATAGTGGTTGCATATGACCTATGTTAATCCCTACTCCAGACCCCCACAAGGAGCATCTCCTGCAGTAAGAAGAGTATTCGAAACTACTGATTACGGAATTGTTAACCAAGCAACAGCAATAATTGGCAGAGAACGCTACAAGCAAGAAATAAAACTCCACGGATTAGGATCTTACTTCAAGGATGGATCAAAACTCGCCCATGTCTTTAGACATAGAGATAGCCTTACTGCAAGACATGACAAAGCACAAGAAGCACTTCACCAAAGAGGGCTTGATATTAACCAGTACAAACATCTTACTCACGCTCTCGTGGAAGACACAACTCTCCTCGAACAAATAACCCGAGAAGAACAACGATTCCATGAGCAATATGAACATGCGCAGAGAGCTCTCGCTCGTTCTGAAGAACGATACATTAAATCAAAGTTCGTCTCTGAATATGGTGAAGACGCATACATCGACTTTAAACACATTGATGGAAAAATTGAAGAATTAAGATCACGCATTGGCAAAAAAAAGAATGGTATGTATGCAAAAATTGTTCATACATTAGCATCAATTTTTGGAATAAGCCAAAAAAGATCAGAAAACTATTTATCATTAACAGAACTAAAAACTTATCGCGCAGACCTCAAGAAAGATGAAGCACGATATAAGGCAGAATTCGCAAGAACAAGAGAAGCATATCTTGCTCAACACGGATTAGGAAAATATCTTGAACAATGCGCAGACTTTAACCAAAAGAGAAGAGCTCTAGAAGAGGATCTTGCTAAGACTAAGAAAGAGCTTGCTGAATATCAACGTTCCGTAGGACTTGTAACCACAGAACTCAACACAAGAGCAGGTATTATTCATGCTAATGCAACCCTCGATGATCCAAAACATCGCTCTGCTGCAAGAGGCGAAGAACCATTATGGCATGATTATAGAGAATCACTAGCTGCACATGCACAATTAGTTGACCTTGAGTGTAGACTAGGAAATCATCTAGACGGAATTACAAGAACAACGCCTAATTAATCTTACTAACAATAATCTCCAATTTTTCTTCATACACAGCAACTTTACCCTCAACCTCTACAAAATCTCCATTACCTACTGACTCCGGAAATCCCTCAAAAGAAACAATACTCACCTCGCCAGAATCATCTTCTATTTTCGCCATACTCACTGTCTTTACATTTTTAATGCTCGTAAGTGTTCCTGAAATTTTTACTGGTTCATCAATCATTGATTCTGATATCTCACCAATCAATATGCTAGGAGGATCGATAAGTCTACTCATAAGAAACAATCCCACTAATCCAATAATACCAACTATAAGCGCCAAATTACGCAATTTTTTCTCATCCATAGTATCAAAAAGCTTTTATGCTTCATATAACCTTGCTACAAACTTATGGATATTGCTACAAAGATTTCGAAAATTCAACAAGTAGGAGAAGAAATTCTTACACTAGAAGAACTCAAAACATTACTCGAAACAAAATCAAAACCAATAGCCTATGATGGATTTGAACCTTCAGGAAAATTACATATTGCACAAGGAATCTTACGAGCCATTAATGTTAACAAAATGACCTCAACAGGAGTGCACTTCAAAATGTGGGTTGGAGACTGGTTCGCCTGGATGAACAATAAAATGGGCGGAGATCTAGACGCAATCCACAAAGTAGGAGAATACCAAATAGAAGTATGGAAAGCATCAGGAATGGACATGAATAAAATAGAATTCTTATGGGCAAGCGATGTAATGAACGATAGAGAATACTGGAAAAAAGTTGTTAACATAGCAAGAGAAAATAGCCTACCAAGAATTATCAGATGCGCACAAATCATGGGACGATCAGAAACTGACACTCTTAGCGCAGCACAAATATTCTATCCATGCATGCAATGCGCAGACGTATTTCATTTGAATGCAGACATTACCCAATTAGGAATGGATCAAAGAAAAGTCAACGTCTTAGCAAGAGAAATAGCACCAAAACTAGGATACAAGAAACCCGTTGTTGTAAGCCACCACATGCTTCTAGGATTAGAAGAACCAAAAATTAAGGACACAAGTGTTGACGCAAAAATAGAAATGAAAATGAGCAAATCAAAACCAAACTCAGCAATATTCATGACTGATAATCAAGAAGAAATCACACAAAAAATAAAGAAAGCATACTGCCCAGAAAAACAAATTGAGTTTAACCCCATCCTAGAATACTACAAGTATATCCTCTTTGAAACACAAAAAACCATAACTCTCAATAAACCTGCAAAGTTCGGGGGACCTGTAACCTATGCAACATATACTGAATTAGAAAAAGACTACGTTAAAGGAAACATACATCCCCTTGACTTAAAAAACACCGCATCAGAACTTCTTAATCAACTTGTAGAACCTGTAAGAACACACTTTGAAAAGAATGCAAAAGCAAGAAAACTCAAAGAATTTATCGATCAACAGACAGTTACACGATAGACACTTACAACTCCCAAATAGTGAATCTTGAGAAAACTTTAAAAATACCTCTCACTGTCCTAGCACTACTTCTTACCATGAACACAGAAACAACACCAACACCAAAAGATGACAGCAAGAACTATGAACTTGTTAACGAGTTAGAACTCGAAAAAGAAAACAGACACTTACGAAACACTATTCTCAACCTCAGAACTGAACTCAAAAAATTCAGCGATAGACCAGCACTTGTAGGAGAAATAAGAAAACTCTACAAAAATAGAGCTATTATCAAACTCAGTAATGGAAATCAATTTGCAGTAAATATGGTTAAAGAATTAAAAGATAAACTACAACCACAAGATCTCGTATTAGTAGAACAGAGAAGCCTCACTATTGTTGAACGCGTAGAACAATCAAAACATAATGATGTTGAAAGCTTCATTATTATAGAAAAACCAACAATCACATGGAACGAACTAGGAGGAGTAGAACCTCAAATAAGAGAATTACGAGAAGTTATCGAACTACCACTCAAACACCCAGAAAAATTCAAAGAACTAGGAATAACACCACCAAAAGGAGTAATTCTTTATGGACCGCCTGGAACAGGAAAAACACACTTAGCAAAAGCAGTAGCAGCAAGTACCAACGCAACATTCATTGAAATTGTAGGATCAGAGCTCAATCAAAAATTCATAGGAGAAGGAGCAAAACTCGTCAAAGACATTTTTACATTAGCACGAGAAAGAGCACCAACAATAATCTTCATTGATGAAATCGACGCACTTGCAGCAGAACGTATCGATTTAGGAACATCAGGAGAAAGAGAAGTACAAAGAACATTCATGCAATTCCTTGCAGAACTAGACGGATTCCAACCATTAGGTGATGTTAAAGTAATCGCTGCAACAAACAGAATCGATATTCTTGATCCCGCAATCTTACGACCTGGAAGATTTAGCAGACTCATAGAAGTAGGAATGCCAGGAAAAAAAGAAAGAGAAGAAATATTCAAAATCCATACTAAACACATGAACCTCAAGGACGTTAACTTCGACATGCTTGCAAGCCAAACAGAAGAGTTTAGCGGAGCAGATATCATGTCAGTTTGCACAGAAGCAGGATATAACGCCCTACGCGCAGAAAGAACAACTATTACTACAAAAGACTTCACAGAAGCAATCATAAAAGTACGTGGAGAAACATCAGAAGAACACCTCCACATGTTCGGATGAATATTCTCACCATACCAAGTTCAGAAGGCAGCCTCGGAAAAAATAAAGGTACAGAAAAGGCGCCACAAGAAATTCTTACTAGACTACACCTTAAAGGAAAAGAAATAATTCCTTCTTCTAACCTTGAAGAAGTACATGCACACATAGAAAAAGAAACAAAAAACTTTCAAGGACTCATCTTAGGAGGAGATCACAGCTTCAGTTATAGCAGCATAAAAACTTTCATGAAAGAACATCCTGGAGCACAATTAGTCATTTTTGATGCACACGCAGACTGTGTCAATGATTTTTATCCTCCAACACATGAAGACTACTTAAGAACTCTCATAGAAAACAATATTGTAGAAGCAGAGAACGTACACCTCATAGGAACAAGAGCAGTAGACCCTATAGAAGAAATATTTTTGAAAGTCAACCCCATACATCATTATCCTATAGAAACATTAGAAGATAACACACAACTCAATCAAGACTTACAAAAAATTAAAACACCTTATTACCTCAGTATTGATATCGATGTATTAGATCCAAGCATTGCACCAGGAACAGGATATCCAGAGCCTAATGGACTAACCTTACAACAACTTCTCTCTTATTTGAGACTCCTCCCGCCACCAACAATCTGCGACCTTATGGAAATAAATCCTAATAAAGATAAAGAAAACATTACTTTAAACTCAGGAATAGAAATTATCAAAACAATCTATCCAAAACTATGAGGCTTTTCATATCAATACCAACACCTGAATATCTTCAAGAATATTTTGTTAATTTACAACAACCATTTCGCCATCATGATTTAAACATAACCTCAAAAAATCAATTCCACATTACCTTAAAATTTTTAGGAGACACAGAACCAGAGAACGTTCATTCTTACTTAATGCACATCAAAGAAAAACCATTCAACGTAACACTCACAACATATGGAGTATTCCCCTCACCACAGTTTGCTCGTGTACTATGGATTGGAACAACACCTGAACTCAACCCTCTACAAAAAAAGATAGATATAGCATTAGAACCACTTTTTCCAAAAGAAGAAAAATTCCATAGCCATATCACACTTGGAAGATTCAAAAAACCCCCCTATGCAGGAGAACTTCTTAAAGACTTACAAAGACCTGTTGAACAACACACATTCCCAGTAACTCAATTCCACCTCATGAAAAGCATTCTGAGCTCTCAAGGATCAAAATATACTATTGTTAATGAATATACTCTAGAATAATGATCTATAAAAACCCCTCATTCCTTAGATCAATTTTTGATGAATCACAAACCATCAAAAGAACTCTTTGAATGTAAGGCACCTCCCTATGCACCATCGCATCCTCGTACACTAAAACTTTTTGGAACACCTCGTATTGCATCACCATTTACTGGGACAGACCCTCTCGAAACATACATTATTGCAGAACCAGAACGACATCCCTTTGGTCCTGAACTAGGAAGAAAGCTAAATCAAGCAAGAGTTATCATTGTTTATGGCGATCCTAAACTCTCGCGTGAAGTTGGCAGATTTATTGACCGAACGTATTCACCATCAAACATTCAACCACGATCAGAGCTTCTTAAAACAGCAGACCCTCATGTTATAGCTGCAATACTGGGAATCAATACCCAATATAGAGTCATTACCATCAGACCCTCAGATGCAACTCTTGAACATTGCCTTTCTTGGGACCTTCACATAAGAAGAATTATCTCTGGAGAATCAATAGCATATGTCAATGCCGAAAAAGTTAATTTTGAAGAACCCTCTAATTCTCCTCCTGATACAATTTATCTAACACGTCTCTGATAGCTTGTGCCTTCTTCTTCCCGATCTTTTCAACTTTTTGCAAATCTTCTATTGAAGCGAGAACAACATTTCTCACAGAACCAAAATGTTGTAGTAATGATTTTGCAAGAGTTCTACCAACACCTGGAAGCGATTCAAGAACAATCTCTTGCTGATCTGTTAATGACATTGCTCGGCGATTATGTACTAGAGAAATATCTCGATGAGGCTTTTCTAACCTCTTAGCAACAGTTGCAATGAACGCAGCGGTATCACGAACATTCCTTGTATAAATAATGGGCACTTGTAAATCAACAGCAATAGAAGCAAGCATTCCACGGATAGCATTAGGATGAAAATTCCTTAATGCATACATGTTATCAAAACCTTCAATAATCAAGATTGGTAAGGTAAATTCTCTTTTCAAATCAACCAACTGTTTCACAATTCTCTTATCAGCAATAGAACTTAAGAAATCACTCTGTGTTTTCTTTTCAATACCAACTGTTTCAAGATTACCTTCACTATTCTTTGTTTTTAATATAAAATCAGCAACAGATAATTGCATTACATCAACTTCTAAATCATGCTTCACTAACTCTTTTACAATCCCTGAAGGACGCTCCCTATAATCCACAATAACTCTCATTGCTTTTGCATATCAGTTTTCATTCTTAATAATACTTGATTCATCGTCTTTTCATCACGTTGCGACTTCCAGAAGAAAGCAGCATCACGAGTATTCTTTGTAACAATATATACTACTCTCCCCGGTTTTATACGCGCAACACGACCAGCACGCTGAATGCGACGGATTGCAGAAGCAACGTGATCATAGAAAATAGCTAGGTCTAAACTCCCTATAGACAAACCCTCCTCACCAATACTTGTAGCTAACAAGATATTGTAATCACCCTTCTCGAAACGAGAAAGAGTTTCAAGTTGCATCTTTTGAGTAATTCCCTCCTTCTGACCCATCAACATAACAGGGCGAGCTGAAGGAATATTCTTGACAAGATTTGATAATGCCTCAACCGTTGATCGATAATTCGCAAAAACAATAATCTTACTTGATGGTGCTTGAGATAATTGGTTATGAACAAGTTCAGCAAACTTCAACATCTTCGGATGAAGAGTTTTTCCTTCAACAAGAGTTTTCAATCTTGCTTTAACATTCTGAACATGCTTATTCGAAACAATTGACTTCGCAGCTTTAGAAGATTCATTTTCTAAGTTTTCTAAATATTCTAACGCTTGAGCTATTCCTTGCGTTTCTAATAATTCAGCAATAAAATCCAACTTAATAGCCCTTGCAACGAGAGATAACCCATAGAATGCAGAAGCATTTTTTCTTTTTACTTCACCCTGCAAACGTAGCTGCAATAACAACAAATCCTTCTTATTCACTACAGCAACAGGCTTGTTAAACCCCACATGAGAAAGCTCTTTCACACACTCTCTAAAAAGAGAACGTAGCGTCCCATGAACCTCTGCAATTACTGGAGGAAAATCAACCTCAATAATCTCAGCCGTTTTTTCTTGAACATAGGACTTTACATCAATATCCCCCTCTGTACGAATCTCAATATCATCAATAAACAAATGCTCACAAATCTCCTTTACTTTATCCTTGGTATGACCTGGAGATGCAGTAAGCGCTAATATTTTCTTCATAGGAGATTTTGAATCATTATAGATCTTAGCAACAACTGTTGTCGCATACGCTGCACGTGAACGATGAGCCTCATCAATAACTAAGAGAGAGACATCATTCAAGTCAATCCTACCAGCTTCAAGATCTGACTCAATAGTTTGAGGTGTTGCAACAATAACTAATCCAAGATCCCACATTTTCTTTCGCTCTGCAGGATTACTCGCTCCTGTGTATAAGAAAATTCTTGATTGAGGAATATTCGTATTTTTTTTAAAAGTTTCAACATGCTGTTGGCATAGTGGCTTTGTAGGACTGCAAATAATAATCTTTGAATTTGCATGCAAATTTAAGCGATTAATACCTAACATTAGCGCAATAGCAGTCTTCCCAATACCTGTAGGGAGAACTACGAGAACATTCTTATCCTTGCACGTATTAACAATGTTTTCTTGATACTCGCGAGGACTAAACTCTACTAATGAGAACATTCTCTCCTTATGGCCTATACGTTTAAAAACCTTCTTTCACGCAAATTTGTTCATGAAACCTGTGCAATTACTTGGTGCAATAGACATCCTTGCAGCAGTATCACTTCTTTTGCTTAATTGGGATATTCGGTTTATTCCCTATGTTTTTTTAGTACTCTTCCTTGCAAAATCAATACTCTTCTTCACAAATATTGTAAGCATCATAGATATCGTTGCAGGAATTGTATTTCTCTTAGCTGCTATGGGAACGATGTATAATCTTATTACATGGATTGCTATTTTATGGATTGCACAAAAAGGAATCCTTAGTATTATTGCCTCTTAGTGTAAATATTTATTTACAAAATACGCAGCTAGAGCTAAACATCCAATAATCACTGCGAGAATAATTGTTGCCAAAGATCCTAAAACAGCACTTAAAGCAAAAGCAGCAATAACTAACGCTACTGTAAAGATATAGAATGGTAGCGAATAGAAGAATAAACTCCCACCAGGAAGACGAGAAAATGGAATTAATTGGAACCCAACAAAATACATACTCATCGTTATGAACATGATAAACCCTTGACGATCAATAGCTGAAAGAATAACTGCAACAAACGTTATTACAAGGATCCCACTTGCAGCAATTTTTCCAAGTTCACCCTCAAGAATATGACGAAACTTCTGATCAGCACGATATTTCTTATATTCTGTTACAATCATAGCACCAATAGGACAGAAAAACGCAGTGCCTGCAGAAGCTAATGCAATTAACACCCCTACAATAGGCCCAATATAGATATGCTCCCATAATACATCTTTCCCAAAAATATTTACCTTACGAGGGAGTGTTGATTCCGGCCACACATAGAAACGTTGAATGCTCCACACTCTAAACTCAGCAGTTGCCCCATATCTTCTTGCTACAAATTTAGGAACACTTGCGAAAATAAGAAGAATGATTATTGCAGCAAGAGCAACGCGCAATAAGTTTACAAGATATCTGAGAACATTAAAAGACTCACTACCATCATTAAAACCAAAAATAAATGTGAGAAGGAGAACTGCAACAACAATATGTATTATCTCTTTTTTATCCCATTCCATGCTCATACTTCTTAATTAGCGCAATAACATCATCTTCATGCCCTGCACCAATTACAGCAATTACAGACTTTCTTCCTTGCATCAATGTATATAAGTTTTTTGCAATAACAGCATTTCGCTCAGCAATTAATACTCTATAAATTGAAGGATACCTCTTCTTTAATTGATTGGTTAATTTATGAATCATTTTTTTCTCAGGAACTTTTGTTAGATCAATAGGTATACGCTCACGCTTGACAAGAGATTTGAGAATATCTCCAACAAATCTAAACTTTTCTTTCCATGTGAGCGCTTGAGAGAGTCTCTTCATAGTAATACGAACATCTTGATCTACTAAAGCCACATCAGCTTTTACTTTTCTTGCAGCAAGAATTGCTTCTTTCATTTCAGAACCTGGTTTAACATTCACAAGCTTCCCAAGTTTATTTTCAACATATGCACCAACAACGTTGAATAAAAATCCTTTAACACCTAACTCTTTTACATCGCGAATAGATAACTTTCTTTTTTCTTCACTTAATAATGATTGGAGCCTTATTTTATCTAATTCAATAGCTACAACCTCAGGAGAACGTTCAACGATTTCCTTTCTCACTTCTCGAACACTTTCAATAGAAATATGAGATGTACCAATAATAATGAGATTCTTATAGTGCTGCATGGAGTACAGAAATCTTTAAATAGTTTAAAAGGGTTTTCACGGCAAAAAGGAGGCTACTCCATGCTCAAAGTCAAACAAGTTTCAGACATGTACAACATGCGGGTCTATACTGACGTAGGAGACTACTTCGGAGATATCGAAGAAGGAATACTACAAGCAAACCGTATTTTCGGATGGCGTGTCAAAGCAACTAAGATGTCTTTCCTTAGCAAAGTTTTAGGTGGCGCAAAAGGAGTTATCGTTCCACACCAAATGGTTAAAGCTGTTGGTGATGTAATGATTATTAACCGTGCTGCAATACCTAGCTATGATGAAAAAGAAGATCAAGCTGCAATGTCAGAAGAATAATTCTTTTCTTTTTTTAGAACTTCTACTTACCTAGGTATATTACTCACAACTATGGCATTCAAAGAAGCACAAAAACAAGTAGATGATTGGGTAACCCAATACGATCCAGCGTACTGGAAACCTCTCGAACAACTTGCGCGTCTCACTGAAGAAGTAGGAGAACTTGCAAGAGAGATGAACCATCAGTTTGGAGCTAAACGTAAAAAAGCAAATGAAGCAACAAACTCTCTTGAACAAGAACTTGTAGATGTGCTCTTCACCATTATTTGTATTGCAAATTCTAACAATATAGATTTAGACAAAAGCTGGAACAAAATGGTTGAAGAAAAAATGCAAAAACGAGACAAAAACAGATTTTCTAAAACAAAACCTTAATACTTTCTCAAGCTCTAGAACCCAAAACCTTTTTATAAGAGAAGTTTGTCATTAACAACTAATGGCTACAGCACTTGGAGGCGTCGTTGACTTCCTAAAAGCTTTCGGATTCTTCGACATTGTACTCCCATTCTTACTTATCTTTACCATAACATTCGCAGTTTTAGAAAAATCAAAAATTTTTGGAGCTGATGGTAATGGAAAAGCAAACCAACGTGTCGATGCAATGGTTGCATTTACTATTGCCTTATTCTTCGTTGCAATCCCTTCATTAGTACAATCAATACAAATATCACTGCCTCAAATTATGATGTTACTCGTCGTACTCGTTATGTTCATGTTGTTAATAGGATCATTGAGCTCAGGAGAGCACCCTTTAGCATTCTTTGGAAAAAATGTAGATGACTCCTTTAAATTCTGGAGGATCTTTTTTTACCTCATAATCTTCTTAGGAGTGAGCGCAATATTCCTCAATAGTTTCGGATGGTTAGACCCACTTCTCGACTATGTTCTTACCCAATGGGATCAAACACTTATAGTAAGCTTAATATTCTTAGTCATAATCGTAGTTACCATCATTTATGTAGTAAGCGACAAAAAGGAATCAAAATGATGATCATAAAAAAGAAGGTGAATAATTAAATGGTAAGCCCACTAGAAAATTTTGTACAATATCTCGATAAAAACGGAGTATATGAGGTAGCATTACCATTCATTCTCGTGTTTACCCTAACATTTGCAGTATTAGAACGATCACACATCTTAGGAAATGAGAAAAGAAATCTCAACATGATCATTTCATTAGTGTTAGCATTCTTCTTCATTAGAAACGAATATCTCGTTGCGTTGATTAACAGATTCTTACCAAACGTAAGTTTGTTCATGATTGTAATGCTCATGACCCTCCTCCTATTCGGAATCATCTTCGGAAAAGCATACTCTGGACTTGGAGGAAGCTTCCTCACCATTGGTGCTATACTCTCCGTAGTCTTCATTATCTGGAGTTTAAGCTCTGACTTTGTAGGAAGAAGCGGAATTGACGTTCCTAACTGGCTTACTGACATTAGCTCAGAGACAAAATCATTGATCATTGTTATAGGTGGAATGATCCTCTTAATCTGGTGGGCAAGCCCTAAAGAGAAGAAAGAAGGCCCAAGTGGTTGGGGAAAAGTCGTTCAAGAAACAGAGAAAGGCTGGAAATAATTAGTTTATGGCAACACCTCTTGATGCAGGAGTTGGAATCTTAGCTGCATTTAGACCTGTCTTTGTTTGGCTTCTTATTTTTGCAATGATGTATGCTCTCCTGAGCAAAATTAATTTCTTCGGAAAAGGAGATAATATCCTCTGGCTCCATCTGTTAATTGCGTTCGTTATAGCAACACTGTTCGTTATGACACCTGGACTAACACAGGTTATTAGCACCGCAACACCATGGATCATGGTATTAGTTCTTGTCATTGTGTTCATCATGTTCATCTTCATGTTTGCAGGCGTGAAAGAATCAGCAATTACTGAAAATGTCTTTATGGACTCCACATACATATGGATTATTGTTATTGTCGCACTAGGAATATTCGGATTTGCACTAAGCCAAGTCTATGGAGAAGCAGTACAAAGCATTACCACAGACGGTGGAGATAGAGGAGTGCTCTTTGATATTGCAGAAATTGTATTTAGCCCTAAACTCCTAGGAGTATTACTCATTCTCGTTATTGCAAGCCAAACCATACGACTTGTTGTTAAATAATTAAGAATCCAGAAGGTCTCTCTTTCTTCGAGGAGACGCTTCCTTCATATCTTCTGTAATCCTATTCAATTCTTTAATATTCATGGTAAGAGGTTCTAGAATATTCTTGAATACTTTTTCAAGAGCTTTGAGTTCAGTACCCATATCTTGAACATTATGAGAATACTCATCAACACGACCAGCCATCGTATTTTGCAATAAGTCAAACCTTCTGTTTAAACGTAATAACTCTTGCTTAACTGAAGCCATATCATCATTCATACGAGACTTCCAAATCTCTAAATTTGCAAGTACATCAGAAAATTGATTCCACTTTTCCTCAACAACAGACTCAACTAACTCTTGAACTTCAGGAGTAGGAGCAACTTCTTGCGTAGGATACGCGATAGGAGAAAAACCTTGATCAGGCATGTACGATTGAGAAGGCATACCCATATCCATACTCATACTTCCTTGCGGAGGTTCTGGAACAGGAATATCTTCATCTAATAATGAGGGACGAAGCGTATCATTTCCTTGCATAGCACTTACACCCTGCTTAATGCCTGATTGATTCATTGCATCAGCAATCTCACGCTGAGAATACCCTGTTTGATCTAATTGACGAATAATTTGTTGATCATTCATTCCTGCTTTACGCATTCTTAATACTTCATTAATCGGAGTTGACTTTGGCATACTCTTCCCTCACCAGTTTTTTAACTTCTTCTTCTGTAACAAAATGTAATGGATTCCAGAAATCCACATATTTTTCTAATAATGCAACACGATCAGTTTTTGCAAACTTGTTCAATTCTTTAGAAATATCTTGCATCGCTTCCTTCATCTTAAACAAATCAGTTCTTAAGACTTTCAGTTCATCATTCATCACTTGTAATTCACGCATTAATTGTTTATACTCACCAATCATATTCTTATTAATAATCAAAACTTGTTCAGAAAGAAGACTATGTTTACTCTCAAGACTTCGCAGCCTACTGATTACTTCATTTACGACATATGTGGGATCATTTGTTTGCTCAAGAGCCATTGGTATCATCGAAAACTATATATTCATCACACTTTATACTTCATCAACGTTAAAAAAAGTTGTGTAATCCAAAAAGTGGTAACATGTCGACAAATCAAGACTATCAAATCATCAAACAGGGCCCAGAAGACATTATGCGCATCCCAGCAGAAAGTTGGCCCTACGCACCATCACTTGAAAACAATCCCTTAGTCATGGCAAGCACTATCGACAAACTCGTCGAGGTACCAAGTGTTAGTTCTATTACTTTTTCTCAACATAAGAAATATCATTATGACTACCACCAAACACAAATGCTCATCGAAATCGCAAATATTTACAAAACATTAGTACGACAACGAAGAATACTTTCTCTCAGCTCATTAGCATACGTTGACTCAGCACAATATTATTTACCCACATGGAGAACACAAATACAAGAATTAGTCATCAATCAATTACGCAGCGATCCTATTGGTGCATACACAACACTCAAACGATTAATGAGAGAAGAAAAAATAAAATCAGAGAAAGCACCGCAAGAACTACAAGATGCATACAAAGGATACTTAGAAATCCTCAACTACATCCACGGACTTCTTGAAGGAACACAACTCATCAAAATCATAAAAAATGATTTAGCAGGACATCAAGTTGGAAGCAGAGCATTATACGGACTATTGTTTAAACCAACCATCACACCGGATTTTCTCTTTACACAATTAATGATACAACAACCATTAGAAGGTATAGAGAAAGAAGTATACAGCGTAGGACAAGCAGATGTCATCATGTATGATAATCCTCATGATGTAAAACACTTGTACCATTTAACACCACCTGAATTTAAACTCACAGAAGATAAATACGAACTATTAGAACAAGCAAGAACCGTATTAGCACAGCACCAACCACGAGAAGAAGAATTCTTAGAACCAGATAAAATGAGAAGAACGTTCTACAATATTGGAAGAGACTTATTACAAGAATTAGGAGACAACAAAGGACTAGAACTTTCAGACGAAGAACTACACGAACTCGCAATGATCCTTGTAAGGTATACTGTAGGATTCGGACTAGTAGAAGTATTACTACAAGACCAAAAAATACAAGATATTAGTATTAATAGTCCACCTGGACAATCACCCATCTTCGTTGTTCACGAAGACTTTGACGATTGTGTAACAAACATTATACCATCACGAGAAGATGTAGACTCATGGGCAACAAAATTCAGAATATTATCAGGAAGACCATTAGACGAAGCAAACCCTATCTTAGATACAGAATTAAGCATTCCTGGAGCAAGAGCAAGAGTAGGAATTATTCAAAAACCCTTGAATCCACACGGAACAGCATATTCTTTCAGAAGACACAGAGACAAGCCTTGGACTTTACCCTTGTTTATTCATAATAAAATGTTAAATCCATTAGGAGCAGGACTCCTGAGCTTCTTAACAGACGGATCAAGAACATTACTCTACGCTGGAACAAGAAGTTCAGGAAAAACAAGCTTGCTTGGAAGCACCCTCGTAGAAATCATGAGACGATACAGAATAATCACGGTAGAAGATACTCTCGAATTACCAACAGATGCATTACGAACCATGGGATATAACATTCAACCCATGAAAGTTAGATCTGCACTAACAAAAGGTGGAACAGAAGTACCAGCAGATGAAGGAATCAGAACAAGCTTACGTTTAGGAGATTCAGCATTAATCGTAGGAGAAATAAGAAGCACAGAAGCATTCGCACTCTATGAAGCAATGAGAGTAGGAGCACTAGCAAACGTTGTAGCAGGAACCATACACGGTGATAGCCCCTACGGTGTCTTTGATAGAGTAGTTAATGATTTGAAAGTACCCGCAACAAGTTTCAAAGCAACAGATATTATTATTGTTGCAAACCCCTTACGAAGCCCAGATGGACTACACCGATGGAGAAGAGTAATACAAATAACAGAAGTACGAAAACACTGGAAAGACGATCCTTTACGAGAACAGGGATTTGTAGACCTCCTCAAATATAACTCAAGAACAGATCAATTAGAACCAACACCTGACTTAATCAATGGAGATAGCGAAATTATCAAAGGAATAGCAGGCAATGTAAAAGAATGGGCATCAGACTGGGAAGCAGTATGGAATAATATTTTATTAAGAGCAAAAACAAAAGAAATGATTGTAGAATACTCACACAAATACAATTTACCAGAATTATTAGAAGCACCATTTACCTTATCAAGCAATGATCAATTCCACAAAGCAACGGAAGAAGTACAACGAACAGAGGGATATCTCAATTCAAAACAAATATACTTCCAATGGGAAGAATGGCTCAAAAGAGCAACCAAACAAATCCAACAACGGAGCGGATCTCGGTGAGTCAGGAAGACATCCTTAGAAAATATCAACAAAAACTCGAGGGCCAATTTGATTTCGGAGGAGAAGACCTCCCTGATGATAAAGCATTCTCAAGAGAATACGAAATCTTCAGAGACGAAGCATCATCCTTTACTGACAGCACCTACGAAAAACTCGCACGCTTCGCAGGAAACATCGTAACCATAAGACCAAAACCTGCAGAAGAAGCACGACTACAAGAAGCAATCAACACAGCACACTTACATATCAAACCATCAGATGCAACAAGCCTTGCAGCATTCACAGGAATAGCACTTATTCTCATATCTGTGATGGTTATAGGAATAACAGCCGCATTAGGAAGTGTGAGTTTACTCTTACCCTTATTCTTAATGATTATTGGATTAATCATTATCAAACCATTCGGAAAATATCCTATCTACGTTGCAAGCAAATGGAGACTTCGCGCAAGCAATCAGATGGTACTATGCATATTGTATGTTGTTATGTATATGAGACATACAAGCAATTTAGAACACGCAATTAAATTCTCAGCACAGCACGTTGGAAATCCATTAGCACTAGACTTGAGAAAAGTATTCTGGGATGTAGAAGCAGATAAATATTCAACCATCAAAGAAAGTTTAGATAATTACTTAGAAGGATGGAAGGGATACAGTCTAGAATTCGTAGAAGCATTCCACCTTATTGAAGGAAGCCTTTCAGAACCAAGTGAAACAAGAAGAATAGAACTTCTCGAAAAAGCACTAACGGTTATGCTAGACGGAACATACGAAAGAATGTTACACTTTGCACAGGATTTGAAATCGCCCGTAACGATCTTATACATGTTAGGAATAATCTTGCCCATCTTAGGATTAGTAATTTTTCCACTCATTAGCGCATTGATGGGAGGATTTGTTCGATGGTACCATTTAAGCATTTTATATAATATTATACTCCCGCTAGGAATTTTTATTCTCGGCTATAACATGCTTGCAAAACGCCCAACAGGATACGGACAAAATACTGATGAAGAAAAAGCACTAGGAAGAGCAACAAAACCCTTGAAAATATTTACTGGCGTTGCATTAAGTTTATTCTTAATCATAGGATTATTACCTATCCTTATCCATATTGTAAACCCCTCATACGATCCTTTAGCATTTGAAGGAATACAATTCTTTGAAGGAAAATTATTAGACTACAAATGTAATGCTGGAACTTGTGCAGGACCATTCGGATTAATAGCATTATTACTGAGCTTGTTCGTCCCTCTAGGATTAGGATTAGTTTTAGGATTGTATTATAGAGCAAAAACAAAAGAATCAATAAAAATTAGAAATGCAACAAAACAATTAGAACTAGAATTCATAGGAAGTTTATTCCAGCTAGGAAATAGAGTAGCAGATGGAATACCTGTTGAAGTAGCATTCTCTTATGTAGCTCAAGATGTTCAAGGAACTCCGAGTGGAACTTTCTTTAGTAGAGTTAGCGATAACTTACGAAGACTAGGAATGAGTTTGAAAGACGCACTCTTTGATGAAGAACATGGAGCAGTACATAGTTTTCCTTCTGCATTAGTTGATACAAGTATGAAAGTACTCGTAGAAGCAGCAAGCAAAGGCCCACAAGTTGTAGCAAAGAGTATGATTGGAATTTCAACATACGTTGATCGTATTCACAAAGTAGATGAGCGATTGAAAGATCTCCTTGCAGATATTACGAGCAGTATGAAAAGTCAAGTAGCATTCTTAACCCCCTTAATTGCAGGAATTGTTGTCGGTGTCGCAAGCATGTTAGTAACTATTTTGAATAAATTAGCACAAGAATTTGCAAGAGCAACTGCAACAGGGACTGATGTTTCTAACTTAGCAGGATTAGTTGGCATCTTAAAAATCGAAAATGCAATACCCACCTATTATTTCCAAT
Organism: Candidatus Woesearchaeota archaeon; assembly: GCA_964455655.1. Lineage (GTDB taxonomy): Archaea > Nanobdellota > Nanobdellia > SCGC-AAA011-G17 > JACPNG01 > CAYVWZ01. Next base: position 20,755 of record CAYVWZ010000002.1, read on the forward strand.
TAATTGTAGGGCTCTTCGTTATAGAAGTTTCATTTATTCTCACATATCTGAGCAATACTATTGAAAACGGAATAGATCCCTTACAACAAGACTATCAATTAGGAAAGAACTTGCTCTTTGGAACCTTACTCTATGTAGCAGTCTGTTTTATTGGAATAATGGTCTTTAGTATCTTAGCTGGTGGATTAAGCGTCGCAACCGTAGGTTAGGGATTAGAAGTTCTTCTTCTAAGTAGATTGGAAGCTGTTTGTAAACCATTAGGTCCGAGTAATAGTACAAGATCATTCATTGCAGTACTTCCATCATTTTTTACTTCTCTTGCTAATTCAAATGTAAGATAGGCATCAGAAAGACCTTCAGGTGTTGCAAATCCTCCTAAAAAAAATCTTGCCGCTAGAGCAGTTCCATACGCAACAGCACCAGCTCTTTTTAACATTCTTACTCCTGCACCTATTCTTGAATCAGGATTTTTTATTACGGCGTCAACTGCTGGAAATCGTTGTAAGAGATATGGTGCACTGAACATAACTGCTCCTAATGGAGAAGTGAATAATGGCGACTGTTCTCCTTGATGGAGAGAGCTATTTGTTAGTAAATTTAGGCTATGATACCCTGTAGCAACATGTTCGTATAAGGACTGGTCTGCCATGCAGTGTTTTAACAGTCCAGAGTTTATAAACATATTTGTCACTTTCTAGTGACTACTTTATAGAAAGCTTTAAATATGTGTATTTACTATAGAGTGGTATAAACAAGAGGTGGAGGACCTAACAAAATGGCATTCATGGATGAAGTTAAACGCTTCGGAAAACACGCAGGTATCGCACTTGCAATCGGTTATGGAGCATATGCAGTCGGAGGAGACGTATTCGTTCCACTAGACAACCTTGCAGAAGCAACAAGCCCAGCAACAAGTACTGGTTCAGGATCAACCCATTCTTACACTTCACGTGACAAGAAAGGAACAGCATACGATGCAGTTACCGGTGTTGCTGACACAGCAGACCGATTAGTATTCCATAATGTTGCACCAAATTGGAGTGACGGAATTCGCGATGCAACTCAATCAGCTGGCGATGTTGGAAAACTTGCAGTAGGATTAGCTGTAGCATATGGTGCAGTCCAAACTATGCGAAGACGACCATAATTTTTTCTTTTATTTATCTTAATCATTCTTTTTTATCTTCATAATTCATTTAAAGAAGCTATAGCATTTATTTTTTATGAAATTACGCTATGGAATAGCAGCAGTAATCGGTATAGGACTTTGCATTGATGCAGCACAAATGTGCCAAAATGCACGCATTGCAGAAACATCATCATCATCTCATAGCATGGGACAAACTGTTGATTATTATGGTCTCACTGATTTTGTAGGAGATATTGCTCATACTGAACTCGGGAACGATCTTAAAGACGCTGTTGAAGAAAACCCACTTGCAGTATATGCTGGAATAGCAACACTTACCGCAGGCGGATTAGGAATAGCATTATTACGAAGACGTTCTTAACACAAAACCTTTATAAGAATCGATAATTCTCAACACCGCATGAATAGTAGAGGTGAACGGATTCTCATAGCAGTTGTACTCATTCTCGGAATACTTGCTATTGGAAGTGTTTTCCTTAATGCAACAGGAAATGTTGTATTTAGCAGAGGCAGTGTTAGCGGAGGAAATAGTTTTAGTTTAAGCTCATCAAGCATTGCAGATCTTTACTATAGATACACACAAATCTTTGATTTCTTCTTATTCCTCTTATTCTTCATAGGACTCACTCAAATGATCCTAGGAAAACAATTCGAAACTATAGGATTACACAAAGGAGTTTATGTAAGCATAGGATTAATTCTTTCCTTAGGACTAGTATTATGGGAATCTCAAACAGGATATAATCTTATAGAACTAGTAGGACCATTCGCAATATTACTCTTACTTGCAGCAGGAATACTCTTATTCTTTAATATTCTCAAAGGATTCCACGCAACAGGAGCAGGAGCAATAGCTGCAACATACTTAGTATTCTACATTATTTTCTTCATCTTATTTGACGTCTATCAAGCACCATTCATAGACACCATACGTTATTATTTACCCTTTGATATCTTTAGCATCATGACCATCCTCGCACTCGCAGCAGGATTCATACTCGTAGCAAAACTATTAATCGCATTATTTAGGAGGGGTAACTCATGAAAATACCATTAATCATTACAGGAATATTAGTAGTTCTTGTAGGACTATGGCCACTTATTGCAACAATGGGATTTATTCCAGAGAGTATAAAATTTATACCCACAACAGGAATAGCCTATCAAGCAATTGTTATTGTCATTGGAGTACTAGCATTACTCTACGCATTTAACAAAAAATCGGTACGGCCATGAAAAAAGGAGCATTCGACTACACTAGCGGCACTATTGTAGGACTCATTATTTTTGCATTATTTCTCATAATCGGAATTGCATTATTATGGAGCATCCTTCATGCGTAAAAAAAGAGGATCAGCAACTGAAGTACTCATAGGAATGGCTCTTGCAGTAGTTGTTCTTGCACTACTCATACCATTATTTACAAGCGCACAAGGACCAGCAGAGAGATGGGTTAAGAACACCATTTGTAAAGTAAGCGTCGCTATCAGATCAGGAACTATTATTGGCGGAATAAATACTGCAAAAGTCTTATCATCAGAATATAGCCTACGATGCCCAACTATTGAACGACAAGCAACACAAGAAGACGTTTACAAAATAATAGCAGAAGAACTCAAAACATGCTGGGAAAAAGCAGGAGCAAGTGATGCTGACTTAATAGGATCGTATTCGGTAAGCCTAAGTAAAACACAAACAGCATGTTTAGTATGCTCACAAATAGAACCAAAAGACAAAGAAGGAAAAATCATTGTCGACCCACAACAACTCAAAAAATATCTTAATACTTATGAAGTTGATGGGAAGAAAGGATTCCTTGCAACACTTATTGGCACAGAAGAATCTCTAGACTATGCCTACACAGAAAAACAAGAAGCAACACGAGCAAGCCCCATAACTATCGCATACTTCATCTACAAATCTAACACTGCACCAACAGAAACAAACAAACTAGGAACAGAAAACTCCCAATTATATCAAGGACTTTTAGGAACTGGAACAGGAATTATTGGAGCAACAAAGGGAGTTCAACTCACCAAATTTGTTGTAAGCAAAGTTGGAGGAAGAGCAATAAGCTTTGCAGGCGGAGGACTTATTGGTGTAGCAATATTTGCAGGAATAGAAGCAGGGAACGCAATATTGTATAAAGATAATACCTATCAAGGAATTGTTATAGGAACTGGAGCAAATGTTGTTGAACGATGCGACTATCAACTATAAGAAGCTTTAAAAAAAAGATGCAACTGTGAATGATCATGAGTAAAAAAGGTGAATGGTATTTAGATGAAACAGGAAAACTCATTATTGGAATAGCACTACTCTTATTTCTCATAGGATTCGCAATATTAGCACGAGACAAAATTGCAAGCACGATTACTAATTTTTTTAATGGTGGGCTCTTATGAAGAAAGGAGAATGGACATTTGAAAATGTAGCAGCATTAATACTTATTGCATTAGTCATTGTTATCTTCTTAATCGCAATACAAAACTTAGAACCTATCAAAGAAGCAATATTGGGATTACTATGAAGAAAAAAACCTCTAAAATTACCAAAAAAGGAGATTGGACATTCACTAAAGTCGCAGCTCTCATCTTAATACTTATCACCCTTGTTGTAGTCATACTTGCTATCTTTCCAGGACTAAGAGATCCATTAGGCTCATTAGGAGTATTAATCAAAGGATATACTGATAGCTTCAAAGAGTTTAGATCAAAACCTGATTCAGTTAAAACCCAAGAAGAAGCAACAGAATTCAATAATAGAATAACTAGAATACTTGAAGGATCAGGAACTTGTGAAGGATATAAAGAAGTACAAATAATTTATAGTAAAGCAAAACGCATAGGAAAACAAGAACCACCAACATGGGAAGTATGCACTCAAAACAAACAAGGAAATGTCTTAACCACTGATACCAACAAATATTGCGACAAAATCTCTGATGCACCAAAACAAGAAGTTTCATACTTTAAACAATACATACAGTGTCTAATAAAAGGAAGAGATAGCACCTTAGAAACTTGTCAACAAGCAGATACTGAAGCAGATAAATTCTTACAAAATAATGGGCGATACAACCCTCAATCAGTATTCGCAAAAGAAAATCCTCATGAAGTGTACGTTGCTGTTGGAGATTGTTATTTTAGAATAGGGACTCAACAAAGTCTGGTAAAAGCTAAAGCCACGTATGAAAAGTATCAAACTTACGCAAAAAATAATGGGGCTGTATCTAATCCAGCAACACAAAGTCAAGTACAAACGAAAATACAAGAGTTAGAACAACAAACAAATCCGAACTTATGGGAAACTGTTAAGAAAGAATATCAAGGAGATCCTGAAGCAGACTTTAATAAAGCACTAGGCGATTATCGCGCTAAGAATTATGTTTTTGCTGAGCAGGAATTTAAAGATCTCGTTGTGCAGTCAGCAAGTGTCAGTACTGAATCAACAGCGTTGAAACAGATTGTAGCAAATTCTGTATACTTTATCGGAACTTCTCAACGCTTACAAAATGGCGTAGACTCTCAAGCAGTATGCGATAAACTAACAACTTCAACAGACATTATTACTTTAGATTATCCTGGATCTACATTCTTATCTCAAACAGAGATGGTTGGTCCTATAAAACCACAAGCCCTTTACGAGACTGCTCACTGTTTCAAAGAACTTCCAAGTTTAGACGCACAGGAAAAATCACAAAAATACTACATATTGCTGTTAGAATCTTTAAACTTTAATAGAGATGATCCGCTCATACAAAATGCTATAAAAGACCTTGATCCTCACTGTAATACCATAGAACAAAACTCTGCAATGTTTGAAGATGAAGGAAATTGCTTAGCTCAAAATGATTATCTTCGTAATAAGATTCCTGCAACATCTCCTCTAAGGAAAAATTTATTCTGCTATTGGGATACTAACACACCATTCTATACTGACGGTATTTGCCAAGCATGTTCTCATATCGGTGCACCTCAAGCAGATTCTAGCTCAACTAATTCAGATTACACTTACAATAGCGCATGCTAAGACTCAGGCGCTGGTGCAATTCTTTAAACAGTGTTTAGAGAGGAAAGCAACCATCAACATTTTTCTTGGCATATAAAGTATTACAAACTTTAGAGGAATGTCCTTCGGCCTAAAACTCAAAACATTTATATACCACAATAGAAATAACACAACGCAATGGTAAAAAAAAGGCAGAGTAAGAAAGGCCTTGAGTTAAGTATCAATACAATCATTATTCTCGTTATTGTTGTCGTTGCACTCGTAGCAATTGCAGCATTTTTCTTCGGAGGATTCGGAAAACTCACTGATAGTATCAAAAATGTCTTCTTTGGAGCAAGTGGAGGATACGATAAAACCCTAGCAATTCAAAATTGTGAAACGTATTGCGATCAATTACAAAGTCTAGGCGATAGAATAGATAGTGATGCACCAGACTCTGCATATTGTACAAGATCTTTTGATGTAGACACCAATAATGATGGAAAAGCTGACAAACGATTCTATTGCTCAGATAGTGCATCCGCTGCAGTTATAGACCAAGAACTCCCTGATTATATTACCAGTAGAGATAGCCTCGATGTAAGCTGTGGAAAACCATCTGGTGGAATTATCACTTGTACTCAATAAGTTTTTATTCTCTTTAAGTTTACACTTCTCTTCATGACATCAAAAAAAGGATCAAGTATCATTCTTACTTTTATTATAGGACTTGTTGTTGGACTTATGGTGGTAGCATTTCTTGCCAAATTTAATCCGCTTCTCTTTAGTTTATTCCCTGGAGGAGAAGATAGTAAAGAATCATTTCAAGAAATAACAGCTAAAATTATTTCTCTTCGTTCAGGGGAAGCAGCACAATACAATCTTAGAATTGCTAAAGGAGACGTACTTATAGGATTTAGTAAAGCACAGACAGAAAATGTTGAAAGTAATAAATTCACCTCGACAGTAATAGGACCTATTGAACGCCCTGAAACTCTTTGTCCCATAGATCTTACTTGTATCTGTTTATGTGACTCAAAAGTAAAAGCACCAGGAACGTGTAAAACTCTTGATACACAATGCTCAAAACTCGAAGGAATAGAACGCATAGAAGGAATTATTGTTGATGACGAAGGAAAAGAAGTAAGAAAATCACAAGACGAACTCTTTATCAAAGGAAAAGCAAATATTCTTCTCTCATTACAATTAGGAAAAGACAATATTCTTAGTGTGAAGGTCCCTGAAAACACTTCGTAAGGCTAATAAATTAAGAATTTAGTCCATTACCATGTTTAAAAAAGGAGGATTAGGTAGTGTACTCTTTCTCGTTCTCGAACTCACATTTCTCATTCTCCTTGTAGGAGGACTTGTAAGCAAAGTCCATGATCAAGCTGAAGGAAGAACTTACGAAAAAAAATATTTTGCAAGAGACTTCGCACTGCTCTACGACACCTTACAATTAAGCAATTATCCATTAAGTGCTGATTATCAACTCCTCAAAGACAAGTACAAACTCAACATTACACAGAAAGGAGACTATTTCTATGTCGACATAACCACATTCGGAGAATCTTTTGCGAATAGATATCCCATTATTGTACATAAAGACTTTGTCATACCCTCAACACAATTAGGAAAAGACGGAATACAAACATTGACCATTTCTGGAAATGGACAAGTTATTGGAGTAGGACAGAGCTATGACACAGGAGAAATAAATCCCGCACTCTTTAGTAGACAAGAAGGAACTCTAGACTACCCTGTTAAAACAACAGACAGAACAGTAACTTCCTGCTTCGGATTACGAGGAGATGCACTCAATGAAGAAAACGAACCAGAATCCATAGACTGCCACAAGAAAGGAACACACTGTGGAGTAGACTTCAGAGCAAGAAACTCAGAAAAAGCAGTAGCAGTAACAGACGGAACTATTACCGCAGTACTCTTTGGAGAAAACAATTGGGGAACAATCATATTAAGACCTGATGGTATAGACAATGTTGAATTTGTCTACTTACATTTACGAAGTTTTTGCCCAACACCAGGGACATGTATCAAAGAACAACAGCATGTAAACAAAGGAGATGAAATAGGAATTACAGGAAATACCGTACCCTCATGGTATAAAGGAACAATCTATCCACACCTCCATTTTGAAATGATTTATGACGAAACAAGAAATCAAAATGGAGAAATAATCTCTGATAAGAAAAAAGTAGACCCCCTTGCATCAGGATTATTTAATCTCAAAGAAATAAACTTTAAACAAGGAATAAATTGCGATTTGAATAAAGAAGCATACTCCTACAGAGAAGATATTGAACGGGGAATCGGGCCATGAGCGAGTCAGACATTCCATTCAAAGAAGGAGGAGAATGGTATTTTATTCTTTACAGACTAGGACTAGCAATAATTGTCGTTGCAATAGTGTTAGTGATGACCAGCAAGTATGAGGGAAGAGACATTGACGTAACACCATTAGAATCAGAACTCCTCCTTGATAGAGTGTATTACTCAGCAACGTGCTTTGCTGCTAACGACAACATACGAGGATATGCAGGAGAACTTGATATGGACAAATTCACTCAAGAACAACTCACTACATGCCTTCATGGACCCTTCTATATTAAAGTTGAATTACTCAACCAGAAACAAATACTCTATAATGATGAAGATCTGTATATACGCAACGAACCCTACTGCAAATTCTCAACATTTACTTGCACAACAAGATTAGTTCCCGTACTTATTAGAAACGGAAAAATTACAACAGACACCCTCAACATCACTGTTATTATCCCAAAACAAGATAGAGACCAAACTATTGATACAAGCATTACACCCATAGAACCATCAATACCTTCAGACAAAACAACGAGGGCTGGATGAAAAAACTCAACAAGAAAGGATTCCTTGAAGAATTCATGACCGAATTCCTAGCAGCAGTTGCAATAGTAATTATTGTGATAGTATTCGGACTCTTATTCAATTTCGCAGGAGCATTCAAAGTATTACCAGAAGTTACTCTTACTCTTGCAGAAACTGATGCAAAAATCATTCATCTTGTCTATCTCAAAACTCCCTATGAAGACGGAACCGTAAGCGATGAACTCATTCGTATAAGCATGGAAGAAGATGAGAGAAAACAAGAAGAGAGAATAGCAAAACTCCAAGAATTCAATACAGAATTTATTAAACCCTATCCAGGAATGGTCATTAACGGACGTATTCAAACAAAAGAAGACAACATCCTTCTCAAACCAGTCTATTCTGAATCACGAGAAAAAGAACCAACACTCTTACAAAAATCCTCTGAAAGCACTATTACTCTTCCCACACCAAAAGGAGATATTAATGTGAGTATTGGATTAGTCAATATTTACGATATCCAAATCTATAAGCCCTCATCAGGTGAAATCAATGAACATTAAGCGAGACAAGAGAGGATTAGTATTTGGACCCTATGCTGCTGCAGCACTCCTCGGATTACTTACCTATGCACTCATTGCCTTTGTAGGAAATCCCCTTCCAACACCTCAAGAAATTGGAAGCATTCAAGCAGAACTTATCAAAAATATTGGCACAGCAGAAGCACAACATTATTATCAAGAAAAACTTGCAGAACAAAGCACAACAGAAACTCTCTACTCCTTAAGCAAGACAAGCGGACTCTCACAAGAACAAATTAGACAGTGCGATAGAGGAGATGGCATTTATGTATACAATGAACAATGCAATCCCACAAAAGCAATCCAGGAAAACTTCTTAAAAAATTTCAAACTCATCCATGATGAAAAACTAAAAAAACAATCCATTAGCATTACCTCTTATTCTTTAGAACATAATACGCTCATAGGAACATATCGAATTATTGGAATTACAGGAGCACAACAATCTTACAACATCCAAAATAAACTTACTACAGAAAAAACACCTGGAAAAATACTTACAGCACCACCAACATATCCCGAATGTTCCCCTGGAACCTCAAGAGATCAATGCTATAACAAACTCATTTCAGAAATAGCACAACGTTATGGAATGGATCCTCTTATGATCAAATCAATCATCAAAGTAGAATCAGCATTTAATTCAACAGCAAAATCTTCTGCAGGAGCACTAGGATTAATGCAGCTCGTTCCTTCATCAGCAATAGCAGATCTTAAAGACACAAGATACTCTGCAGGAAAGTATTGCAATGCACGAGGACTGAAAGAAGAAATTATTAATGATCCTAACCTCCTTAATGGAGACAATCCCTCTATATTCACTCCAGCAGTTAATATTGAACTAGGAACTTGCTACTACGCATTCCTCTATGATCATTTTAATGGAGATCATCAATTAGCACTTATTGCATATAATCAAGGAGTTGGTGCAACAGAGAGAGCTCAAGGAAATCCAACCAATGCAGAAACAACAGATTACATTAACAAAGTCCTTACCGTCTATCATGCTTCTGAAAATAAAGACTTAACATTTATTACACTCACAAACCCTACACTTCCTTCTAAAATAACTGGAAGAGCTGTTGAAGAAGTAAAAGAGCAAGCCCCCTCAAAAATTATAGGAAATATCTATGTTGATTATAGTTTCAATGTAAGCGTTCGCGGAACACTCGATGACTACAAAAATATTTACGAAACTACGCAAGAAAAAGGAAACTGCCTCCTCGGAGATAATCCTCAATCATGCTACCATAATGAACACGGTTATACATGGAAAGTTACGATGAGGGAGGGATATCCATTAATTACTGTTATAACCTCTACAAGAGATCCATTACACCCATCGCGAGAACCTGTAACCATAACATTCTATGCAGATCCTCAATGGTTAAAAAATCCTAATCCTTAAAAAGAAGTTTCATACTGAGAATAAACAATGCCTAAGAAAAAAAGAGGAATACGAGGAAAGAGAGGAGAACAGAACTTAGGAACACCTCAACGAGTAGAAATAGACTGGAAAAATCCTTTCACTTCAGCACCATCAGAACGAGAACCTATTGTTGTTCAAAATACTATTCACGCAACACTCAAAAAAGATAAGGGAATATTCGGAGACTTTGCAAAAAAACTCATACTTACAGCAATCATTGTAGCAGTGTTATTTTTCTTCTTGTTCATTTTTACCGATTGGGGTCCCTTACTCGTAACCAATGGAGGAATATATTTTCAAAAAGCAATTGCAATAGTCTCCACAACAGCTGGAGGAATTAGAACCACATTAACAAACCCTGGAGAAACATTCGGGTCATGGGATAATCCAGAAGCAACGAGACTAGGCTCAGAAGAGAGAGGAGTATTCATAAGTTCATTTAAAGCGCAGAGAGATTATGAACAAGGACAACAAGCAGACCTTCAAGGACAAGTACTTATTAAAAATCTAAAAGATACTCGTCCAATGAGTCTTAAAGTTTCATGCTATACAAAATATACTCCCCCTGGAACAATAGAACCAGAAATTACTCCAGGACTTGTAACGATACCCTTATTTCAAAAATCAGAACCTCTAGAATTACAAGAAATACTTGTTGATCCTGAAGCACTTACTATTCTCAAAAACGGAGGAGAATTCCAATTCGGTGTTCATTGCATTATACCAAAAGAAGCATCAGATAGTGTTGTATACACTGGAGATAATACTCTCATTACAAGAGAAGCAATATTACGTATAGACTATAGAGCACAAACACAGTCCCTACTTAAAGTTGTAACATCTCCATCTCCCTATAGCAAAGACCAACTCGATAATCTCGCACTCTCTTTACGAAATCAAGGAATTGTTTCGAGAGAGGGAAAACTCGGAGCACAAACATCAGGAGGTCCTTTAGATCTCCAGGTAGACCTTGGAATCGCACAACCACTTACACCAGGTTCATTCCCTACTGAAGGAATACAAACCATTCCACTAACTATCGGACTCACTGATAGTCAAGGATGGGAAGGACAACTTACAAGCATTTACAACATTGAAATCTTAGGATTACCAAATTTGCTGAGGATTGATCAGGGATGTAGAGACTTTGAACGAGGAAGCGGATTGCATGGCGAGCCTGCACTAAAACAAGAAATTATCCAAGAAGTAAATGATTGCATTAAAGAATTACAAGATGATTCAAAAGCACAATGCGCATATAATCCTAGAAGATTGCGAGAAGCATTCTCATGCCAACTAAAACTCGAAACTCTTGGAGAAACTCCAAACGTTCAAGATATTGTTGTTGAAGCAGACTATGATTACAGTATTAGCCAAAAAGGCGGAATTAATTATCAAAAACCACGAGAGAGTAGTACTCCTTAAGATCATAGAAATACATATAAAACATCGTCCAGGAAAATTCCATAATGAAAAAGAGTGTTATTGTTATTCTTCTCGTAGCAATTCTTCTCACAGGATGTACCTTTGTTAATAATTTAACACCAACAACAAGACAAGCAGCAACAGCAGAAACACCACATAAAGGAATATCTGTACAATCAATAGGATCAGTAACAAACCAAGATACAAATCCTGTCCCCTTAACAGAAAATTTTCCTTACACCTACGGAGCAGTTATTAGAAATTATGACCTTAATCCATTACTCGTAACCGTAAGATTAAGCGATGGTACTGATGATGCTTATGGTGGATTAGAAGAATATGGAGAAAGCACCTTGTTTTCAGACATGATGATTGACACAGGGGAAGAACTCACTGTTGGTCCTACAAAATTTAGTTATCGTCAAAGATCACAAAGCATCACCACATTTCCTGTACCCGTATTTCAAACCTTTGCAACTTATGACTACAGCTTAAAAACTGGTGATGCAGTAAAAATACCCACTATACCAGAACATTGCACAAGTGGAAGAGAAAATCCAGAACGAGAAAACATCTGCGATGTTAGGATACAACCCACAGCAGGAAATAATAATGTAGCACCCATTAGAGTTGAAGATATTTCAGCAAACTTCATTCCTGAAGACGGAGCAGTATCAGCAACAGTAAGTCTGAGACTACAAAATGTTGGCGGAGGGTACATCCCCGATTACACATTAAATCCTATAGCTGTAAATGTAGCTATTGATGGCTTTGCGCCATTCACTTGCATACCAGAGGAAATCTACTTAAAAGAACTCTCTGCAGATGTACAATGTACATCTTATGCTACTAACCTTAAAGCAGGAAGAGCTGAACCAAAAGTACTTACAATTGCAGCAGGCTATCGCTATGAAATAGCTACAGGACAATTAACAGGAGAAATAATCAACACAGAGGAGTAAAATAACATGCAAGACTACAACGCAATCATAGCAAAAATAATGGAAACAACAGGAAAATCACGAGAAGAAATAGAAGCAAAAGTACAACAAAAAGTATCACAATTATCAGATCTTGTAAGCAAAGAAGGAGCAGCGCACATTGTTGCAAATGAATTCGGTGTTAAAGTCTACACCCCTGAAGTAAAACAACGATATCGCATCAATGAATTAAAACCAGGACTACGAAGCGTTGAAGTCGTCATGAAAATCGTACAAAAATACGAAGTACGAAGTTATTCACGAGATAATAGATCAGGAAAAGTAGCATCAATACTCGCTGGCGACGAAACAGGAATGATACGACTCGCAGTATGGGACGAAACCCTCATTAACAAAATACAACAATCAAAAGAAAATGATATTATTCTTATCGAAAATGCTTACGTCAAAGAAAATAATGGTTTCAAAGAATTACACATAGGAAATAAAGGAAGCATAGAAGTTAATCCTAAAGGAGAAAATGTTGGAACTGTAAGCGCAGCAAAGAAAGAACAAGCATCTTACGAACAAAAAAAACTCAACTCCCTACGCCCAGGAGATAGTGCAAGAATAACAGGAACTATCGTACAATTATACGAACCACGATTCTACCAAGCATGCCCTGATTGCAGTAAGAAAGTCGTCGATGGAAAATGCCCCTCACACGGAGCAATACAGCACGTCTTTGTACCTATCTTAAACTTTGTCTTAGATGATGGAAGCGACAATTTACGCGTAGTATGCTTTAGAGATACTGTAGAACAAGTCCTAGGCGTAGGAAAAGAACAAGTAGAAAATATTAGAAAAAATCCAGCACTATTCCAAGAATATTTACGAACCATACCAGGAAAACAATATACCATCACAGGAAAAGCAACAAAGAATGAAATGTACGACAGAGTAGAAGTCACAGCAAATACTGTAGAAGCACTAAACGTTCACGCAGCATTACAAGAATTACTCTAAACATACCTTAAGAGTATTGCTACTATTCCTGAAGTTAAGCCACAAATAACTACACCCCAAACCGTGTCAACAATAACTATTTTTGAAGACCAATTATTCAACACTGCATAATTTGTTAATTCATACACACCATAGACTACTAAACCAAGAATAGCGCCACGCAGCGCTGCTAAAGATACTCCGCTTGAAGAACTAAATACAAACACTACTAATCCTAATGCTAGAAGAATATATACTCCTATTGTTGCAGGAATATTTGCTTTCAATGAACCATTTTCTATTCTTCCAAGAGTTCCAAGCTCTTTCTTGTAGAACTTATTCATAATCAAACCAACCCACACTAAATCAAGAATAATAATTATGATAAAACAAAACGCAAAAATTTTTGCTCCTTCTAATAACTCCATACATCTCTCTGATCTCTTTTATTTTATATAGTTTTGTGTAGGAACACTTTTAAAACAATGATCCCTAGAGATTACCATGAAAAAAGAACTATGGTTTAAACGAAAACTCTATGGATGGGGATGGTATCCTTCAACATGGCAGGGATGGCTTTCTACACTAGCATTTATTCTCATTGCTGTAGCTATTAGTTTTATACCAAGAAAACCAACCTTACAAGATTATATTCTTACTTTTGTTCTTCCACTCATTGTTCTTATTGGAATTTACCTTTTCATTTGTTATAAGAAAGGCGAATCACCAAGATGGCAATGGGGTGCTTAATCATTGATGTACTACACCCACCTCTTAGTGGGCATTTTTGTTAGCGTTCTCGCAATAAAACTCTTTGAACTAAGTCATCCTCTATGGTTTGTTATAGCAGTATTATTCGGGAGCATCTTTGTTGATATCGACGAAACACAGAGCTTCATTGGACGAAGAACAAAACCCTTATCATGGATCATCAAAGCATTGTTTGGACATAGAGGATTATTCCACAGCGTATTCATGGCAGCTGCAATAGCCTATGGATGGTATTATTTTATAGGAATAGAAGTAGCTCTAGGATTTTTAGCAGGATATGTAGGGCATTTACTCTCAGATGGGATTACACAGGGAGGAGTAAGAATATTTTATCCTTTAAGCACGTACGAAATAAGAGGATTTGTGCGTGTTGGAGGAATATTTGAAGCATTTCTCTTTATTGGCATTGCAATCGTTACTCTCATCTTGATTATTTAGTACACGAATGTTTATATGAAAGTTATGCCCCCTATAATTTATGAGAGGCTCTCGACTCGCCATACTTTCCTTTGGCTTGGCTAGTTTAGTAAACTGCACCGTTCATACAACTACTCAAGATTATCTGTATCAATATAATATGAAACTTCCTCCTACTACTTGTACAAGATTAAGCCACAAAATATATACTCCTCTTGAGCCATCACCAGAACACGCGAGCAATCCTCAAAGAGAAACTGATACACAACCAAAGACTCGTGTTGATGAGTATACTCTTGAATTTTGCGTGCCTGAACTAACAGATTATGAAACTTATGATTCTTCGAGAAAGCCAGAAATCTAGAATTATATTTTTTAGTAGATAGATTAATGTCACATTGCCAAGTGCACACAGTGCTTATAAATCGTATAAGCTGTATAGACACTAGTTAGCCAAAAACTAACACCTCATTGAAACAAAAACCGAAAGGAAGAGGTAGGAATTCCAATGATAGTTGGAAAACCTTCAAGAATTCTTGCCATTCTTTCTTAAGGAACATATGAAACAAAAACCGAAAGGACAAAGGAGCTGAATACCATGCAAGGACAAAAACCTGTAAAAAAATATCGCTCAGGAAGTTTTGAATTAGCTTTCTGGGAAAATGAAAGAGCAGTCAATGACAGCTTAGTAACATTCACTACCCTAAGCTTAAGCAAGAGCTTTAAGAAAAAGGGAGACGACACATGGAGATCAGAAGTCATGCACATTCGAAGAATGGACTTACCAAAAATTTTAATCCTCCTCCAAAAAGGAATGGAAGACTTGTATCTCACCGACAACGACAGAGACGATATTGAAACGGAGGACTAAGCAATGGCAAAAGAAAAAATAGCTCTCGAAAGCGATGTTAGCGTTCAAGACTTACCAGGAGTAGGCGCAGCAACTGCAGAAAAATTAGCAGAAGCAGGATACGATAACCTCATGAGTATTGCCGTAGCAAGCCCAGGACAAATCGTAGAAGCATCAGGTGTTGGAGAAGCAGTAGCAAGAAAAATCATCAAAGCAGCACGTGATAAATTAGACATGGGATTTGAGTCAGGAACAGCACTTCTTGAAAGAAGATTGAACATTGTTAAAATAAGCACTGGCCACAAAGATTTTGATAACTTACTTGGCGGAGGATTCGAATCAGGAAGTATTAGCGAATGCTTCGGAGAATTTGGATCAAGCAAGACACAAGTAGCACATGTCTTAGCAGTACAAGTACAAAAACCAAGAGATGGACTACCGCCCGGAAAAGCAATCTACATTGATAGCGAAGGAGCATTCAGACCAGAGAGAATAGTTCAACTCGCAAAAGGAGCAGGACTAGATCCTGAAGAAGCTCTAAAAAATATTCATGTTGCAAGAGCATTCAACAGCGACCATCAAATGCTCTTAGCAGAGAAAGCAGAAGACCTCTTGAAGAAAGATAAGACTATTAGATTGTTAGTTGTCGATAGTTTAACAAGCCACTTCAGAGCAGACTTTGTTGGACGAGGACAATTAGCAGATAGACAACAAAAACTCAACAAACACATGCACGTACTCATGAGACTAGCAAATCAGTATAATGTATGTGTATATGTGACAAACCAAGTTATGGCAAAACCTGATATGTTCTTCGGAGATCCGACAGCAGCTATTGGTGGAAACATTGTTGGGCATAACTCTTCAACAAGAGTCTACCTCCGAAAAGGAAAGAAAGGAAGTAGAGTTGCAAGACTTATTGATAGTCCTCACCTCCAAGATGGTGAGTGCGCATTTATGGTAACAGAAGAGGGATTAAAAGAAGTTTAATCTCTTCTATTTTTTTATTTTATAATATACTCAATATGTTTTTCTAATTCTTTCGGTATTTCAAAACTATTTACACTATCCATTCGAGCAATTACAAAGGGAGCCCATGCTCTTTCTATAATCTTTGCAAACCAATGGTCAGGAATAGTAATACCCGCCTTATTCTCTTGCAAGATCTCTTTTACAATCACATCCCTTTTTATTTCAAGAAGGATTACATCTTGGCTTGGAAGTTTTTTTAATGTTTTCCGAGATTCATCATTGACACGAAAGTTTGCATCAATCCACTCACGATTCGGAGCAATAATTGAGAGAGGAATGTTTGGCAGTACTTTACAAATAGTATGAACTGATTCTGCGTTACGTGCATCACACCCAAGAACATAGAACTCATTCATGCTATATGCAAAAATTTTCCCATCAATAATTTCTTCAACATAAAATTCACTCTTATCGAGAATTTCCTTTTTTGAAATAGGTTTCATTGTTACAACTTTTTATGTCGGGTTTAAGAAATTAATGTAATGTTCTTGCTTCTGCAGGAGGCAATTTTGGGAATTGTGGAATTGCTGGCACTTTGCTATTACCCTCATCTGAATCATCTTCTGCTCCTTCATCACATGAAGGGATCTTATACAGTGGAGGGGGAAGTGGCGTTTCAGGAGGTCTTCTATTTCTAGGAATATCTGGATGTATAATCGCTTCTAAATTAGGGCTTTCTCCTAGAGGGTCCCATGGCCATGGTCTAGAAGGCTGCGCAGGCTCATTATTTGATATGATTGTGATATCGTATATAGGAGGATATCCTCTCTCATAGCCAAATGGGTTGTCAGGAATCATGGTGCAGTTCTCAGCGGGAAGAGGAACTTCTATAAAAGAGTTATTGTCACTTTATGTAAGTAGTAACAAATGGAAAGGTTTAAAAGGCTACAAACTACATGCCAGACAAAGAGAGGAACACTATGTCAAGTAATGACCCTATAGGAATTGAACATCTTTTAGATGATAGCACAGATCCATTCATGACCGCTCATCAAACTGTCGATCGCGCTTTTGACAAACTTGCTACATTAATACCAAGAAATCTTAGAACTCAAGCATTCTCTATTTTAGCTCAAGCACGCGATGCACACGAAACACAAAGAAAAACATATGGAGAACGACGTGTTGAAGCAATAGTTGATCCACTCACTAGAGTCTTTAACAAAAAAGGTTATCATGAAGTAGGCGATCTATGGTTAAGCGCTGCTCAAGATCTCTATAGAGAATCAGGACAACAACTTACTGGTGCTTTAAGTGTTCTAGATCTTAATTACTTTAAAAATATTAATGATAGATATGGTCACGCAGTAGGGGACGAATTACTTTCAAACGTAGGACAAGCACTTAATGAAGTTACACGATCTACAGATACACCTCTTCGAGTAAAAACACGAGAAGCAGCAGCACGCACTGGAGGGGACGAGTTCGCAATCCTTCTTTTAGCAATACCTGTCCAAGGGCATGAAACAGTGCTCAGCAACGTACAAGACCGTATCAATAGAAGAACTGCACAATTATTTAGTCAGAGTCATCCTCAAATTTATGCTGATAACACCACTCACTTAAACGCTATTGCAAGTATGGGCAGCGCAGTCTACGGCCCTGATGGAGAAGACCTTTTTGATCTCTTTAAAGTAGCTGACAGAAATCTCTATAAAGTTAAAGCAAAGCGCTAACATAACTCTTATAAAATCTCAACTCATAATAATTTTGTGAACACACTGAAAGCGTTCTGGCAAGAACTCAAAGAAGACTTACGAAAGAATACTCTCGTAAAAACATTATTCTTTCTTGGGATTATCCTTATCGGACTAGCATTCTTAAACAGCTTTTTAACATTTATAACAACAGCACTAAACCTGCCCTTACGAATATTACTTCTTCTCTTCTCATTCTTCTTGGTTGTAAGTCTCATCAGAAAAAAAGGAAGAACAGTGCAGGATTATCTTATTACCATTTCAATTATTTTTATTTCACTTATTTATCCAACCATCGCACAGAACAATGAACATCTCATAGGAAATGCAATACTCATTAGTATTACCATATTTTTAACACTAGCAATAATTATCCTATGGAACTTAGCAAAGAAAAGTACAAAAGTAAACAGAAAGAGAATATCATTTATTTCAATTATAATGTTAGTATTCTTTATTATAACACTCTACAGTTGGATATACACACTATTAATCGTAACAGGATCTGAAGGAGGACTGCGATTCGGAGGATGCGACGATTCTCTCACCATACCACCTCAGCTCAACGCAAATGAACATACTTTCTATTACAGCGCGATAACCTACACTACTGTAGGCTATGGAGACATTTGCCCACAAGGAAAGAGATTCAGAACTATTGCAGCACTAGAAGCAATAACAGGAATATTATCAATACCCACATTCTTCTATGTTATAACACGTGGAGATGAAGAATAAAAATGCCCCCGCTGGGATTCGAACCCAGGTCACAAGCTCCGCAAGCTCGTATTCTATCCAACTATACTACAGGGGCGTCAAACTGCTTCATTTAGAGGCTTTATTAACATTATTACCCCCGCAAAACCTTTATAAAGAGCTCTTTGACAGGCATCCCTATGAAAACATCATACAAATCAACTGCATCCAAAATCGAAATCATCAACGATTCTGGAAGCACACGATTCAAGTGCCCAAGCTGTAAAGAAGGAGATATTGTTAGAACACTCCACGAAAGAAAGCTTGCAACAAAGTACACTTGCCCAAAATGCGGCTTTGAAGGACCAAACTAAATGGCAGATGTCATTATCGTATTACAAGTTCGCCTTGAAAGCCCAGAAGTAGATCCTAACTCCGTAATCAAAAAAGCAAGCGAAATTCTTACCACTGGCGGAGCAAAAGTCCACGAAAGTAAAGTAGAACCACTCGCATTCGGCCTCAAACAAGTATTAATCACCTTCTCACGAGATGAAAACAAAGGATCAGTTGATGACCTTGAAGAAGAAATATCATCCCTAGACGAAGTCATGAGCACAGAAGTTATTGGAATTAGCAGATCACTTAACTAAAACTGAGAAAAGCTTATAACTTTCTTAAAAAAATATAATTTTATGATCCATAAGCACAATTTACTAGACTTTCTAAAATCACAGAAATTAATGGCCATAGCTTCAAGAGGGGATGATTTGTGGATAACTAATATATTTTATGGTGTTGATGATAACTTCAAAATATATTTTGTAAGCAACTCAGAAAGAAAACACAGTAAACAAATAAAAGAAAATCCAGAAGTTGCATTTTCTGTTGCGTGGTATAATCCAAAAGACCACAAAGATAGGAAAGGAATACAGGGTCAAGGAACTTGCAGAGTGGCAACATCTGATGAAGAAATAACAAAAGGAATACAAATCCATAATGAACTATATCCGGAATTTGCAGAACGTATAGTTGTAGCTTGGATAAAAAGCAAACTAAACAATTCCCATGTATACATCATAGACCCAAAATACATCAAATACTGGGATGATAATCTATACGGCACTGATGGCACCGAAGAATTTAATTTTTAGAGTATAAACACTTCTCTATAACTTTAAGATATTCTTTAGTTAATCCACCCAACCTAAAAATACCAACCTCATTAATCCCCAGAGTTTTACACATTTCTAAATCATGACGCAATCCTTGAGGAGATAGAATAGGCTCTCTACCATTAATTCCTGGAGCAATACATCCTAAATAAATTACGAGACGATCACCATATGCATCATGCAATTGCTTAACTATATTCGTTGCATCAATAGGAATTGATTTTGTATAGACCATCTTACTCACTTTATATCTCCCTTTAACAGAACTTACTAATCCAAGAACTTTCAACCATTTCGAAGTAGGATATTCAGCAGTATACACACCCCTATGAGCATTCAAAAACTTTCTTAATAGTCTCTTATTATGAGAAAAATCAAATACATTCAACAACAACCACTTATTTCTTGGAAATTCAAGATCAATTAACACACGATCAGCTCTTGAAGAATCACGCAATACGCGTTTTAATATTTTAGAAGGAACAAATGGAGATAACCAATACCCCTGCTTCCTTGGAAGAATAGGCCAATACGCAAATTCAATATTCTTCTGAGAATATTTCTTTTCTAACATCCTAAACTGATCATAAGAATATGCAGCAACAAAGAGCATTGATTGAAATTTTATTAATCTTAATTTATTCATATTCTCTTCTGTAGGAAACTCTTCGAAAAACATAATCTTCATCTAACAGCCTCATACTCTTCCTTTGAAGGAAAGAGATATTCACGAATCCAGAAAAAAATAGTTCCTATATACCCTTTTTTTTCATACCTTCTTGTCGAGGTAAACACCGGAGCGTGCACAACATAGAATTGACCAAACTTTCTCGCATTACGTAAGAACTTACCATCTTCAGCTTTTGAAATATGCTCATTAAACCCTCTTACTTTCTCAAAAATACCCTTTGAACAAAAAATAAGCCCAGCAGACGAATAACAAAATTGAGTAACATACTTGAGAAAGAAATAAACCTCATCCTTTATTTTACCAGAATCAGAACCAGCGCGAGCAGTACCAAAACTACCACACTCTTTAATTTCTTTAAGAACATCCTTTGAAACTCTTGTATCCGCATCAAGAAATACTAACATATCATATTTTGCACTATGAGCACCAGCATTCCTCGCGCGAGAAACACCTCTCTCTTTTAACACAATAACCTTATCGGCTAATGCTCTTGCAATCTTTTCAGTCTTATCCGTACAACCATTACATACCACAATAATTTCATGAGCTACAGAAGAAGCCCTCACAGAACGAATAGTAGCATCTAAATATCCCTCTTCATTATAGGCAGGTATAATAACTGAAACCATATACCACAAATCTTAAAAAATCTTTATAAGGTTAATTACTCATGAGCCTCCAGGACAAACTCAAAAATTTTGAAGCTATTCTTAAAGAAACTCCTCCAGAAAAACAACAAGAAAAACTCAACGAACTCTTAGCAACATTAACACCTGAAGAACTAGAAGAACTACAAAAACAACAATGTGTAATATGCAACATTATTTCTGGAAAAACTCCTGCCCATATTATTTATCAAGATGAACACGTTATGGCAGCATTAGAAATAAACCCTGCAAGTGCTGGACATACCATTCTTTTCCCAAAGAAACACGCAAGCGTTTTTGCAACACTACCAGAAGAAATTGTAGCACATGCATTCCTCGTAGCAAACAATATCGCAACAGCACAGTATGACATCCTAGAATCTGACGCAACAAATATCCATGTAGCAAATGGAGCAGCAGCAGGACAAAAACTACCACACGCAACCATCAACATAATCCCACGTTATGAAGGAGACGGAATAACATTCGAATGGACCTACGGAAAACCAACACCTGATGAACTCAAGAAACTAAGCGAAAAACTCAAAGATAAAATCAAAACACCACAAAAACTTACCAAAGAAAAAGTTGTCGTACCACAAGAACCAATAACTCCACCAGAGGACTTAGAACCAAGACCTCGAAGAAGAATTCCATAACACTTTAATACAAATCAAACACTCACATACTCATGCAATCAAAGAGGAAGGGGCAAACAACCATATTTGTTACAGTAGGAATACTCATTCTTATTATCATTAGCATCGGAGTCTACTACAGAACAACACTCAAAGACGCAATCCTACCACAAACAAATCCCACTACCTTTAGTGATGAAGAAGAAAACGTTAGAAACTATGTAGAAGAATGCTTCCAAGACGGATTACAAAATGCCGTATTCTTAACACAGAAACAATCAGGACATTTGTACATTTCAGGAGAGACCTTTAATCTACACGGCGCAGAAATACCCTACGCATACACCCAAAATGGAAGCCAAGTATTAAACTCTGAAAGTCTAGAATCACAGTTCCAACAATACCTCATACAACAACTCTTCCAATGCACCAAACCATTAAACGTTACCTTCGAACAACCTGCAACAACCGTTACTATCGATACTGAAGGAGTAAACGCGCGACTCATTTACCCCTTTACCTTAAGCCTTGCACAATCAAACATACGAAATGATTACCCCTACACCTACGCTATCAAAGTACCCCTCTATAGTTTTCTAAAAATAACTCAATCTGTAGCGGATGCACTCGTCAGTCAACCACAAGAATTTCCTCTAGGATTATTAGTTAGCCAAAATATCTTCAAAACAGAGACTGTCATACTTGACAACGCAACACTTATACAATTAACACCACTCAACGCAACAAATGAAACTTACATTATCGCTGTAGAAAATGGTGATACTCAATGAAAAAAACAATACTCATCGCATTACTCATTATCATCTTAAGCTCTAGCACTCTCGCTGTCGCAAACTTAGAAAACTTTGCAGCACTGACCTTTAATCAATACGGAGCAATGGGAATAGAAAAAGCAACAGGAAGTAGCGAATCAGCACAACTCATCGCAAGCTTTGTTGGAGGGGACCCAACAACAGCAGCATTAAACGCATTTCTCGCACAAGCAGGAAAGAAAGATCCCGATATAGGACAATTACAACAACTTGCAACATGCACTGTTAACCCCCTAGGATGTGCACAAAGCCAAGTATTAGAACAAACAATGAAATCATTAACACCAGAACAAGCAAAAGCAGTAAACCTCCTAAGTCAAGTCCAAGGAAATGCACAATTAGTTGAAGCACTCTTTGAAAAAGGAGAAGAAGGAACCGCAAGTGTTACCGAAAAAGGAGATCTAATCCTTAAAGATGATAAAGGAAATATTCGTTTACGCCTACCACCAGATACAAAAATAGAACAGGATAAAGAAAATCCTAACAAATATACTTTAAATTCCATGCAAGGAAAAGAAGCGCACTTCTTAGATCAAACAATAAGTGGTGCTGAAAGCTTAACACTCACTAGAAATCCAGAATTAGGAATAGAAACCATCACCATAACAAAAGGAACCAGTATAACTTATTGTACTGAGACAGGAACAAATTGTTTAAGTAATCTTGGAGAAGGAACAATCATAACCTCTCACATTATCGATAGAGCTGATGGAAAAAAAGCTACACTTCTCGCTAGACTACAAACAAAACTTGAGAAAGATACTCCTCACATCACCATCGACGGATATACCTATGATGACCTCAAGAAAGGAGATGTCATTAACTTTGCACGCTCTGACAATGGACCTAACGAACTAAGAATGATCAGAGCAAATGACGCGTATTCTTTAATGCTCGATGACCAAAAAACAGTCTATGGAAGCTTCGCAATCACACGAGAATCAGGAAGAGATCAATACATGACATTATTCACCGGAAGCAGACTTGATACCAACGCAGGAATACCCAATAATGATGTAAGCATTCAAACAAAAGAACCAATCTACATCAATCTCAATGCAAACAATCTCAATAACTGCGGAGAACGCTGTGCAATAAGCATTATTGGAAATAAATTAACATCAGAACAACTCTCACCCTTAACCACTATAATAAAAAAAATTAATGGAGCAGAAGCATACAAACTGACCCAAGCATCAGGATTCACCGTATTTTTAGATAGCAATACTATAAACTTCAAAGAGAACGCAGACGCAAGAATAGAAACACAGGGAATAGAATATCACTTCCATAACGGAATGCTCAATCCTGTAACTATAGGAGAAACAGCAATCACAAAAAATCTCAAAAACCATCCGACCATCACCTATACTGATATGAACGGACATCAAATGTCAGCAGCACCAACTCAAAGAGGAAATGATATACTCATAGGATTTGCTCTAGAAAATGGAGAACTACAAAACACCTTCGCAGTAGAAGAACCCCTACCTGTAGAAGAAAAAGCTATTGATGAACTCCTTGAAAGAGACCAAGTAACTGCAGAAGAAATGCCTTGGAGCCTCCCACTCGTTACAGAATATTCTTGTAAAGATGGAACAAGAGTTGTATCTAAATCTGTCCACCAACATGATTCTGTATTCACTGAAGTTGCACCACGTTATGGATACGACCCATCAATACCAAAAGTCGTAATGGATTTAGAATCAAGCGGAAGACCCACAGCATTATCCCCTCAAGGAGCATATGGACTTATGCAGATCCAAGACCCTACCATGAGAGGACTATTACGAAAACCAACAGGAGACATGTGTAACTCCCTAGGAAAAGTTCAAGACACAAAACCAGGAATTTACTGCGCATGTAAATTTGATCAATACCCACCAGTAGGAGACTCAAAAAAACTTAGAGAACAAGCAAAACCAGCAGTAGATAGAGCACTCTGCTATTTACGATACAATGAAGCTGTTTTCATAGAAAAAGGAATTCTAAAAGAAACCGATTCCCAAGAAAAGAAATTAGCATTCTCTCTTGCAGCATACAATGCAGGACCTGATAAAGTTGAAAAATATGGAGGAGTACCACCATTCAAAGAAACACAGAAATTTGTAGAATGTATAACAAACTATGCAAGTTCTGTTCAATTAGCACGCACAGACCTCTTAGCTGGACAACAAATAGCTAGTGCTAGACCACCACCAACATCATCAGGCGGTTAGCGTAGAATTAACAATACAAGATTACCTAACCATAACGTTATGATCAATGCAATAAAGAACGAAGGAACAAACGGAATACCATCCTTTACAAGAACTCTTTTTACTTTTAATTTCTTTAATAAATTCATTTGCTGCTTAGAAACACCAGGTTCTTTCATTGAATAAATTAATTTACCTTTTACAATAACATCTTCAGCAATCCAATCACCCTCTGTAAGATTTTTTACTTTCAAACGCCTAAACATACACGTTGTTTCTACTGTTTTAACAAAGAGATAGAGAACAACATACCCCATAGATATTCCCCCAAGTATTAAGAATAATGTGCTATAAATAGTATTTCTCACTGCAAAACTTCCAAGAAGAAATAATACCCCTAAACCACTAAACACCTCACACTGAACTCTAACCTCTTTAAAGATTCTTTTCAGACCATTGAAGAAATGCCTATGATAACGAATAGCAAGATATATACTCCATACAATTCCATACCCTGCTCCAACAATAACTAGATTTACTAAGAAATGAAATAAAAACCATGGTACTATAGAAATAGAACCAAACAATGCTCCAACACCCATCAATAATTTTGTGTCTCCACCACCCCATTGTCGAGAATAGTACAATCCTTCACCAATAATAGCCATTACTGCTAGACCAACTAAACCAGCAAAAAACATCATCACATCATGTTCAACAATAGCACCAATAGCTCTTATACCAAGCCCTGCAGCAATTAAACTAAAACTAATCCAATTAGGAATTTCACGACGCTCAATATCCGTTATAGAACCAGCAAATAATCCAACAAGGCCTACAATAATAAGAATAAGCTCAATCACTTTCTCTTACGAGGCTTAGAACTCTTACGCTTTTTGGAAGAACGCTTTGGTTTGTCTTCAACAGCATGCTTAATATTTTCCGCAAACACCCTACTCTCCTGAGCAGCAGCTTTCTTTATTTTTGGCGCTTGCGTTTTTAGTTCTGCATTAATCTTATGGCCCACGCGACGTCCTTCTTGTAGAGATTCACGCGCAACATTTTTTGCAACACGACGAGCTCTCGGAGAAATTAAATGATGGATATTTCTTAATCCACGTTTTAACGTCGCGATAACCATAAGTTCACCTCTTCTTCTCCCGCGCAATTGAAATCATCAGGATAAACAACGTAATAATAGCCATTATTAATAAAACTATCGCTAAAATAGGAATGTTTTGATATAACGGAGGAAGCTTTGCAAGAATAACTAATGCTGCACCAACAACAAACGCCGCAATTAAAATACTGAACGTAATACGACTCGCAGAACGATCAATCTCAACACCTAACTCTTCAACTTCTGTATCATCAATTCTTATATTCACTCCCCTATTCCTAATCTGATCTAACGTTTTCTTCATATCTTGAGGAAGATCAACTAATGCTTCAGTAACTTCCATAAATCTTTGTTGAACATTCTTTAACATTTTTCTTGATTTAATACGACGCATCATTAATTTTTCAACAAATGGTTTTGATTCTTTAACAAAATTAAATGTTGGATCAATTTCCTTACCCATACCCTCAATGGTAATAACAGCCTTCACTAACAACACAAATGAAGGTGGCAAGGTCATCTTGTACTTACGAGCTAATTCCAATAAATCATACATGACATCAGAAATAGGCATTTGTTGTAACGAAACATTATGATATTTTCCAAGTCTAAATGACAAATCCTGATGGAATAATTCAAGATCAACATTCTGACCAACAAAACCCAAATCTTCTAAAGATGCAGCTAATAATTTGCGATCAGCATTAACCAACGCAATAAACAATTTTTGCACACTCTTCTTCTCATCATCTTTTAATTCACCAACAATACCAAAATCTAAGTAAGCAATACGATTATCACCAATAACAAAAATATTACCTGGATGAGGATCAGCATGGAAGAATCCTAACTCAGCAACTTGATACGTCATAGAACCAACAACATTTCTTAAAATTAATTGACGAGAAGAACGCCACTCATTAAAATTTTTGACTTCATGTAATGATATACCATTAATGAACTCTAACACTAATACTCGCTTAGAACAATATTCAGGATAAATTCTAGGGATCTTAACATGCTTATCACCATTATAATACTCTCCAAATCTCTGAGCATTCTTTGCTTCAACTAAGAAATTAAGCTCATTAGCAGTATAACGCTTAAACTCATCAACAATAGCAATAGGATTAATCTGCTTACCAAACTCACTATGATTCTGAATTAATTCAGCTAAATGATGCAACAAATCAATATCAGCTTCGAAAATTTGATCAAGATTAGGACGCTGAATCTTGACAGCAACTAATTCACCCGTTACTAAACGTGCTTTGTATACCTGCGCAACAGAAGCAGAAGCAATAGGTTTCTCATCAATAAAATCAAAAATTTTGTGAACAGGACGCTTCAGATCCTCTTCAATAATAACCTTCATTTCTTCAAAAGGAAGAGCAAGAACATTATCTTGTAATTTAGATAACTCTTCAGAATATTCACGAGGCACTAAATCAGGACGAATAGACAATAATTGACCCAACTTTATGTACGCACCACCTAACTCCTCCATAGATAATCTTAATCGTTCAGGAAGATTCTGAGGTTTTGATGTAGAGTCAGATTTCGTCTTTGTACCAAGAGGAGAATAAAGCTTTAATTCATCAACAATCCATCCTAACTCATATTTTAAGAGAACACTAACAATCTCGCGAATACGACGAAAATCACGATATGTAGTAGTAATACTCATTACTTGGGAACAGCGCAGAATCCCTTAAAAAGATTTCCACCTTCAAAACACTATGATTAGTATCATTGGAGCAGGACCAGCCGGAGGATATTTAGCACAACTTCTCACACAGCAAGGAAGAGACGTAACCGTCTATGAAGAACATCAAACTATAGGAAAACCTATCCAATGCACAGGAATTATGAGTGGAATGCTTGAAGATATTATTCCTATCAAGAAAGAATATTTAGTCAACACTATTAGCAAAGTAAGAATACACTCTCCTAATGGAAAAACATTAACTTTAGATTTGAAAAGACCAAACTATATTGTAGATAGAACATTATTTGATCAATACTTTCACAAACAAGCAAAGAAACAAGGAGCAACATACAAACTAGGATACCGATTAACAGAATTAGAACAAGGAAAAGAAATCAAATTAAAATTTAGTAACGGAACAGAAGAAAAAACAGACATCTTAGTCGGAGCTGACGGATTCAAGAGCACCGTAGCAAGACTCATTGGAGAAAAATACGAAACTATCGTAGGAATACAGGGAAGATACGAAGGAAACTTTGATCCAGATACTTTTGAAGTATATTTAGGCTATGGAACATTCGGATGGAGTGTACCAGAAAATAAGAACATAAGCAGAATAGGACTAGGAAATTATGGACATTCTCTACCATTATTACAAGACATGACAAAAGATATGAATTTGAAGTTTATAGAATGGCAATCAGGACCAATACCTGTCTATAATCCGTCCATGAACATACAACATGATAATATTTACTTGTTAGGAGACGCAGCAAGCCATGTTAAAGCAACTACCTTTGGCGGTATTGTATATGGATTAATGGGCGCACAAGAATTGAGTAACGTATTAGTTCAAGGTGGAAACTATCAACGACAATGCAAACAACGATTCGGAACGGACTTATTATTATCATTATGGATGCATAGAATGATGAAGAAATTTAGCAAAGAAGACTACAATCACTTAGTAGAATTATTCTTGAAAGAAAAACCAAGAAAAATCATAGAAACACACGAACGAGATACACCGAGCAAGTTTGTATTAAAATTAGCACTAGCAGAACCAAGATTATTATGGTATGCGAGGAAACTCTTCTAAAGCTTATACCTCAACAATGCAGCAATACCACCAAGACCAGATAATTGTTTACCTGCATCATGCTCTGAAGAAATAATCATTACAGAACCTTTTGTTTGCTCAACAGTTTTCATGATTAACTCCAACGGCTCAAATGTATTCTCTTCCCTCGACTTACGTAATAACTCTTCAGCAACAATTAGTTCTTTTACAGCACCTGCCATAGCAGCACTTTCTACAGCTTTCATACCATACGCAACAGGTCCATCTTTTTGAATCTCTTTAAGAACTTCTTCCACAACTTTTGCTTCACGAATAACCCTCTCTTGTTGCAGTACTTTTCTTACCTCATCACGAGAAACGAGTTCTTGTAAACCAGATTTACCAACACTGCTTGTTGTTGCAAGAACCATCTTCTTAGAAACTTTAGGATTTATTTTTTCAACACGTTTCAAAATTTCATCTTTCCAAAATGCTGGAGAACCAACAACAATATACTCAGGAGTTAAACGATTATCATAATCAACAATCTCTTTCGCAATCAATCCAAAAAAATCTTCGCGAATATCTTCAGACATTAATTTTTTAGCAACAGCACCAGAAATTTCTGATAACGTTTCAACTCCGAATTGTCTTAACACTCCGAATGCAGCTTCACCACGATCAGCAACAACTAATAACACTTTAGGAATATCACGAGTCGCTTCTTCAATGCGATCAACTTGGAATTGTAACCATTCTTTTTTTATGATCGTAATAATAGAACCAATCTCGATCGTAATAGACTGATACGAACCTTTAGGAATATCTTCAGTTTCTGAAACAACTTTTCCTAGAACACGTAAGCATTCCATACCAAACTCTAACTTTTCTGTTTCAATTTCTAGAGTATAAGTTTTTTTAACAACCTTTGAAGTGTCCTCACCTAATTTTACTTTACGAGAAGTTTTCCCTTTTACAACATCATGAGCATCAACAACCTGAGAAACATACCACAAATCATCAAGACTTACAATTTCTACAATGATCACACCATGCTTCAAATCCTTCTTAATGAGCTTCATAGACTAGGCAATCACAGCAAGGTTTATAAAGATCGGGGATGATTTTCAAGAAGTCATGCTTCGTAACAAAAAAGGTGTTGTAACTCCTACTGCTGGAACTGACATTGCAGCGCTTGTTCTTCTCATAGGACTTTTCATTGTAGCATATGTTCTTCTCCTTCCTCCCGCAGATCGTGATCAACTTCTTAAAGAAAATCCAAACTACAGAGATGGAAATGGAAGTTATGGTGATTATGGCCCCATTAACGGAATAAGTTTACTCAGCGCAATACCCGGAGAACTACATCCCTTTGAAAGAAACACTATCAAAAGAGATTTTCCACCAGCAATACTTTTCACAAGAGCAGAATCTAGCACTCTTAATTTAGCAACAGCATTAGAAGTAAAAAAATCACCCTTTAGCGAACAAACAAAGACCTACACCTTCTCAGCAGATAGACTAGAAGATATTACCGGAGCAAAACTCTACTTCTTCATAGAAGAAGGAGACGGCACATTCTACATAGAACTTAATGGACAAACCATCTTTGAACAAGAAATAGGAAGCAACGATATCCCCATTGACATCCCCGCAAACGCACTACGCGCAAACAATAACTTAAAGATGGGAGTGAGAGGAAGCTTATGGGAAGGATACAAACTCAAAAATGTCTACATCAAGTTTGATAAAAACTACGCAAACACCATCGTACGAAGAAGCTTTGAACTAAGCCCAAATGAACGAAACGGCGTAGAAAGCGCAAAACTCAGTTATTATCTTAATTGTATAAAAATAGCACAAAACGGCTACTTAACCATACTCCTCAATGATAGAATACTCAAATCAGACTTTGTTGTCTGCGATGTAGGAAAACAAACAATAGACCTACCAAGAGAAAAACTACGAACAGGAACAAACAATCTCGAATTTAGAATAGATCAAGGAGACTATGAATTAAACGACCTTACTCTTGAAGTAAAGACAGGACAAGCAAGCTATCCAACCTACAACTTTGAAGTTGATGATGACTACTACTTCGATATTAATACAGACTGCTTCGCAAGCTGTAGAGATAATTGTTATGATGATTGTGGAAGCGACAACGACTGCTTCGATGTATGCCTCGATGACTGCGACGCAGAATGCTCAAGAGGAGAAGTAGTACTTGAAATACGATTCGTTAATGATGAAGACAATAGAAGAAAGAAAGGATCAATAACTATCAATGATAATCAAATTAATTTCAATACAGACGATACACTCTACACAAGAGATATTACAGACACCATACGAAGAGGAGATAACGTACTCAAAATAATACCCCAAAGTGATATGGAAATCGCAGATCTCAGAGTCGTGCTTATACGATAAACTTTATAAATTCCAAGACAACAAATAACATTCATTAAAAAGAGGCAAAAAACGGTGAAAAAAATACTCATTGCAATTTCAATAACATTACTTCTTATTCTTACTGCATGTACCAACTCTGGAAATAGCTCATTACCAACAGGAAGATATGTTGGAGGAGATGAAGGATTAACAATCTCTTTCGTAGAAGGAGAACCACCAGAATCAGTACTCGATGATGGACAAGAATCATTCGATATAACACTCCTTGCAGAAAATACAGGAGAAGAAGACATTGCACCAGGACAAATCATCGTCACACTCAACGGAATAGAACAAAACGCATTCAAACTACGAAGCTTAACAGAAAGAAACGATATTGAAGTTCTCGGCGTAAAAAAACTTAGAGACAGAATACAAGACGGAGAAAGCACAGAAGTACGATTCAAAGATGCAAGCTATCAAGACCTACTACCATTTGACTTCCCCGTAGACCTACGCGCAGACGTATGCTATGAATACGGAACAACAGCAGTAGCAGACGTATGCCTCAAAAGCGAAGCAAGCGATAGAAAAGCAGATGACCAATGTGATATTGACAACGATGCTATCAATGTAGAAAACTCAGGAGCACCAGTTCATGTTGAACAATTCACTCAAAGAGCAAGAGGAAGCGAAGCAATACAATTCACCTTCGATGTTGTAAAAGTAGGAAGTGGAGACGTATTCCCCACAGGAACCTTTAGCGACTCATGCGGAATTAATTCTGATGTAGATGATCAAGTTAATGTTAATGTAGCATTCTTATCACGAAGTAATAATCCCACCATTGACTGTTCAACACTCAATGGAGACACAGGAGTTGTACGATTAATCTCAGGAAAGAAAACAGTACGCTGTACCGTAAGCACATCAGGATTACAAGACATTGCATTCGAAAGACCATTGAGAATCAAACTAGACTATGTCTACAAAGACAGCATTGAAGCAAACTTCTTAGTAGAAAGCACAGAAGACCAATAACTTTATTCTCATGTCTCACATTAATTGGAAAAACAAGTGCTGGGTAACAACAATCTTCTTAGTACATAATAACAGAGTTCTTCTTACTTGGAATAAAAACGTTCAAACATGGATACCTGTAGGAGGTCACATCGATGAAGGAGAAACACCACAGGAAGCAATACGAAGAGAAGTAGCAGAAGAAACAGGATTCGAATTCGAATTTGTGTACAACAAACCTTTGAAAGAAGGAGCAGTAGACATTGTACCCTTACATCGTGTTCATATAGACTATCCACCACATCACGGAGCACACATAAACTTCGTGTTTATAGGAAAATGCACTCAAGTTAATATGGAACAACAAGAAACTGATGAACAAGAAAAACTAAAATGGTTTACAGAAGAAGAAATACGTAATGATCCCATTATGCTCGAAAGTATACAAAATGTTGCACTCGAAGCATTAAAACAAGTTTAACCAATATATGTTGTTTCTTTCAAAGCACCACTTTCAAGCTTTGACTTTTGCTGAGACTTCAACTTTTCAAGCTTCGCAACTTTCTTACCAATCTCTTTCTCAATATCTTGGATTTCAGAATTTAGCTCTTTTAATTTCAATTTCATATTGAAACGCGTATTTAAGATCTGAATAATAGCTCTTCCACCTTTAATACCTAAATATTGAGGATGACCAAGCGTTTCACCAAGCAACGCAACTGCTGGAAGATTCCAACGTTCTGCAAGCCCTACGAGCAAACCCGTAACACCAACAATTGGTCCTACAACACCATAAATATCATATGCGAGCTTCTCACCCTTAAATGCTTTAATCACTTTTTTATTATTTCCTGTAATATACACCTTAGGATCATTAGGAATCTCATTCAAACCAATACCACCTAATGTAATAATCTCCCTACACTTCATTTTTTTTAAGAAATCTAACAATACTTCACAAAATTCATAGCATGAACGCTCATCAATAGGTTGAATATCACCAATTAAGAACAAAAAATCTTGAGAACCAATCTTCTTATGATAAATCTCTATTAATGGAAGCTCAACAAGGTTGTCTTCATTTACAAATACAGCGTGAGGAAAATTATGAGACCATACTTGATAGACTTTTTCAGCACTAATATTATCAACAATAAAATCAGCAGCAATCTTTCCAACATTACCAATACCTGGTAATCCTTCAATAAGAATAGGGTTAGATATTTTCTTCTTCTTATATTCCTTAATAACAAAACTCATATCGGTATCGAGAGAACACTCCTTATAAGTATTATGCTTCTTTTAGCTTTGTAATACGTCTATATTTTCCTAAGCGATCTTCAGGAGAAAACTTAACAGGTTTGGTAGAAATAGTTATTTTTTTACAATTCGGACAGTTTTGTTTTAATGTAAATATATCACATAACTTACAATAGAGAATACTCATCGTATAATTTCAGCAACGCCACCCTGCTTTTTCA
This sequence comes from Candidatus Woesearchaeota archaeon, assembly GCA_964455655.1. Classification (GTDB taxonomy): domain Archaea; phylum Nanobdellota; class Nanobdellia; order SCGC-AAA011-G17; family JACPNG01; genus CAYVWZ01. Next base: position 54,548 of record CAYVWZ010000002.1, read on the forward strand.
TTTCTTTAAGAATAAACTCTCCAATATCATCCATACATTTCTCAGCAGATTTAAAATCACGAGAATAAAGAACTAAACGATATTTTGGAGCACCAACATACATAATCTCCAAACGGAAATTCTTCTTCTTTGCTACTTCTTCAGCACCAATAAGAACTGACTTGATCACTTCAACACCATTACTCTTCATAGTGCTTAGTGTAACCGTACCAATAACACTGACTTCAGGAGGTTTTATTTTTTCTCTTACTGTAGAAATTAAATCAGTCTTTAATGTATCAGGAACTTGCAATTCTTTCCACTCAGTTCTTTGATCAACAAGCTCTTGGAACGCTTTTGACAATGAACCATATTTTTGAACAAGAGGAGTACCAATCTTTTTGTACATTTCTTCTATAGGGATTTTAAGTTTCTTACCTAAACCCTCAAGAATCTTTTCAGCCTTTTCTTCAAATTGTAATTCTTCCAATTTGTCTTTGCGTTGTCCCAAATTAACACGCCTTAATGATAAGTCAATATGATTATTTTCCCTATTCACTTTGAGAACTTTACACACCAATTTTTTGTTTTCTTTAACAAAATCGCGAATATTCTTTACACGACCAGGAGTAACTTCAGAAATATGAATTAATCCCTCCATACCATCATATTCATCAATAGTAACGAATACAGAATGGGGAAGAATTTTTGTAACGGTACATAAGACAAGCTCTTCTTCTTCAGGAAAACCTTTCTTTTTATACCACATTTATTCTAAGACCTCTAAAATACGCGCTTTGATTCTCGACTTACCACCAGAAGGCTCAGCAAGAACATCATTACACACGAGGCAAGGAATATTTACAGCAGTCTTTCCAAAGATAACTTGTTCGTTCTTACATTTAGCGCAACGTACACGGATGAACTTGCTCTTAGATTCAGTTGTCATAGCTTCAAATCGATAAATCCCCTTTAAAAAGGTTGCTCTTGAGGGAACCTAGTCCGGTAATATAAGGATTTGTCCGGATATAGCGCGGCCCTGTCCGGTAATTATTTTATTTTTTGTTCTTTGTCTATTTTTTCACGTATTGCTTCAAGAACAAACTCGGCTCTACTACGATAAGCTTTCTTACTCGTTTTGTATGCCTTGTCAATAAGATCTATGAGTTCTGCTGGTACTTTTCATGATAGTCCTATGTTTGAAACTCTTGTTGGAACGGTTATCAATAACGGTTTTACACTAACTACCTTATTGGCTGATGCTGGTTATTCTAGTAAGAATAATTACCTTTTTTGTAATGATAATGGTATTCGTGATGTGTATATTGATTTTCCTAAACATGTTACTGGTAAAAAACCTAAGAGTGATCTTTGGAGGAAGAAGTTTGAACAGTTTAAGAATAATCATGCTTCTTGGAAAGAAATATACAGATACCGTAGTATTGTTGAAAATGTCTTCTCGAGCATTAAGATGAAGAATCTTAATTATTTACGATCAAGGAATATTATAGCACAAGATAATGAATTATTACTAAAAGCGCTCAATCATAATCTTACGATTCTTGGAAGATATTTTCATGCTTAGCTTATACTTTAGTCATGATTGTATAATGATCAGATCATGATATCTGTATTTCGTGTCTAGAACGGCTGTATTATATAATTTGGGAAAAACCTTATAAACAGGTGAAACATGGGTGCGAGTAAGAAGAGCTGATCTGCTCTTCTTCTGCAAAAAATTGAGAGTGATAAAAAATAACCTCATCTAGGGTGATTTAGAGGTTGTTATTCTTTATCATATTTAAATCTTTTGCGGGTAAAATAGCGTGAGCTGTATTATCCTGAATAAAATGTTATTGTCACTATTTTTGACCTCATGGTATTAAGGTTAAGAGTGCTGACTCCAATCGTCAGCTCCTCCTAACACAATGTGATATCTAAAGAGTATCTAATGTTTGCCTTAACTCCTTGAGAAAAAGATTGGAGGGGGTGTAACATGACTATACCAATATTCCATAAGATAGCGATAGCAGTCTTACTTGGGGTGCTTGTTGCTTTTGGAACTTTTATGTTTTCAAAGCATAAGTGGTTGTCCCAGTTTTGTGGTATTGGAATATTCCTAGTAATACTTTTGTGGTAACTAGGGATATCTGAACTATGAATTAAGCACCTTTTTTTATTTGTGGTGAGACACCGCATTAGGTATCTACTGTGGTACTCATCACTTTTATACTTTTCTGAAAATATTATTCGGACGTTATGTTATTTTCGGACTAGGTTTCTTGAGGGTTTCCACCTTTCTAAAGGACATGTTAGAATAAAGGCAATCTATAGTCTAAATCTATAAAAGGAATATGCCTTATGGGAGTGCCCAATGCAAAAATCGGTGATACTGGTGATGATATTCTTAGGCACTCTTCTTATGAGCAGCATCGCTCTTGCCGCAGATCCACAATCCTTGAAATTTAACGGAATAAATAGTTCTGTCATCATACCAGACCATAGCAGTCTAGACGTGTACCAAAATCAATTTAGTATTAGTCTATGGATTTATCCAAGAGCATTCGATAATAATGTCTTACCAAGAATCATTGAGAAAAAAAGCGAATACATCGCAATCATGGGAGACCCAACAAATTCACGCTACAAAAAACTTGCAATGGAATTGCAAAGCCCAACAGGAAACACTGTAGAATTCTGGAGCAATAGCACCTTAAAATTAGAAACATGGCAACATGCCACCTTCGTCTATGATGGAATTAAAGGAACATGGTACATTAATGGAATACCAACAGGAACTAAAATGCTCACGATCAAAGGAGAATGGACTGGAGAAGAACAATCCACCAAAGGATCAAAAATATATCTAGGAAGGAGAACATCAGACGTATCAAGAAACTTCTACGGAAATCTAGATGAATTACGAATTTACAATAGAATGCTCACACAAGAAGAAATAACCTCTATTTACAAATCAGGAAGAATCAATAATCCAAGCTTAACCACTAATGGACTAGTTGTTTGGTACCCGTTTAATGAAAGCAAAGGAACAATACTCCACGACCAAGTACAGAATTTGAACGGAAATATATCTGACGGAAAGTGGACGTACTAATCTTATTCAAACACAGGTTTTTTCATACGGACACCGCCGTTTTGAACCATTGTTTTATTACATTCTTTACATTTAAAACGAAGATCAACCTTCTTAGAAGACTTCGCTCCCGTACGCTTGAATTGAGAAATTGCTTTACGAGAATAACGACCCTTATTACCAAAACCAGCCTTTCCAGAACTTCTTGCTGCAAGTCTTACTAATGATCCTTTTTTGAGAGATGAACGCTCACGTTTCTTCGCTTGAGCAACTGCCATTTCAGTATACTTTTTACAATGCTTACAATATTTTTTTGTAGTTTTTGGGATTTTCATATGATTTTTGCCTTTTCCTTCTTTATTAATACATCAGCTACGGCTTTTGGAAGGGAAGCAACATCTTCTTCTTCAAAGGGACCATAGACATTGAGGTCTGTACCTACGAATTTCGGTACGGCCTGGACAAATCTCACCGTTTTTAACTCTTTTGGTGTAACATCAGAATTAGGTTTTAAGGCCTCTCGAGAGGGTATTTTAGGCGTTTTAGCCTCTAATAAACTCATCAAAATCTCTCTTCTGAAGAGATTAAGGCTTTCTAAAACAGCAAAATAGAACTCTTTTTCGATCTCTAACATGATAGAGAGATCAACAACTTCACTCGTTCTTGACTGAAATAATGCCAAATCAATAATCTTGAACTCTCTCCTCTCATAAAATTCCCTTAGAATCCTTTGAATATTATCCAACTGTTTCTTCGTCTTAAGAGTCTCTGATGCAGTAAACACACTAGCCTTCTTTTCTTGAGATTCCAGAATTGCCTTTTTTTCTGCTAAATACTTCGCAACTTTATCATAGAAATCTTTGTCTAATTTCACTAAACTATTCGTTCCCTTTTCTTCACGAAGCAAATCAAATAATATTTCGTAGGTAATAACTTCACTCATAGGAATTTAGAAGTTCATGAACCCTATATAACCTTTCTTTCACTTGATTAGTTATATTCTCCAACAAGCCACTCCTTTCTTGAACTCTAATATATTAGCTATAAATTTAAATAGTTTTAGAATATTCTAAACACATGCCTCAAGCATTATATCGGTGGCGCTAGAACACAGCTTAATTCTTTTAGCTTGAGTAGTATTAACAACATTACCAAACATACTTTGCCAAAAAGGCAGGAGGAACTACAATGAACTTAAGAACAAAAAACCCTCTTACTTCGGAGGGAATTACAGAAAAACGATTAGCTTATTCTCGTTGGCGTTTCAATTAGAAGAGTTGAAAACCCAAAATCTTACTTCAACAATGAAGGCTCACAAAAACTTGAAGAAATTGTTGCTGTTGTAAGATCTGCTTTTGGAAAAGAACAGATGGACTATCAGGACATTTATCTCCATGCAACAGTGCCCGAAATAGTTTTTCTTGCAGAAGAGCAAAACAGAGTCTTGGCTATGGCTAGCTATACATCTACAATACTATCAGGGATTCCCTCTCTTATTGTAGAAGGAGTAGCGATTACTCCTTATGCACAGGGAAAAGGAATTTTTGCTCAATTAACAGATACAGCAAGAAAAGGAGAGTCTGCAGTCTGTCTCAGAACACAAAATCCAAGAATGTATAAAGCACTGCAAAATTATTGCATTGTGACATACCCTGAAAAATCTGAAGTACCTTCTGCAATAGCAAATTTGAGATCGGCACTTGCCCAACATCTTGGATGCACCAGCGATGAGCGAGGAATAATACGCAAGTATTATGGAAGTCTTTTCTATGGGGAAGAACCAACACATCCTCACGCAACATCCTTCTTCAAAAAAGAGTTAGGACTACATATTGAAGAAGGTGATGCACTACTCTGCGTTGGATTCGGGAGATCGCAATGAACCTTGCTATAGTTTATTGCATACATGGCAATGAACCCTACGGTCTGGAAGTTGTTAAAAAACTTCCAGGCATCCCTTCTTTTATAGGAAACGAACACGCACTAAAACAACATAAGAGATTTATTGACACCGATCTCAACAGATCATTTCCCGGTGATCCTTTAGGAAATCATGAAGAAAAGCTTGCACACACCTTACGTTCCCAACTAACAACATTTGAGTACGTGCTTGATTTACATTCGTCTTCAAATGAATGTCCTCTCTTCGGAATTATTACTTCCCCCTCAAAGAAAAAGATATCCTTTGCAAAAAGATTAGGTCTTCAGCGATTAATAATTATGACCACTTCTGTTGCTAGCGGGAAGGCACTTATTGACCATGTGGACTGTGGGATTAGTCTTGAGATCGGGCCTCATACTAGAGAAGAAAACATCGACGAAGTTGTAACACATATACGCAGACTTGCCTCATCAGAACATTTTGACATTCCCCTAGAGATATATGAAGTATTTAAAATTATAAAGAAAGAACGATGCAACATACTTATAAAAAACTTTGAAAGAGTACATAAGGGACAACTTATTGCAAAAGATCATCTTGGAGAACAATATGCTGAGAGTGATTTCATAGCAATACTTGTTAATGAATCCGCCTATAAAGACATACTCTGTTTTGCAGCAAAGTCAACAATCTCTTATGAATGAACATCAGAACAACATATTTATAAGAGAATAAGAATATCTTCCAAGAATAATGGCTGCAACCATATATATTTTTCGTCATGGACAGACAACGTATAATCGTGATGGAATTTTTACAGGCCATGTCGATGCTAAATTGACTAAGAAAGGACAAGAAGACGCAAAAATTCTTGCTGAACGCCTCAAACATAAGAAGATCCATGTTGCATTCTGCACTAGTTTATCACGCTCACGAGATACTTTGAAAGAAATCTTGAAGTATCACCCTGAATGCAAACTTATTCTCACTGATGATCGCATGATAGAAAGGGATTATGGAAAATTAGCTACTCAAACACACTGGGAAGTTGTTAAACATTATGGAACAGAACATTATGATTCATGGCATAGAGACTTCAAGAAACGCCCACCAAAGGGAGAATCATTCGCAGATGTTGAAAAAAGAGTACAAAACTTCTTGAAAGACCTCAAAAAATTAGCAATCAAAGAAGAATTGAACATTGCAATCTCCGCACATGGAAATTCAATACGATTATTTAGAAAAATTATGGAAAAATTAAACGTTCATCAAACAACACAACTCGAAATTCCTTACGATAATTTTTACGAATATCAACTTTCATCACGACGATAAGAAATTTTTTCAAAAAGAATAACTTAATAAAGCATTGATACATAGAAAATCATATCATATAAAGAGGTGGAACTCATGGCTGCAAAGAAAAAGAAAGCTGCTAAGAAAAAATAATTTAGTGGCATGATTTATCTCATCCTCTTATCACAAACTCAACTCGTTTATTTTTAATTTTTTTTAAGAAAACCATAAAAAACCATTGTTCTTTCAATTTCTTCATGTACATCCTTAAAGAAAGACCAGAAGATTTCATTGTAGAAGAAGAACTAACATTAGATCTTGATCCTAAAGGAGAATATACTTACTTTATTCTTAAGAAAACGAACTGGACAACACTAGACGCGTTAGATGCTATTTCGCAGCGTTTACACGTTCCTATAAAGAGATTCAATTATTGCGGCATTAAAGATAGAAACGCAATAACCACACAGTACATCTCCGCACACCGTGTTGCAAGAGATAAACTAGAATCCATACGCATCAAAGATATAGAAATAATTTATGTAGGAAAAGGGAACGAACGATTAAAACTAGGCCAATTAACAGGGAACAAATTCACTATTATTGCTAGAAATCTAGATAAAATCTATAATCCTATAACCTTTGTAGAGAATTATTACGACGATCAACGATTCGCAGGAACTAACCATCTTATCGGAAGAGCATTTGCCAAAAGAGACTGGAATGAAGCATGTGACATTCTCAAACTCAGAGTAGATAATAACGACCCTATGGGAACCCTTCGAAGAAACGTTACAAGAAAAATGTTACAATTCTACCTTAATGCATATCAAAGCTACTTATGGAACGAAGTTGTACGAAGATATTTAGAAACACAATACCATGAAAACTGGACAGCTGATTATCATGGAGGAATACTCGTATTTAGCAATGAACGAGTAGAAAATAAGATTGTGCCCCTACTAGGATACTTAATACAACTACGAGACGAAGACCTTAAACCCTATTATGAGACTATCATGGACGAAGAAGGAATCAAACAAGAAGTATTCTTATTCCCAGAAATGCCAGAATTACGATCTGAAGGAAATGAACGAGACATGTTCTTAGAATTAAAAGACTTCAAAATAAAATACGAAAATGATCGAGAACATAAAGGGAAAAAATTAGCAACCATGCAGTTTACCTTACCAGCTGGAAGTTATGCAACAATGGTGCTAAAAAAATTATTTAGCCAATAACATGAAAACTGATGATTTTTTTGAAGCACTTAAAAGAGAACTTCCTTCATGCTCTGTAGGAATTCAAGTACCCGCAGAATTCTATGAAGCTTGGAAACCTGACTCTAATGAACACTGCACTGAAGAGCGTATGAGGCGATTAGTTAGAGAACACTTTACAGGCCTTGATATTGTAACTGAAGGTATAGCCTCCATGAGCGGAACTGGAGTTTCTCCTGGAAGCTTTGTAGTAGGATTTCGTTCTCAGCATTTTATTTCTGTTACAACAAATCAAAGCGATCGCGCTGTTTTAGATAATTTATCCGCTGTTGTTGCTATTTGTTATAGGGGGCATGCGGCAACACCAGAAGAGGCAACAAAATATGTTAGTTTCTTAAAAGCATATTTTTCAGAACCAAATGACATAACCTTTAAATAACGATTTTCTAAAAAAATAGCTATGAAAAAAATATTGTTAGTACTATGCTTAGGACTATTCTTAGTAGCATGCACACCACAACCAACAACTGAAAATAATCTACTCCAAAGTTGCACTCATAAAACCCCTAATATTGTAAGCAATGGTTTAGGAAATGATACTGAATTATTGCAACAAAGTATTATAGAAAATTTTGGACTAACACCTGAACAATATACTCTAACCTGCTTAGACGCAGACTTTACTCGAGGAGGATATATCAAAGCTCAAGGAATTTATAACAATTCAACATTCACCCTCTCCTATGATCCAGGATTCTGTAGCTCAGGAGGATCAGACTGCGGATGGAGCATTTCATTACAATCAGACCAAGAAGAACTCTTGAATAAAGTTCGACTACTCACCTGCCAAAAAATCTTTGATGTCCATTATCAAGATGCTGTCAACTGTGAAGGAACCATCTTTGATGCAACAAACGACACAAGAACAGCATGCATCAACGGACTGTTTGAAAGCGAAGAAAACGGAAAGAAAACCTTTAGTGTTATCCAACAATCAAACCGCTGCGATTCCTTTGCAATTCGAGGATAACAACCTTTAAAAGAATTTAGTTCTGAATAATAGAATGTTTAATTTCCTCAAAGAAAAGCTCAAGAAGGCAGTAGAAAACTTCCAAGATAAAGTAGAAGAAGAAGTACCAGAGCAAGAAAGCCAAGAAGCAATAGAAGTAAAACCAGAAATTAAAGAAGAATTAAAAGAACAGAAAGAACCTCAGAAAGAAGAAACTCCTACTCTTGAAGAACCGCACGAAAAAGGATTCTTTACAAAACTTAAAGAAAAAATAACTAAGAAACAAGAAGTAACAGAAGAAGCAAAAGAACCTATTAAAGAACTAGAAAAACCAGAACATGTTGAAGTCAAAGAAGTACAAGATACCAAAGAGACCATCCCACCAGTAGAAGAAGTTGTAGAAGAACCCGCAAAAGAATTCGTTGAACCAGAACCAGCAAAGATCGAAGAACCCGTTCAAGAAGAAATACAAGAGAAAAAAGGATTCTTCCAATTCGTAAAAGAAAAAGTAACCACCAAAAAAATAGGAGAAGACAAATTTGAAGAATTATTCTGGGACATTGAATTAGCACTCCTTGAAAACAACGTAGCAGTAGAAGTTATAGAAAAAATCAAGAAAGACTTGAAAACAGTACTCGTAGACAAACCCATTAAGAAAAGCGACTATGACGATATTATTTTACTTAGCTTAAAACAAAGCATCAAAGAAGTTCTTAGTATCAAACCAATAGACATCTTACAAAAAATCAAAGAGAAAAAAGAAAGACCATTTGTCATTGCCTTCATCGGAGTAAACGGAGTTGGAAAAACAACAAGCATAGCAAAAGTAGCACATTACTTAAAAAAACATAATCTCAACGTAATCATTGCAGCAGGAGACACATGGAGAGCGGGAAGCGTAGAACAACTAGAAACCTGGGCAACACGACTAAACGTCCCATTAGTCAAAGCAGCATACGGAGCAGACCCTGCAAGCATAGCATACGACGCAATAGCAATGGCAAAATCAAAACACTTAGATGTCGTATTAATAGATACTGCAGGAAGACAGCACAAAAATATCAATTTAATGAGAGAATTACAAAAAATATTGAATGTAAGTAAAGCAGACTTAACACTCTTAACCGTAGAAAGTATAGTAGGAAACGACGCAGTAGAACAAGCAGCAAACTTTGGAACAACCATCAATTTAGACGGAAGCATTTTAACAAAATCAGACATTGATGAAAAAGGCGGAGCAATATTATCCATAGCATACATCACTAAGAAACCAATAGTCTTCTTAGGAACCGGACAAGAACTAGACAACCTAGAAATATTTGATTCAGAAAAAATCCTAGCACGATTAGGGCTATAATTTTTATACTAGTACCTTTTTTATTCTTGAATGCAAAAGAGGGAAAATCAAAATACGTTATTCATTCTTGTAGGAATCTTTATTGGAATCGTAATTTTAGGAGCGCTCCTCTATATTCAACCACACATCACAGGAAATGCTATTTCCGGAATAACATGTAATGATACTGATGGTGGCATAAAGCGTATCAATCTTGGAACAATCACATGGACAAATGCAGAGTATCAAACGTATACGAACACTGATTACTGTAGAAACTCTCAAACACTCTTAGAATATTACTGCTCTGGTGACAAACCTGCATCTAAAGATATCACTTGTAACCCTAACAACAAAGCAATATGCGAACAAGGGAGATGTGTTTCTCCTCGTTACGCTTCAGGCTTTGATCCAGGGATGAAAACAGCACTCGCAGCAACAACAGATCCTCAAAGCTCTTACTATTTTGAAAGTTGTCCTAGCAGTGCAGACAATAAATGTTATGGAACAATCCCTAATAAAGGAGGATTTTATACCATTGGATGGGATGAACCTCTACATAATTGCACCATTAACACAGGAATGATGTACTATGAAGATCCTGGAAATCCTAATGTTTCATGCCCATTTTACTTTGAATGGAAAAACACTACAGACAAATTAAGTGCGCACTTAACCGTAGACACTTTAAATTTTAGCAGTGGTAATACAAGAAATATCTATATAGGGCTCCAAGAAAACACTAACACTCCAAGAAACAAAAATAGCACTAAATATTTTGGTGTTAATGGAAGTAATTTTTCAAACACTCCCTACCTTTCTAACATTACAACCATCTCGTTTGATATGAGAGCAAAACTCTGCCCTGGTCCGCAAGAAGAAAATAGATTCGGAAGAATACTCTACTATGCAGGTTTAGGTGGAACAGGAAATGGTATAACTCTTTCCTTAGACCTTCTTCAATATACTGCACCAAACCAACCTGCTGGAGCATTAGTAAAAACTGTTAACACAGAATTAGAACTCTGCAATTGCACAGACCAAAGAGCAGCAAACGTTATCCATGTAAACGGATACTATGCAGGAATACTCCCTCCTGAACAAACCATCTTTGTTGATAACACACCAACATGCTCAACACCATTAGAAGAAGTACCATGGATCCATGTACAAATACCCATGCAACAAATGGTTCAAATCCTCATAGATCATGGCTATACTAATACCACTGCACTTGAAGGAGCAAGATACACAAGCGGAATTATTGGCGGTATAGAAACATGGGGAAGAAGTAGAGTAGAACTAGAAATTAAAGACCATACTATTTATACAAAATAATTATCCTAAACTTTTAGGAAATGGACGACACTCACAATTTTTTACATGTTCTCTATGCCAAGCAATGCGCTCATCTTTTGAAGGATTCTTTTTCATAAGATTTTTTCTATGCCAAGAATAATTTATTTTTTTTGAAAAAGTAGGACCATCAACCTTTACTGCAAACGCTTTCTTTCCTTCATCAGAAACTAAACCAAGCTTTTCTAACTCTTTGTAATATTTTACGTTTAATGAAGACCATTTACTCCCCTTTCTTCGAGGAGTAAATCTCTGAGCATACTTCTCTTCATCAATACTCTTAGCAGTGCTATCAATCCACCCAAAACATAATGCCTCTTTAACCGCATCGCTATACTCAACGCGAGACTTATTAGAATTTTTCTTGTAATACACCAACCAAATTTCTTTTTTTGATTTATGATTTTTTTCTAACCACTTTCTCCAAGAATTACGGTCTTTTGCATAATACGTTTTTGTAATTTCCATCAAATTTTCCTCGGATCATAAGCCCAATGTAATAATGTTTGACGTTGCTTAGGTCTACATAGGGGCTTATTCTTACAATGTTTCTTTAATGCCGCAACATGACGGACAATTGCTTTCCATCTCTTAATTTGTCTTTCATCATCAACATGACGACGACCCATATAATATCGACAATACCATTGAAACCATCCACGAGGATCATCCTTATGTATCCAACCTTTTTCTTCCCACACTGAGCGAGAAAGACTTGCTTTTACTTTATAATAATTTAATGAAGGATCTTCATGCCACTTTGAAATTTTTGCATGCGTAAACCATGATTTCGGAAATTCTTTAGGGATCTCATCAAAATACGCACCTCCAAACACTCCTAACTCTAACATTTGTTTCGGTGTTACTTCAGGTTTAAAATCAGGATGAAATTTTTTACCCCTAGGGGCCGTTAAAACATATGTATACTTCTTTTGAAGATAATCATTCACCACAACTTTTTTCATTTTAGTTTTCTTCCCACTCATATTGGTCATATACTAAATCTATCTGAGGTATTTGTATTTGGCTTACATTACCTTTAAAACTTTTGACTATTGTTACGTGAGGCTGAAGAGGGTAGGGAAGAGTATTATCTCTCTTACTAAGATGCGCTGCAATTATACCTAAGCGTTTCGGATCTGGCTCTTCTTCGAAATACCCATGGACACATTGCCTTACAGCCTCTTGAATTAAATACTCACGAAGTGCTATGATCCTCCTATCATTATGCGCTAACACTAAATCTCCCTCTCCAAATATCTGCGCTGAACATACGGTAGAGTCAACAAGTATTGGTAACGATCTTCTTAATCCTTCTTCTAAAACAGGATTTTTAAATAATGGTGACTCTCTCGAGTAAAATATTGTAGAATGATACTCTGACTTTCTAGAAAATCCCATAGCTTCTGCATATGCACCTAACGCACTACCACTTGCTTCTGAGAGAACTAATTTGACCATAGACATACCAAAAAGAGCTTCCCAAGAACTTAAAAACCTTCAGTTCTGCCTAATAAACATGGTTTTAGAAAAACTTGGAGAAGGGCTCAGAAGTACCTTAAAGAAGATAGCAAGCAGTATATTCATAGACGAAAGACTCGTAAATGAACTCATCAAAGACATCCAAAAAGCACTCTTACAAGCTGACGTTAATGTCAAATTAGTATTTGAATTAACTAACAAAATCAAAGAACGAGCGCTCCATGAAGAAGCACCACCCACATTAGATAAGAAAGAACACTTAATCAATATTGTATACGAAGAACTTGTAATATTCTTAGGTGAAGAAAAAGCAGAAATCGTTCCTGAAGGAAAGAAACCCTATATTATCATGATGGTAGGACTCTTCGGATCAGGAAAAACAACCACTACAGGAAAATTAGCAAAATATTACGCACAACGAGGTCATAAAGTAGCAACGATGGGATTAGACGTTCATCGCCCAGCAGCAATAGACCAATTAGAACAAGTAAGTAAACAAGTTGGAGTAAAATGTTTTAGTAAGAGAGGAGAAAAAGACGTAACAAAAATTTACAAGAGTTTTGAATCAGAAATAAAAAATTATGATTTATTACTTATTGACACAGCAGGAAGAGATGCATTAAGCCAAGATTTGATTAAGGAAATTGAAACACTCAACAAAATCGCACAACCAGAACAACGATTACTCGTAATTAATGCAGACATAGGACAAGCAGCACAAGCACAAGCACAAGCATTCCACGACGCAGTGCACGTTACGGGAGTTATTATTACAAAACTAGATGGAACAGCAAAAGGAGGGGGGGCACTCACTGCATGCGCAGTAAGCGGAGCAAAAATAAGATTCATCGGAACAGGAGAAAAAGCAGAAGATCTCGAAGTATTCAACCCAAAAGGATTTGTAGGAAGACTCTTAGGAATGGGAGATCTAGAAGCACTACTAGAAAAAGCAAAACATGCAATCAGCGAAGAACAAGCAGAAGATCTAGGAAAGAAATTCTTGAAAGGAGATTACAACTTCTTAGACTTATACGAACAAACACAAGCAATGAAAAAAATGGGACCACTAACAAAAGTTCTCGACATGATACCCGGAATGGGAAATATGAATATACCGAAAGACATGCTTGAAGTACAACAAGAAAAATTAGAAAAATGGAAATATTTAATGCAATCAATGACAAAAGAAGAATTAGAAGATCCAGAAATTATCACAACAGCAAGAATAGAGAGAATCGCAAAAGGATCAGGAAATAGTGTTGGAGAAGTAAGAGATTTATTAAAACAATATCGACAGAGCAAGAAAATGATGAAAATGATGAAAGGGAAAAATCCAGAAAAAATGTTAAAAAAATTTGGAAATATGAAAGGAATGAAATTCTAAAGTTTTATTAGTTACCTCTTACGTTGAACATACATGCGATATCGTTATGCATTATTATTTTTATTAGTATTAATTCTTATTACTGCATGTACTCGAACACCTGAACCCGGTACAAACACAAAAGAATACACTCTCGAACACGACGGAATAACAAGAACATACCAAGTACACACTCCACCGAGTTATGATGGAACAAAAGCACTACCCGTTGTTATTTACTTACACGGTGGTGGAGGAAGCATTAAAGCAGCATATGCTGACAATAAAGATAGAGATGCTGACAAACTAGGATTTATACTTGTAGTACCAGAAGGAACAGGATGGTTAGAACATAGAGCATTAACATGGAACTCAGGAAAATGGGCAACAGGAGATTGTTGTGGACCTGCATACAAAAACAATGTAGACGATGTCGGATACATTTCAGCATTAATAGACGCAGTTGGAGAAAAATATACTATTGATACTAAACGCGTTTATGCCACTGGAATTTCAAATGGTGGAATGATGAGCTATCGCTTAGCTTGCGAATTGCCAAATAAGATAGCTGCGGTTGCACCCGTTGCAGCACCAGCAATACCTGATGATTGTAACCCTTCAAGACCAATAGCCGTTATGGATGTTCAAGGAGCATTAGATCCTTGTGTTCCTATTGATGGAGGGCCTGGTGGTGGATGCTTACCTGGAGCTAAAGAATTTACTGTACCCTCTCAAGAAGAAAGAGTTGCATTCTGGACTAAAAATAATCATTGTTCTAATCAAACAACTACAACTTACAACAAAGGAGAAGCTACCTGTGTACGTTATGAGTCATGCGATTCTAATTCAGAAGTAGATTATTGTATTATAGGAAATGGTGGACATACATGGCCAAGCGGTAATCAATACTTATCAGCAGAAAAAGTTGGCCCTGTATCTTACGATATGAACTTCGAACAAATGTATGAATTCTTAAAAGTTCATTCAACAACACAACTTCTTATTGAGTAAACTAACAACAAACTATATAAATTACAGGCCATCAAGAATTTGATCATGCATAAAAGAGGGCAAGTAACCATATTCGTTATACTAGGAATAGTAATCGTTGTTCTTGTTGCTCTTCTGTTCTTATTCCGAAGTAATCTCAATATTTCAGGCGGAGGAAAAACTCCTACCAATATCAAAGAATTCACAGAGAGTTGTGTAGACCAAGTAGGAAGAGAAGCACTCATCAAAGTAGGAATACAAGGAGGATACTATAATGTTCCAGCATCTACAACATCAGTACATAGAGAAGAACCAGCATATGGATCAATTACTATCCCCGTATGGAATTTTGGAGCTGAATCAGAAATACCCTCACTCATCACTATTAATCAAGAAATAAATTCTTACTTCAAAGACCACTTTAACGACTGTATCAATGACTATTCCTCATACTCAAATGAAGGATGGACTGTAGAATCAGGAGAAATTAATGTAAACACCGACTTCCAAAGCGGACAAACCGTACTAGCCGCAAACTACCCTGTGACTGCAACAAAACAAGAAGAAACAGTGACCTTCGATGCATTAACACCAATAACCATACCATGGGATTTCCTTAATACCTATGAAACAGGATCAGAAGCAGCAGCACTCTTCGGAAGACAACGAGCAATACCCGCAAATTATGTTATCTCACAGGGATATGGATTCTTAACCTTTAATCAAAATGGAACAATAATATTTAGAATTACATCACAAAAAGACGATGAGGAGAAGAAATACGTTCTAGCCTATGCGGTTTATTAAATATCTTTTATTTTTTGTACTCATTGCTCTTCTCATTCTACCATTTGTTACCGCAGCAAGTTCATGTACTTACACCTGTGCATGCACACCTGGAGCATGTTCCTCCTATGATCCAGAAAAACAATTCAATTATGTATGTAGCGAAGACTTTTGGAGCAGCGACTGCGGAGGAGGAACCGGAACTATTGATTGGACAGAAGTAGGACCTGACCAAAACATCCCTGTAGAAGACTTAATCCTTATTCTTGAACTCCAACCAGAAGAACTCAATAATATACCAGGACCCTTAGATTCAACAACGGGAATAGACCAAAATATTGTGTTTGAAGCATTACAAGAAGCAAGCCTTATCACACCACCTATTAGAATATGGGGAACTGATGGAGTTGTTGCTGGAGATAACCTCGATGAACAACTAGACTGTACAACATTCGAAACAGGATGCTCGCTCACTTACATTAACGGAGCATACATCCTCGAAGCAGGAGGGGTAGCGTTCAATCTTAACAAACTAGGCGGAAGCACCATTAAAACACATAATGAAGTTCCAACATTATCCATACCTGTACAACTTCTTGGAGACATTGCACCATCAGGAAGTGTTATGAGTTGTGGAGACGTACCCTTTGAAATTAATACGGGAATCCCTGAAGGATATACAAAAACAGAAGCATACGTAGCAGACATTGGTTGCGATACAAGAGAGGGACAACAAACACTCATCATTAGCGGAGGAGTTACGATCAACGCAGCAGGATTCACCTTCGACAATAACGGAAATTCAACAGAAGGAACACTAAACCTCTTCTTAAATGGAGTAGGAGAAGGAGATGGAATATTCTTAGTTGATGGAAATATTGTCTTACAAGGAACTATTGATCAAGACTTTAGCTTAGTAAATAATTGTGTAGGATTCAAATGGGACTCACAAACACAGACATTAAACCCATCAGCTGATCAAGCAGGAACTTGCGAAATAGATCCATTCGGAGCAGCATTTAATGTAACACTTCCTAACGGAGAAGTTGTAAGCATTATAGGAAATGCATGTGTTGTTTACGAAAACGGATATTGTCACAACTTTGCAAGCGATCAAGCATTAGACGATCCAACATGCTTATGTCAAACTGCAGCAGATCCCGGATTAGCAAATATTACAGAAGAAAATTGCGCGAAAGCAATAGGCCTTGATGAGAGTAAAGACCTTACTGAACAAGAAATGGAAGAATTATGCTCATCAAACGGCGGAATGTACTGTGCGAAACCAGAAACATATCCATCACTCTGCATGAGAAAAGTAAAAGGAAGACCAATACCAGAAGATACTTCTGCATGGGTAGCTGAAATAGAAGACAGAATTGCACAATGTGAATCAGGAAATGCATCAGTAGGATGCGAAGAAAATGGAACTATACCAACAGCAGAAAATTGTGCAGAACTTCTTGGATTACCTCCTGGATATGATAAAACCATGCAAGAAATGGTAGACTATTGTGCATCACATGGAGGGCAATACTGCCCTAATTACCAATACGATACCATATGTTTACGAAAAGCAAAGGGAAGGCCAGTGCCAGAAGATCCATCAGCATGGAGAGCAGAAGTTGTAGGTAATGTTGACAAATGTACTGCAGGACAAATAGTTGCATGCCCTGGCAATGAAACAATTCCACCAGGAGGTGGAGGCGGAGGACCTGGAGAAAAATCAGTAATACTCTGTAGCGAATTAGAACCAAAAGATCAACCAGCAGCACCTAACCCTCAATATTGTTTAGCCACATTAGAATGTAAACCCGGAACTACTTGTGAAGACTCTAAAACATGTAATTGTACACAAAAACAATGTAGAAGACTATCATCAGACGATGCACCATCACCTGACTGTTTACAATTCGCAAGAAATGCAGGAAATTCAGAAGAATACTGTGACGATGACGTAGATTATGAAAACAAAATAAGCAGCGGAGGAAGATTCGAATTCGTACTCAAAAGCGACGGTGGAGGAACATTCTTCGTTGCAGAAGCAAGCGTAATGAAACCTGATAGCGATGGAGTTAAACGATGTCAACCATTCGGAAACTTTGGAAATAATCCACCATTCCCAACTATAGCAAAAATGACTGCAGCAGATGATGGAAAAATAATCACTCTACCAAAATCAAGTGGCAAGTTTACCCTAGGAACTTACGGAGGAGCAATGAATGAAGGATGGCTCTGCCCAGAAGGATCCGCTAGCGGAGGAAATAATTCAAAATCATGTAACACTGACTCTGAATGTGGAAGTGGAGAAGTATGTGCATGTACAAGCGCAAGCTGTCTTGCAAATGGGACCTCACCAACATGTGGAAATGGAAAATGTGACAATGGAGAAACAGCAACAACATGCCCAGCAGACTGTGGAACACCACAAGTAACACCTCAATGTACACCTGGAAAGAAAGAACAATGCTTTACCAACCCAGAAGATAAGAGCTGCTTTATGCAGAGAACATGCACAAGCAATAGCACATGGGGAAGCTGTACACGAGCAGACGATGTATGTAAATCAAGCTGCACTGATGGAATACAACTCAGTTGTCCAAGACAATATGGAGTATGCGCAGGAAGCAAACAAACATGCTCAAACTCAGCATGGCCTGGATGTGATTATACAAAAGTTCAAGGATATGAACCATCAGAACAAAGTTGTGATAATTTAGACAATGACTGCGATGGAGTAACCGATGAAGGATGCTTATGTGGATTGGGATCTAACAGAGCATGCGGAACAGACACTGGAGCATGTCAAGCAGGAACTCAAGCATGTGTTAATGGAAAATACAATAACACCTGCGCAAGCGGAACACTACCCATACAAGAAGCATGCGGAGACGGAATTGATAATGATTGCGACGGAAGCATTGATGAAATGTGCCCATGCGGAACAACATACGGAGAAGGATTCAATAGAACATGCGGACAAAACGCATGCGGAAGCGGAATACAATACTGCCAAAATAATGGAGGAGTATTACGATTTACTGAATGTGTAGGAGCACCAATACCCACCTTTGAACGATGCGGAGATAGCATTGATAATGATTGTGACTTATCAGTTGATGAAGGATGCGGATGTGTAGAAGATCGAGCATGTGGAACAAACCAAACAGGAGTATGTAAAGCAGGAATACAAAAATGTGGACCTAACAACCTCTATGGAACTTGCGAAGGAGCAGTATATCCTGTAACAGAAAAATGCGGAGATAAATTAGACAATGATTGCGACGGAAGCACTGATGAGAACTGTCCATGTACCACAGGAGATACAAGATCATGTAATGGCGTAGGAGTATGTAAAGGAATTACTGTATCATGCGTCAATGGAACATTCCCCACATGTAATTATGCAAATGTAAGCAAGTACGAACGAGAAGAAGTATCATGTACTGATAAATTAGACAATGATTGCGACAACAAAACTGACGCTGAAGACTTAAGCTGTGAAGACGATTCAAGCATTGATTGCAGCGACGGAACACCAAACAAACAATGCTCCGAAACAAAACCAAACTACTGTGATGGAGGAAACTTAATACAGAAATGTAACACATGCCTCTGCTTATCAGGAGAACGATGCGACATTACAGGAAAATGCGTAGAAGACTACATACCACCTATCGATGAAGGAACAGATGACGGAACTACTGGCGGAACGGGAACAAGCAGATGTAATTATGATGATATTTGCGATCCAAATGAATCATCAGTTACGTGCAGCGATTGCGAATTAACAGGTGGAACGGGAACAAGCACCGATGAAGGAACAGGAAGTACAAAACTCTTAGGAATAGCCTTACTCGTAGCAGGATTAGCCATACTTGCTGTAGCACTCATACAACGAAAGAAACCTCAAAAACCACAGGGAGGACAACAAGTTGCCAACCCCAAAAGATAATCCTCAAGAGAAAAAAACAGAGAAAACATCAATACTTAAAGACCCTAGCATGAAAGACATAATCCTTGGAGGAGCTCTTCTTGTATTAGGAATATTCATTCTTATTTTAGGACTAGCAGGAACATCACTTTTCCCAAAAACACTAGAAATCATATTAGCAGTACTTATCCTTGGAGGAGGAATAGGATATTCACTCTATAGATATAAACATCCTCCATTAACAGAAGAACACCAACTCGTAACATCACCAATCTCAACAATACAACAACAACTATCAGAACACAAAAATGTTTACCAACTCAATCAATACGTATCAACATTACTCCAACGTGGAAAGAAAGAACAAGAAATAAAGAATTTATGTAAAACAGCTGGATGGAGCGAGAAAGAAGTTAGTGATGCACTTGATCGTGCAAGAAAAACAACTAAAGCAGATCCTTACAAACAAATAGAAGACTATATTACACTACAACTTGCAAAAGGAACCTCACCAGAAAATATCCAAGTAACCTTACAAAAAGCAGGCTGGAAAAAAGAAGTTATAGACACACTCATTAAAAAGAATTCTCAAAAGAAAAAGTAAACTTTAATAAGCATCATAGCGCCATCACAACATATGAATAAGAGAGGTCAGGTGACTGTATTTGTTATTATCGGTATAGTCCTCATTATTATTCTTGCAATTGTTTTTGTTATACTAAGAACTCCTGCAGGAGTAAAAGCACCACAAGATACTGATGAACTTACTGAAGCATTACAAATTTGTTTAGAAGAACAACTTAGCACAGGAGTCGCACATCCCTTATTCGCATCATTCCCCACTATAGACTTATCAAAACAATGGTTAGAAAATAATACAAAAACAAATTTCATTCAAAATTGTGCACCTATAGCAGAAAATTATCCTGGAGCAACAACAAAAGAAGAACTTATTACATCACAAGTCTTAATCCAAGGACCAGATCTTAATACTTTTGAAATTATTAGAGTAACTATTAATTTCCCCGTAACTATAACACAGGGCACTTCAACAGAACAATTGCCCGTAATCATTGCAGAGGTCTATGAACACCAATGAAAAAATTGTTTGTTTTATTCTTAATTCTTATTTTACTTTGTACTGTTATTGTTGTTGCTGAAGAATATACACCAGATGGATGCTTAAAATCTGGAGGGAACGGAGCAGAATTTTGTGATGATGAGAAAGATTATCATAAATTTATCAGTGGAGGAGGTCCTGTAACATTCCACGTCCATAGTGATGGAGGGGGAACATTCTTTATCGCAGAAGCAAGCGCAATGGAACACTGCCAAGACTTCGGAACATTTGACACTCCGCCATTTAAAACTGTAGCAACATTTAGCCCCTCTGAAGACGGGAAATCTATCACATTACCACCTGCAGCATCAGGAATGTACACTCTAGGAACATACGGTGGAAATAAAAACGAGGGATATGTTTGCCCCGGTGGAAGCGGAGGCGGAGATCTTAACGGACAAGAAGGATCTGGAAGTTCTGGAGGAAGCACTAGTGGTTCAGGCAAAAGCTCCGGAGGAACATCTGGAGGAAATGCGCCAGGCCCCGTATCAGAAGGAGTATGTTCAAAAGATGTTGATCTCGATTGTAGAAGATCAGACAAAGTAACAAGTGAAGCATGTAAATCTGCTGTAAGCCCACTCTATACATACACTGCATGTCCAAATCAAAAAGTATCAATCACCTATAACATTCAAACACTCGAATGCGGAGACGAATTAGGATTACGCATTGCAAAATATGATGGAGCAGGAGGATGGACTCCATTAGAAGATAGTAATGTTGTAAGTAATGGAGACGGAACAGGAACCGTAACCGCAACAACAAACTCCGATGCAACATTCGCAGTCATTGCAACAGGAGAATGTGTACCTCAATGTTATCAAAATGTCTATGATTATCCAGATCCTGTGCTTGGAGGAAGCAGCATCACTCTTGGAGCATGTGGCTCCGCAATACCAGCAACTGAAGAAGCAGCACAAGAAGAAACTCAAGATACAACAACAGAAACATTACCAGAAGAAACATGCTTTGAAAAATTAACACGACTCAAATCAACAGGAACTATTGGAAGCGAATTATTCTGGGAACGATGCGAAGAAAGTTGTAATGGAGAAGACTATGGTCCAACAGCAGACGCAGAACATTGCTGCGCAACAGGATGCCAAGCAGGAACTAATGAAAATCCCTACACTACACCAAGCGAAAGCTTCGCATTACCTGATTTAGATACTATTGCACCAGCACTCTTCATTATTCGAAGAGATGAGTGTAATGCAAACCAAGGAATTGTATCATCAGATCAAAAAGGGGCAGTCTGTCCAAAAGGATATCAATTTGGCGGAAGCTTCAAAATAGGAAATGAAGAAGATGGATGTAATGGAGATCAACAATACACCGGAATTGCAAAAACAAGCAATGGATACACAACAGCAACGATCACGAAAGGATGGGTAGACCTCTGCACGAAAAATCAAATAGCATACTTAACAAAAGCACGAGATGAATGTTTAGTAAAACCATTAGATGATTCAGTATCTCTTGGCGAATATGCTAAGAGCGCTCCTGATTCAGCAGCATCACTCTATTGCCCTAAAGGAAGCGTTGTTTGCGGAGGCTCAGATTATCAAACCGTTGGTAGGGAATATTCAAGACGAGAATCATTTACTACATTCTACTGTTGTGAAACAACATTACAACTCCAAGAATCAGAAGAAAATCTTGCAGCACCATCAGGACAACTTGCATCAGCATATTGTTCAGAAGAAAACTCACTTGCTACAGGAGCACGATTCGGACCAAGTTATGAAGATGAAAATGAAATCGATCAACTCTTCTGCTCAAAAACACCTAAAGCACAAGTCCTCAAATCACAAAGAACTATTTTACAATCAGAGACAGACCCTCTTGATAGGGCATCATCACTATTCTGTGAGCGTTATGGACCTGACTATGCAGTATGCGGAGGAATTAATAATGACCAAACTGGAAGTGCACTAGACATTGGTTCGCTCTACTGTTGTCAAATTAAAGAAACTCTTACTCCTTGTAAACCTGGATATGTATTAACAGGAACTATCAAAGTAAATAATGAAGCTAATGATCGTTGTAATGTTGATCCAACACAAGCACAAACTGAATATGGATGGACTGCTGAAGGAGCAAAAATAATTTCAGGACATGTAGGAATATGCGTCAAGAGCAGCGAAATAGAACAACTCGATCAACCCCTTCTCGAAGTTCCTGAAAGCGTCACAACAGGAACTGTTGGCACTTTTACCCCACCAGAACATGCAATCCCTCTAGGAAGACTTACTACAACAGCAAACTATGAACAAGCAATATTCCCAACACTCTCATCAACAGAGGGAGAAGAAAACCAAGAAGCAACACTTGAATCAGGAACTATAGGATTCTATGTAAAACTAAATCATCCTCTCGTAAACTTCTGCGGATCAGCATCATTCGATAATGGAACATGCACTGAAGAATTATGCGTCTCAACAGACGGAACATTTGCATGTAAAGCAACAACAGAAATAGAAGATGCAGTACAAGACTATTATGCATACGTCTGTGACTTTACAGGATGCCCAAGCTCTAACTTTACAAGCGGAAATAACAAATATTATGGAACAGGAAATTATCAAATATGTTCAAGCTCAGAAGCATGCGGACTAGTAGGACCAAGCAGTGAATGTGTAGATGTAGATACTGATGGATATTGTAGTGATGTAGACTGTGATGATAATTTAATAGAAGTAAACCCTGACGCAGCAGAAATATGCGATGGAATAGACAATGATTGCGACTTAAGCATTGATGAAGACTTTGACTTAGACAATGACACCGTATCAACATGCGCAACCGTTCCAGACTGTGACGATACCAACGGAACAATATCTCCTCTTGCAGGAGAAACATGCGGAAACAGTATCGATGAAAACTGTGATGGAAACGCAACCGTATGCCCAACATGCGAAAATGATGGAACAGACGAAGACTTAGACGGAGTATGTAGTAATGCAGGAGACTGCGATGATGGAAATAATACTATTTATGCAAACGCAACAGAATTCTGCGATGATGGAATAGACCAAGACTGTGATGGAAGCGACAATGCATGCCCACCAGAACCACAATGTACACCTGGAGTTTACAGAGTATGCTATCCAACACCAGAAAATAAAACTTATACGTATCACCAACAATGCGGAGAAGATCAACTATGGGGCGTATGCGAACCAGACTATCTCTTAGGAGTCCCACCAAATGTTCCAACACCCGCATGTACTGACGGATTCCAATTAACATGCCCAAGACAACAAGGAGTATGCGCTGGAAGCGCACAAACATGCACCGGAAGCTCTTGGCCTGGATGTAGTTATGCAAATATTCCAGGATATAGCACAACAGACCTCTGCGGAGACTATCTCGATAATAATTGCGACGGAAGCGTAGACGAAAATTGTCCATGTATTGAAGGACAAAACATTACTTGTGGAAGTAGTGTAGGCATATGCGAAGCAGGAACACAACTCTGTAAAAACGCAAAATGGCAAACATGCACACCAAAAGTAGAAGGAACACCAGAAATATTCTTCGATCAAAAAGACAATGATTGCGATGGAGCAGTAGATGAAGGATTTGATTGCTCACAAACATTCGGAATAGGATTCAATAGAAGTTGTGGAGAAGCAAGCGGAGGAGTTTGTAAATTCGGAATACAACAATGTACTGATAAATTATTCTTAAACATGACCGTCATGGGAATATGCCAAGGAAGCGTCAACCCAGGACAAGAAATATGCGATGCTGTAGACAATGATTGTGACGGAAGCGGAGACGAAGGATGTGCATGCACCACAGGACAAAAACAATCATGCGGACTAGGAGTAGGAATATGCGGAACAGGACACCAAGACTGTATCAATAGCACATGGAGCGTATGCTTAAACGTAACACAACCACAGACAGAGAAATGTGGAGACTTACTTGATAACGATTGCGACGGAAGCGTAGACGAAAACTGTCCATGCGCAGGAAACCAAACCAGTATCCTTTGCAGCAAACAATTAGGAGTATGCAACGGAACAAAAGCAATGTGTGTTAATGGTAAATTTGAAGATTGTAATGCAATATACGATGACCTTGATGATTACGAAGTCATAGAACAAACTTGTAATGATAAACTCGACAACGACTGTGATAACTCAACAGATGATAATGATCCAGGACAATGTGGAGAACTAACAGGAAGCGACAAATGCAGTGACGGAACACTCGTAGGACAATGTGTCAACAGAGGAAAAGAATCAACATTCTGTAACAGCCTAGGAAACTTAGTAGAATTATGTAGTACTTGTGATGCAGACTGTGAACCAGGAATAAGCGTTTGTAATATTAACGGAGAATGTAAAGACTTACCAACAAGAGGAACTGGAGGAACCGGAGGAACAGAAGAAGATTGTAATTATGATGGAGTCTGCGACTCATTAGAAACAACTGCATGTAGCGATTGCAGTGATACAAGTGGAGGAAGAGACACAACATCAGATAGCGGAATACCATGGTTATGGATCATCCTAGGAATCATACTCTTAGGAATCATTGTAGGTGGTGCATACTACCTCATGAAGAGAAAAAAGAAACCAGACGACAAAAAACCATTAACACCAACACAAATACGAACCATAGAACAACCAGCAGTAACACAACAACAACTCAAACAAACAAGACAAGAAAACGATATCAAACAATTACAAGACTATATCACAAGAAGTTTGAAACAAGGCAAAAAACTACAAGACATCAAAGACTTATGCAAAAAAGCAGGATGGAACGATCAAGAAATTAATCAATGCCTAGGAAGCGCACAACAAGTAGTAAAGAAAAATCCAGAACAATCATTACAAGACCTAGAAAATTATGCAATAGTCTCCTTCAAAAAAGGATTACAAGACAGAGACATACGAAAAAAACTATTAGGAGCAGGATGGAAATCACAACTTGTTGACAAAGCAATACTTAATGCAAAAATAGACCTTGCAAGACAAACAAGCCAACAACGACCACAACCTGTAGCTCGAAACTCCGATGAAGAAGCATATGCTGATAAGAAACTAAATGAAATGCTTGATAAAAAACCAGAAAATAAGAACTCTGGACTCAAAACAACCACCGTAGAAGGTAATCAAGAATACATACTAGATTCTAAGAAAGGCCGAAAAGCTAAAAAGAAGTAACTTAAGCTTTCAAAGCCATGATAATCGCCCAAGGAGCAGAAGCAGTACTCAAGAAAGAAGGGAATTTACTCATAAAAGAAAGAATATCGAAATCCTACAGAATTTCTCATATTGATAATGACCTACGAAAATCAAGAACACGAAGAGAAGCAAAAATACTAGAAAAAGTACAAGAACTCATACCCTCACCAAAAGTTCACAAAATTGATGATAAACTCATGACTATCACTATGGACTTTATTGAAGGACAAGTTTTACGAGACTGTGTAACAAGCATTGATAAGAAGAAAATGTTCAAACTTATCGGAAAACATATCAAAAAATTACATGATTCAAACATTATTCATGGAGACTTAACAACCTCCAACATCATTGTTAAAGATCATATCCCCTACTTTATCGATTTTGGGCTTTCTGTTGTTTCTACAAAAATAGAAGATAGAGCTGTAGACCTACACTTATTACGACAAGCACTAGAGAGCAAGCACTATGCAGTCTGGGAAGAATGCTTCGAGGCTGTTATGCAAGGATATAACCCTGATAAAGAATTTATTGAACGCTTCGAAAAAGTAGAAGGAAGAGGAAGATACAAACACAAGCAGAAGGCTTAAAAAAGAAATTTTGTCCAAAACACTCATAACAGCCCCGTCGTCTAGCGGCCAAGGACATCGGACTTTGGATCCGGTAACGGAGGTTCAAATCCTCCCGGGGCTATTCATATTTCTTACTTTCTTGAAACTTTTAATGTATTCTTCACAATTCTTAGGACTTCGCTATGTACAATCCCATTCGTTGCAACATGCCCCCGCACAGGCTTACGATAATCAATAATCTCTCCATAGAGATCCGTAAACTTCCCACCAGCTTCGCCTACAAGTAAATCAGGGGCAGCAGAGTCCCATACCGTTTCTCCTGCAAAGACTATAACTTCTAATTCTCCGCAAGCCACTAACATATCAACATAGCCAATACTTCCAACGCTACCTTCAACACCACAACACTTTAAGCATTCAAGATATGTTTTTCCAAGATCATACTTTGAACCTCTCCAAAATAACACTCCAAATGGAGCCTTCTTTAAATTAGAATTTTTTGAAACATGTATTCTTTTCCCGTTAAGATATGCTCCTTTATTTTTCTCTGCAGTAAACATACGATCTTCAAAAGGATCATAAATAACACTCATGATAGGTCTTCCCCTCTGTACTAACGCAAGCATAAACACACATGTAGGAATGCCATGAGAAAAAGGAATCGTTCCATCAACAGGATCACAAACCCACATAAACTCTTTCTCAACAGTTTTACCATTTTCTTCACCCACAAAACCATGATCAGGAAATCTCTTCTTAACAGCTGCACGTACCATTAACTCAATCTCTAGATCCGTTGCAGTTACTGGAGAAGTATCACCCTTCCACTCTTTTTTCATTCCTAATGAAAAATTCTCCTTCATAATCTTTCCAGCTCTACGAGCTAAAGGAATAGCAAATGTGAGATATTCTTTCATGGAAACATTACACTATTAGAACTTTAAAAATGTTTCATGATCAAACTGCAATGAAAGCATCTCTTATTGGAGAATATCTTTTTCCTCTTGGATTTGGAGAAACCAGAACTTTAAACTCATCTCCGCCTACAATATGTCTTGCGTATGCGAATGCAAGGTTGCGCAAGAGCTCATCAACAGCTCTTCCTTCAGGAGTTTCTAATAATAGAGGCTTGTCTCGACAGCGAATTCCCAGATCCCTACCTATAAGAGTTGGATTCATAGGATCTCTCACACTAAACGTTGCACCCCACCACTCACCCCCTGGTAAAAATGCATTAGGAGTAGACTCCGGTACTGTGTGAAATGAAACCGTATATGAACCAGGACGCGTTAATTGATCATAACTAAAAAATGGCTGATGAATACTCACCGTTCCTGG
Source organism: Candidatus Woesearchaeota archaeon (assembly GCA_964455655.1). Lineage (GTDB taxonomy): Archaea > Nanobdellota > Nanobdellia > SCGC-AAA011-G17 > JACPNG01 > CAYVWZ01. Next base: position 82,509 of record CAYVWZ010000002.1, read on the forward strand.
CGTAAGATTTGGGACTACTGGCCAGAAACCAAACCTTGTAACATATGCTATAGGGTCTTCTCTTGTGACTTCTTCAAGACGATTTGTGTCTAACATGCGCTTTTACTAAGATTAGTTTTATTTAAGTTTTATGTTGATTTATCAGCATATTTTATAATCTCATTTATTCGTACAAACTTATGACAGCAATCAAATTCCCCTTCAATGTAAAAGAACTCTTTCAAAAGTGCTCAAAAGCTGATAAGTTTCCTCGAAATGACTTAGAAAAACAAGCAATACTCATTCTTATTCTTGAAGATTTTAAGGATAAGCACATCTATACTGAAGAAGAAGTTGGAAAAATTATAGAAAAACATTTTTCAGACTCAACAACTCTTAGAAGAGAACTTATCAATTATGGCTACATGAAAAGAAATCCAGAAAAAGGAACATACTGGGTTGTGAAAAGAATATTAACAGAAGACGATATAAGAAATAGTACCATGCTCCGCCAACACGCAAGACCCTACAAAGTATTATCAGAGGACAAATGAAATTTACTTACATGTTAGCACCATTAGAACAAACAAGCGATAATGCATTGAGAACACTCTGCTATAAGTATGGAGCTGATTTAACCTTTACAGAAATGACCAGATATGACAGCTTAGCAAAGAAAAACAAGAGCAGTTTAAGAAAAATAGAACTACACGATCAAACACCAACACAAATACAACTCGTTGGAGGAAAAGAAGAAGCACTAAAGAAATTCTTAGCAGACTTTACACCATCAAAAGGATTCAAAGGATTCAACCTTAATCTAGGATGCCCAAGCCCCTACGTGATTAAACAAGGAATTGGAAGCGCAATGATCAAACGCATAACAAAAGTAAACAAAATCTTAGAAATCATTCAAGAAAAATATCCATGCTCCATAAAAATGAGATTAGGAATGAATGGATATGAAAAATTTCACAAAGTATATTTGAATTTAATCAAGAGCACAAACGCAGAATTCTATATTGTACATGCAAGACACGGAAACGAACACTACGACTCACCAGCAGATAATTCAGTCTATAAAGAATGCTTAGAAACAGGAAAAACTATTATTGCAAATGGAGATATTCTAGACAGAGACGATGTAAAAAGATTACAAAACATAGGAGTACACGGAGTAATGCTCGGAAGAGCCGCAGTATATAATCCAGGAATCTTTCAGGTGTTAAAAGGAAAAGAGCAAATAGACTTTAAAACACTGCGAGAAGAATATTTAGCGCTTGTAGAAAAATTTCAAACACCCTATGCCTACCAACATAATGTGTTAAGCAGACTAGGAAATATAGAAAACTTACAAAAAAAGAAATACCAACTAGACCACGTCCAAGGATAGCATTGCTACACGCCTTGAAATAGGCACAAACGAGCACTTTAGAGCCCACCACAACTCTTAAAAACCATAATTCTCAGCTGAATTCTTAGAGGATAGACCTTGCTTAGGCAAACTATACCTGGCACACAAAGCTATCTTCTCCTCACACCATGGCACGAATGTATTCACGAAAGAAAGGGCAAGCAGGAAGCACCAAAGTATACAGAGCTAAAGCTCCAACATGGTCTCAACATAATGCAAAAGAAGTAGAACAACTCATTCTCAAACTCTCCAAAAACGGATTAAGCGCAAGCCAAATAGGCGCACAACTAAGAGATATTTACGGAGTACCTGATGTACGCTTAGTAACAGGAAAGAAAATTAGCGCAACACTAGCAGAAAACAAAGCAGCACCAGATGTTCCAGAAGACTTAATCGCACTCGTAAGAACAGAAGTAAATATTCTCAAACACAACGGAACTCACAAACACGACATGGTTGGAAATAGAGGACAACAACTCACTGAAGCAAAAATCCAACGCTTAGCATACTACTACAAAAAGAAAGGAAAATTACCAGCAGACTGGAAATTCGATCTTGAAAAAGCTAAGCTCCTCATCGGTTAAGCACATTTCTTCTTATGCACTCAACCGCTCAACCTATTCAAGAGGCTGTAAGCATTATTCGGAACCTGGGAACACAGAAACCATTACGAATAATCTTACCCTTATCTGTTGAGGGATTAATCACTGCAACATTTCTTACAAAAACACTAACAGAAATCAACACCAAATTTGCATTAAGCTTTTTATCAAACATCACAGAAGACTCTTTAAAAAATTTAAGCAGAGAACATTATTATGGCGCATACTTATTTGTAGGAATAGAACCAGAACATCTTAAACACGTAGAAAAACTCGGAAAAGAAAAACCATTCATTAGCATTCATCCAACAATATCAAAAATATCAGGAGTACACATTTACGCAGAAGATGTATTCCAAGACAGCATCATTCTTACCTATTCTTTATGCAGAGAACTCTATTCAGAGATTAAGAACTTATCATACCTCCTCTTAATCTCAAGAGAGAACGCCCCCGAAGCAATATTTAACGAAGCACAAGACCACATTACTATCAAAGAAGGATTAACACTCTTTAATTCACCAACAAGACCGTTACATAAAGCACTAGAATATTCCTACAAACCCTACATTCAAGGAATAACAGGAAATGAACAAGCAGCAATAAACTTACTCGCAGAATTAAACATCCCCCTAAAACGAGCAGATGGCCTATACAAACGATTAATTGATCTAACTCATGAAGAACTAAAAATGCTTGTCACCCCAATACTCATTAATAGACTAGGAAATGAAGAAACATCAGAAAAATTATATGGAAAAATCTTATTATTAACACACGAAGAAGAAGACTCACCATTCAAAGCATTACGAGAATATGAATCATTACTCCAATGCTGCGTTGTCTTAAATAAACCAACATTAGCAATCAGCACTTGCTTAGGAAATCCCTCATCAAAACGAGAAGCACTACAAGTACTTACAAGTTACCATAGAGATATTATCAATGCATTAACATGGTTTGTTACAAACAGAAAAACACACCTTGTACAAGAACATAGAGGTTACGTTATTATTACCACAGAAGAACAAGTATCCCCAACATTACTCCCCACACTTACTACCCTAATCAAAAAAACAAATCTTTATCCAGAGACATTAATTATGATGATTGGACACGCTCTTGAAGAGCTCAACGTTATCCTTACAAGCACGCATCATCATACCCTAGAAGAACTCGAAAATATTCTTAAGACCATAACCAAGAAAATAGGGGACTACTACCATAGCACAAACCACACCAGCTGCTCCGTGCTTATACCCCTAGAAAAAGAGGGAGAACTCCTCAAAAGCGCCCACGAAATCCTAGCGCATTATGCCTTAGAAGAGGCTGTAGCCGTAAAGAAACCTTTATAAACAGACCTTTGGGAAACCAATACCATGGCAGTCGCTAAGAAAAAACGATGGTTTAAGATCATCGCACCACAATCATTCAGGAACAGCCTCATAGGAGAAACACCTAGCGGAGAAGCTGAAAGCCTAGTAGGAAAGAATGCATCAGTAAATGCAATGAGCCTCCTCAGCGACCCAAGAAAACAAAACTTACGACTAACATTCAAAATCAAAGAAGTACGATCAGACCAAGCACAAACAGAACTCTTACGCTACGAAATGCTCGGATCACACGTTAAAAGATTCTCAAGAAAAGGAGCAGAAAAAATAGAAGACTCCTTTGTTGCAAAAACAAAAACAGGAGAAGCAATTAGAATCAAACCAGTACTCACCACAAAATCAAAGATTGCTAATTCACTTAAGACAGCATTAAGAAAATCATTACAAGAGTTCGTAACCGCTGACCTTAAAGAAAAAAATTATGATGAATTCGTATTAGATGTTCTCAGCGCAAAAACACAGAGAGCAGCAAAAGATAACCTCAAAAAACTCTACCCTGTAGGTATTTGCGAATTCAGAAAAATAGAAAAAGTAAGCGCTTAGAAATTCTTAAATATGCTTAACCTCTGAACAAACACCAAATAGATGCCTCTGTAGCACAACGGTGGTGCGCCAGTTTTGTAAACTGGAGGTTGGGGGTTCAAATCCCTCCAGAGGCTTACTTTTTTATAGTTTACACTTATTACTACGATATGTTTTGGAAAAATTGGAAAAATATTTCGGCTCAAGAGAAAGATGCTATTCTTGTTATACAGCGCGGATTTAATATTGTTAAGAAATCAATCCCTGCAAAAGAAATTGTATCAATATATGCTAAAGGAAGCTTCCCTCGAAGACAAATGGTTAAAGGAAGCGACATTGATATTGTCGTTATCCTTAAAACTTCAAAATATATACCCTCTCTAAATATTGTAGGGAATAGAACCTATAAAGAAAGCGATAAGATACCAATAGAGATTCGAGGATATACACTTTCTGAACTTAAGACTGGGAAACGTCTAAAAACTATATCTAGCAGAACACCGCCAGAACTATTTGTAAAAACACTACCCTTTCATCAACTCTTATTCGGAAAAGACCTCAAAACTGAGAAACTTGTTACTTCGTCAAACCGTCAAGATCTTAAAGGAATGATCCATATTGTAGAAAAAGGATTTCTTCCTCGATATAAACAAGGAACATTCCCCTTCCACGAACTCGCAAAACAGGTTTTTTGGCTCGCAGATAACGAACTTCGTCTCAAAGGAATAACCCCACCAATTCAATGGAGAGACCTTTCTAAATTTTATGATAAAAATCATATTGTTCAAGATGCTTTGCGCTACAGAGAACAATCACAAAAGAACATTGACAAAAAAAGATTTGTTAAAAGAATAGAACTCTATTGCAAAAGCTTAAAGAATGAATTAAATAAACTCCAATAAAATAAACACGATCATTCCTAAAGAAGTTAATACACCAAACAATGCAGTAATAGAGAATTTTCCAATATTAAACGGAGCCCTAAACTCGCCATGATTATTATTGAACTTATACCTCACTAAAATCAAACTTAAATTAACAAACGCAAACACAACAAACAATAACAAATTCGCAATCGTAGCAACAATAGACAAATTACCAATAGTCATAAACGCAATACTCACTAACAAAACAATACCTATTGCTAAGTGAGGCGTTTTTCTTTTCTTATGAACCTTACTAAATGCTAAAGGAAGAGAATTTCTCTTTGCCATACCATAAATCATACGAGAAGTAGTAACCATTGTCATCAGAACAGTATTTGATGTTGAGAACAGCGCAATAATACCAATCATAACAAACATCCACGCACCAACATGGAACGCAGCAGCACTCGCTAGAGGAGCATGAGAACTTGCTAGCCCATTCCATGAAAGTAAATTAACCGCAGCAATAGCAACCGTAACATAGAGAAGTGTTGTAATTAAAATTGCATACATCATACCTCTTGGAATAGTACGCTGAGGATTCTTTGCTTCTTCTCTTAATTTGATCATACTTTCAAAACCCATAAACGCAAAAAACACTAATGCCGCACCCTGAAGAACACCATTAAAACCAAACGGCATATCTAACAAGTTCACTTTACCAACATTTGGAATCGCAATAATAATGATAATAACTAACCCAATAAATTCAATAATCGTGCTTACAAGATTAAACCAACTTGATTCACGAATACCAATAAAATTGATCAAACTCATAATAGCGAGCAATAGAGCAGCACCAATCCAAATAGGAACAGGAATTAATTCAGAAACATAACCACCAAAACCTAATGCAACAGTAGCAGCACTCACAATACCTGCAAGAATCATTGTAACACCAACAAAAATAGCTAGAGGTTTATTCATTGTTGAAGCAATGTAAGAATATTCGCCAGAATCACCTTTAAACTTAGAAGATAACTCTGCATAAGATATACCTGTGAGCAGTGCAATAATTGCTGCAATCAAGAAACTTAACCATGTTGCATTACCAGCCTTACCAGCAGCAATACCTATGAGTGCATAAATACCAGCACCTAAAATCATACCCACACCAGCAGCAACAATTTGGAATAGGCCTAATTCACGACGCAATGACATTATAGCTCTCATGAGCATAACAGTATAAAAATTATTCTAAAAATCACTTAATCTAGACTGCTCTTTCCTTAAGCGCTCTCTAAACTTTGGAGGATCAATAGAAACAAAAGAAAAACCCCAATCTTTCAACATTGTTTTAGCATTTTCTGTAATAGAAGGAGCAGCAAGAATACCTCGCACTTTAGCAATACCTTTTGATTCTCTTACTTTCTCAACATATCTTCGTAGTTGAGTAACCGCAGACAAATCAGCTTTAAACCTCTTACATTCAACAATGACTAATGCATTTTCTTTATCATAGCATAATACATCAATAAAACCATACTTTGTTTGTTCTTCCTTACTTACAGGAGATAATCCGGGTTCTATTAAAGAAGGATTTGCATAAATCATATCAGACATGTCACGCTCATTACCTGTCAATTGAACCTTTTGCCCATCATTCAATTTTACCGTCTCAGCAAAATGAATGTTAAACATTGTAATTAACATTTCATCACCATCAGCAATATGCGTACACCTTAACATCCAAGAAGGAGAATTAAACTCTAATGTACATTCAGTACCAGCCTTCATATAATTCACAGGAGTATTACCCTCTGGCTGATGAACAAGTACTGTACCATCCTGTTTCACAATAACTAAACGCTCACCTCTTCCTAGTGTTGTTTCAGCACGACCAACATAGGCAATTTCACAATCAGCCGAAAATGCAATAGTATGCTTACTTGCTAGTCCTGCCTTGATCGTCAAGAGCTTTGATTCCACAAGGAAGAATTTGATCAGAAAACTATATAAAACGCGATAGTGCCGCTCACTAGTAGGGGCCCATGGTCTAGCGGTTATGACATCTCGTTGACGTCGAGGGGATCCCCAGTTCAAATCTGGGTGGGCCCACTATAATCTTTAGCTAGTTTCCAAAGAACTTTGAAATAGTCTTTATAGCTCTCAGCAACATACTTATTATGAACTACAATAGACATTGGTTTTTTATGAGCAATAGCAGTTACAACAGTGTCACCATAGACCTCAGTCCATGAAAATGCTTGGAACTCTTTCGGTAGAAATTTTACATAAGTGAGCCTATGTTTTAATTTATCTTTGACGTATTGATGCGTTTGAGAATCATGTGTCATTACTGTATAAGATTTGATTCCCTGTTTTATTCTTCTCTTGTTCCAATCTTTGTAATAGCCTTCCATTCTTTCTAATGCTGAAGGTGGCACGATAAAGAAATAGATTGGTTCTTTATTTTTCATATTTCTAAGATAATCTTCTCTTACATTTTTTAATCCTTCAAGCCCTTCAAAGACTTCTGCTTCTTGCTGTACTTCTTTTAATTCATATTCAAGTTTTAGTTTTGGAAGGATCTTTTGTAAATCATCTTGTTGGCGTTTAATGTCTTCTTCTTTCTTTTTTAGAAAATCATTCAACCTTGAAGGATCTGCTGCGGAGAAATATTTTGTTCCATTCTTAATTGAGTGGCTTACGATACCTTTCTTTGCTAGCCTGTCTAAGATATCATAGAGCTTTGATCTCGCGACTTTTGCTTCTTTTGCAATAGGCCCTGCTGTTGATGACCCTACATGTAAGAGTGCGATGTAAACTTTTATTTCTCCTGCTGTAAATCCCATTCGTTGTAATAATTCGAGTTCCATATATTTTCTGTGTTCAGCTGAATTATAATGCTTTCTATTGTCCCCTACTAAGGGGGGCGCAATAATTAAGTAACTATTTTACTGTTCTTTTAAAATGGCAAGGATACAACGTCCTGATCTTTCAGTTTTAGCAAATAAGTTAGCATTAGAGGGGTCGTTACGCGATGGCTATAGAAACGGAAAGTGGGTTTGCAATAACTCACGTTTCTGTTTTACATTTTCTCCTCAAGGGCCAGTTCTTGGAATTCCCTTGGAACCAGAAAAACAAAACCCCTATCATATTGTTGAATACAATCAAGAATTCGACAAAGTCGGAATTCGTGGTAAACCCCCGAGCGATACCTATTTTAGACGAAGAGGATTTTTTCTCGAGCCAGGAATGCATTATGATATCGCAACTGGATTTGAGTTGTTCAGACACACTCGCGCGCTCGTTTTCGCTGAAGGACAATATGCTTCGTGGATTGCTGAAGGGCAAGGGCGACAAGTACGGGTACTAAAACTTCTTAACAAAACGCTCAAGAAAACAGAGATAGGGAAACACATTATAGACTTTGAAAATCAGGCTCTCGATGGCATGCTTTATCGTTTACAGGTTATTAGCGCTCATGGATTGTAATTACCCACTATCACTTACTCACACAATCTTTTTATAGAATCCTTGAAGTAGATTTTTATGGATGTAAAACTCAGCATACTCTTGTTAGTCTTATTCTGCGCATTATTAGGAGCAGTAGGACAAGTCTTCTTTAAGTTAGGAGCACAAAATCTGAAACTTGAACCCCTAGCACTTATTACAAACTGGAAAATACTCCTCGGATTAATCCTCTACGGAACTGCAACCATACTCTTCTTAATCGCACTACGACAAGGAAATTTATCATTGCTCTATCCCATTATCGCAACAAGCTACATATGGGTAGCATTATTTTCTTCTTATTATTTACATGAATCATTTTCAGTCATCAAATGGATAGGAATTATTTTCATCATTCTTGGAGTGATGCTCATTGTTAGATAGCTCAGAGAAAAAACTCCTCCTCTTCCTTATTCTTAGTTCTCTTGGATTGCGCATACTCTACTTCTTTCTTAATAATGCACTATGGTGGGATGGAGCAATCTATATCGGGATGGGAAAATCATTCTTTAGTAATGGCACCTTAGGAATATGGTCATCCTACAGACCAATACTCTTCCCTATTATTCTAGGAGCTTTCTGGAAACTTGGAATTAACCCTCTTATTATAGGAAAAACACTTGTTATCATTGCAAGTATCGGATCAATTTATGTAACGTATTTGATTGGTAAAAAAATCAATACCTCTGTAGGACTCATTGCTGCAACATTACTAGCATTCACCCCTCTCTACTTCATGTTCTCACTTCCACCTATGGTCGATATACTTTCATTGTTCTTTTCATTACTCGCCGTTTATCTTGCTCTTGAGAATAAATATTTCTTAAGCGGAATCAGCATAGGACTGGCATTTAATTTTAGATTCCCTCACGCACTCACCTTTGTTATTGTCTTAAGCTATATTCTTTGGAGATTGATAAGCGAGAAAAAAATTGTTGAAAGTGTAAAAAAGACTCTTTGGTTAGTACTTGGCTCTGCATTAATGGTTATTCCCTATTTAGCCTATAACTCCTTTAGATACCATAATGCATTCTCTCCTCTGCTACAAGCACAAAATATTGTTACCGTCACTGCAGCAGCTGGAAGAGGAATACTCTATTATTTTATTGAACTCACACAATACAATCCCCTCCTTCTTGTAGCATTGTTTGGGATTTTACTTTATTTTGTTGCATTCAAAGAGCGAAACAAGAATTTTGATATCATCTTACTTGCAATCATCATCCTATCTGCGTATTATAGCTTAGAACTTCATAAAGAAGCGCGATATGGTATCGCATTCTTACCTTACATATGTGTCTTTGCCGCATATGGATTTTATGTGCTTATTGAACATCATCTTAAGAAACATTTTCATGAACTTACGCCTGAACATTTTATTTTTGTTCTTATCCTTATTGGAACATGTTTTCTCTTCTTTGGCCTAACGGTAACTTCTTTCTTTACTGCAAATAATATCTCTTCAGAAACTCAAAATACTTACAATTATTTTTTAGAATATCCAGGAGTTACTGTTCTTTCAACAGATCCTAACATGCTCCTCTATAGCGATATTAAACTGATTACCTATGTTTCTTGGGATCGCGCACTCAACACGTTAAAGCAACAACCTATTGATTATGTGTTTTTGGATACATGCGCCTATCCTTGTACAAATCCTTCTTGCGAACAAAATCGTAGTGCTTTCTTAAGAGAAGTTTTAGAGTTTGATCTTGTTGCTAATCAAACTGATAACACCTGCGGCTATCTTATTTTCAAACTGAATAATTAAGTCTATAATTAGTGCGACTAAACTTCTTCACGATGCAACTTGTTAAATAGGAATCCCCGAAAAGCATTTAATCTAATTAATTCTGGTGTGTACTATGAAAATATTATTCATCCAAACTGGGGGCACAATTGATAAAGACTATCCAAAAACAACAAAAGGATATGCTTTTGAAATATCAGAACCAGCAGTTAAAAGAATACTCGTAAAAGTTAATCCCTCTTTTGAGTATCAAGTATTAAGTGTTTTAAAAAAAGATAGTATGGACATAACTGATGAAGATAGAGATAAAATTTACAAAGCTTGTAAAGACTCAAAAATTGATAAGATTGTTATTACACACGGCACAGACACAATGATCGAGACTGCCAAGAAATTGAGTTCAATTAAAGACAAAACCATTATTATCACCGGTGCTATGAGACCAGAGCAATTTTCTAATTCTGATGCATCGTTTAATATAGGTATGGCGTTAGGAGCATTAAATATTTTGAAGTCTGGAATTTACATTGCTATGCATGGTAGAGTTTATTCTTGGGATAAAGTTAAGAGAGATATGAAAACTGGGCAATTTATCGAAAAATAATAAAATTACATTTAGGTAGAAAAATCCCACAAATTTATATATTACCTTTAAAGTATTACTTAGAAAGTATGAAAATTAACTTAAATAAATTCCAAATTGGGTGTAAACGTTGTCATCATCGATGGATTCCTAGAAAAATAGAAGTTAGAATATGTCCAAAATGCAAATCACCTTATTGGGACAAGAATAAAAAATGAAAGAAAAAGAAATTGAGGATAAACTTGAAAAAAATTTGAATAAAATTGAGAAAGGATTAGTTCTTATTGAAAGACAAAAAAGAGTTCAGACTGGAATCATAGACTTATTTTGTAATGATACACATGGAAACTATGTCATTGTTGAAATAAAAAAGAAACCTGACGCAAAAGTTGTTGCTCAACTAGCAAAATATAATATGGCTTTGGTAAAAATAGGGATAAATAGAAAACGTATAAGAACTATTTTGGTAGCCCAGGAAATACCTCATGCAATAAAAGAAGCTTGTGACTTCTTGAATTTTGAGACAAAAACTGTCTACAAAGAAAAATCCGTTATCATAGAAGATCCTCTTATTGGAATACCGAATCAAGAAGAACTATTAAACTTCATAACCTCTCAAAAATTGGTTAATATTAGTATGGTCGCACGATTTTTTGATATTTATCATACCACCGCGAAGGAACTGGTCTATGATATGCAGAAAAATAACCTTGTTACTGTAAGAAAGCTTGGAGGTAGCAATATAGTTACATTAAAATAAGATGTATCATAAGTCATAATAAAAATGAACAAAAGAGGGCAGGTATCATTATTCGTAATAATAGGGGTGATCATTGTTATACTTGTAGGATTAGGAATCTATTACCGAGGATCAATAATATCTCTTCTTGGAGGAAAAAACGCACAATCAGAAGCATTTGACTCAAATATTAACGTTGTAAAAAATTATGTAGACACCTGCTTATATCAAACAACAGAAGAAGGAATCTATGTTGTAAGCCTACAAGGAGGATACCTTGACATCCCTGAAGATTCTTCAGTATTAGATGGATTTAATGTCATGTCTAATAGCTTAACCGTATTGCCAGGACTATACGTACCCTACTGGTATTATCAAAGCGCCAATGGAATAAACCAAAACCAAATACCCAGTAAAGAACTTATCGAGAAAGAAATCACAAAATACCTCGAACAAAACTTCCTCTCCTGCATCAACGAGTTTGAAGGATTATCACCTGTTATTGTTCAAGACGGAACACCAGACTTTGATGTAACCATCCACGATAAAAATGTAGATGTAAGCACCAATTATCACTTAGACATTCAACAAGAAAATATCACCGGAAAACTCGAAAAATTCTCACAGAGCATTAACCTCCCACTAGGAGACTTCTATGACACTGCAGTACAAATAATGGAAAAAGAAAACAAAGACACCATACTAGAAACAATGACCATGGACCAATTTGTTGTCTATGACGAATTACCCTACTCAGGAGTTGACTTTGAATGCTCACCAAAAGTATGGGAACAAACACAAGTTATTAGAGATTTAAAAAGAATACTTGAAACGAATGTACAACACCTCAAAGTACAAGGAGGAACATACAAAATACCAAAAGAAGAAGAATATTACGAAATTGGAGATGTAGATGTTCCTAGCTCAACAAGTATAAACTTCTTATACACACAAGACTGGCCATTACTTATCGACATTATCCCAAACGATCAAATCTTAAAAGGAGAGAGTTATACGGACAACGCACTAGGACAATTTATACTACCCTTCTTCTGCCTTAACTATTACAACTTCGTCTACGATCTCAAATACCCTGTACTTATTAGTTTAACAGATGATACCACAGGATACACCTTCCAATTCGCAACACAAGTCATTATTGATAATAACCAACCACGACAGAGCGTGGAAGTATCACCCTTAAACTCGCAACTTAGTAAAGTCTGCGAATACCCTACAACACCAATCAACGTAAACGTACAAGGCTACTCAAGAGATGGAAACATCATCAGCATACCTGATGCAAGAGTAACACTCACCTGCGGAGGACCAACATGCCCTCTAGGAAAGACAACATCAAGCGGAAGCTTAAACACGCTCGCACCACAATGTCTCAATGCAAACATCCGAGCTGATAGAGATGGATACTATCCACGAACAGAAATCACAAACACTGTTGAAGCAGGAAGTGTTAATCTTATTTTAGAACCAAAGAAAGAACTTAACCTTACAGCACTCGTAGCACGAGAAGACGGAGGACAACGAGGATTAATACAAGGAGAAAAAATACTCATACAGTTTGTGCATCAAGACGAATCATTTAGTGCAGGAGCATTATACCCAGACCAAACAACAATTTCGTTAATACCAGGAACCTACGAATTACGAACAACACTCATCAAAGACAAACCAGAAGGAATAACCTTAGAACAAGAAGATGTAAGAACATGTATTGATAGACCTGCATCAGGAATATTAGGATTTGCAGGAATTACAAAAAAATCATGCACCAACACAACCCTAGAGGGAATGACTCTCACAACAGTCATAACTGGAGGAACAACAACCTCATTTAGTTTAAGCAGAGACGAACTTCTCAGAAGTTCAAGCTTAACCGTATACACCGTAATTAACAAAGAACCAGAGAAAGTAACAGACCTACAAGAAATATATTCAAAAATAGCAAACAACTCACAAAGCCCAAATTATAGGAGTCCCATAGCACAATGAAACTTTTACAATTAATGGCATTGACACTCATCATCCTTATGATTAGCATGCCCTTTACTATTGCTACAGAAATCATTGACGAAGAACAACTACAAGAAAAAAGCGAAATAGGAGAAGATATTGTTATCAACGTAGACGAATACCAACCAAAAGTTCTAAGAAGCAGTTTAATTGAAGAACAAAACGTAAACATTTACGCACTACTCAAAGGAATACCAAGCAATCCAACATTAAGCATAGGAAATATTAGAGGAATAAACGTACGCGCAACAAAAGTACTAACAGAACCAGAAGGAAAAGATGTTAAAATTGGAAGTATCAAATACGTACGCCCCGGAGTAAAAAATAATGCAGTAAAAGACTTATTCTATAACACCTTCGCAGGACAGAGAACACCAGCAAGTACCGAATTTAATACTATTAAAACAAGAGGACTAGGATATCAACAAGAATTAGACTATGATAATCTTGGCTATATAGTAATCCCTATTCAAAGAATAGAACGAGAAGACGATGTACCAGAAAAAATAACTGTGCAAATAGAAGGAAGCATAGAATTTGATGCAAGCTCAGGACTAAACTTTGGACCAAGCACTGACATTTTACCAGAACAAACAGAAACAGAATGGAACGCAGAAAAAGACTTACACAGATTCTACGGAGGATATCTACGCGTAGAAAACATTGATTCAGGAAGAAACAGACTTACAAACCCAGGTGTTGACACCAGCATTAGCCTCAGAGGAACAACATATTATCAAGGAAACACTTACGGATTCCCAAGCTATTACCGCGGAGACCAATATGCTGACATCGTTCTTTACGACCTTAATGGACAAAGAATCAATCTCGGAAGTTATCTTGCAGACACCTCTGCTTCGAAAGCAATAGACTCAACAACAGGAGTAAGAGCAGGAGCATTACGCCTGCGAGTAGGAGAAACATCAAAAACTTACAAAACACCAACAACAGGACAATCAAGCTCCTTATTTAATCAATTCCAAGTACGACTTGATGAAGTAAGATCACAGAGACCAAATATTGTTGCTTACGTACAAATAGGAGATGAACTCCCCACACGCGCTAAAATAGGAGAAGGAACAAGAATTAACCCACAAAGCACTTGGAAACTCTATAGAATAAGAGAACGAACAACAGACCAGGGAAGAGTTTTTGAATTAATCTTTAGAAATGATAGAGGACAAGAATCAGCACCACTTCTTGTTAAAGAAGAAAGAAAAGATAGCTCTACAACAAGCGGAACTGCACAAGTTACAACAACACCATCACCACAAGATTGTAATGGACTAAAAATTAATACTCCCTTTACTGGAAGCATAGACCCCTTATTTGACAGCGCAAAACGATTCTTAGCTGATGGACAATGTGAAGAAGATGCAATCATACTCCTAAAACAACTACGAGAAGAATATCTAAAACGTGCACAAGACAAGAGCACTAATCCAACACAATTAGCAGATCTTCAAAGCAGTCCAGAATTTCAAAAAGTCCAAGAAATTGACAATATCCTTGCAAGCTATCAACAAAAACCTGATGATACTACACTACCACAAGGAACTGTACAACAAGGATCGCTACGAAATGCAATCCTCGAATATAAAACATTTATTAGCGAATACGAAGCTCTAACAGAACAAGAACAAAAATCTGACGAATTACAACAAAAATACGCAAACTCATTCTTACAATTAGGACTGATCTATTGGGAAATAGGAGATGAACTTAGTGCAAGCAACGCCTTTAGACAATATCTTGATCTTCCAACAAATGTAAACGATCAAAATACGAGAAGTGCTGTTGAAGACTTAATTATTGCTCTAGATAATTCTTTAAGATTCAGTAATAATATTATTACCTTACCAGAGCCAGGAAACCTTGCTACTAAAGTAACTATCATCAGTTCACCACTAGACTTACAGGATGATAGCGGAAAAGCAACAATACGCATCAATAATGGAAATCCTATTGTTGTTGCAAAAGGAGATCAAATACCTCTCACAGGATTTGAAGGATATGACCCAGGTCAATATGATTGGAGAATTATAGGAATTGAAAGCGATAGAATCGTTGTCGAATGCGCAACAGACTATTGTTCAAAAGACCCTGCAACAGGAAACAAACTTCGACAATACCCTACTGAGGTCATTAATCTTGGCACACTAACAACCTCTTATACAGGACATCTTACTATTGGTCGAACAAATGATGGTGCTGTGAAACGCGTTGATGTCGTTCTTGTTGAAGCACCAAAAGTTCCTCTCGAAGCAGTTGTAAGCATTATTCCTGTTTCTGAAAAAGCATATAGTAGTGTTAATTTTAATGTTAATATTCCTGTAGAAAAAAGACCATTTGAGTTACCTCTTTTCTCAGGATCACTTGATAAAGAAATTAACAACACCCAACAACTTATTGTTAAATTGGACAAAGTCATTGACAAAGTAGGAAAACTACACGAGTTCTGGAGCAAACTATGCCTAAGTACCTTTGCAGTATTATGGGCAAAGAACTTGTTAAGCGTTAATCAAGGAGCAGCACGAAGAGAAATTAATCCCTACTGGAAAGAGAAATGGCAAAAAGAAAGAAAACCAGGAGAAACATTTGACAGTTATCTTATAAGAAATCAAGATCTCTACGAAAAAGACTCAGAAAAGACTCAGCAAATACTAGACCAAATAGACAACGGTGACCACATTAAAGCAGCAAAAGCTGAACTTACTGCTAGAGGAATGAAAGATATTAATGACAAAGACCTAGAAGGCTCTGATGCATTCTTACGAGACTGGTACTTAGCAAAAGAGAAAGCAAAAGACTATCCAGAATTATACTTACAGAAATTTGTTTCACAAGACATTGAACTACAACTCGTTCAAAGAAATAAACAAGTAGAGACATTCAGTGAGAATAATGAAGTGCCAGAAGATATACAAAAGTTTTACAGCGGAAATGGCGAACAAATAACAAAAGCATACTGGGCAACAAATAAAGACGAACTCATTAGAGGATGGGCTGATGCACAAAAAACCGAAATCATAGGAAAATACCTCCTAGGAGATAAATATGACCCCGAAAAAGGAATCACCACCAAAGGACAGACCTTTGATACTCGCATTAAAGCAATATTCGAAGAAACAGGAGCAGAACAAAATTCTGACAATACAAGAGAAATCAATAACGCATTAGGAGGACTCGCAGTACTACTCCCTGTTACTGCTGTAGGTTCTACTGAACTTCCAAGAGCAAGTGTTAGATTTAAAGACGGAGCTTATTCATACTTTGATGGACAAAAATACCACCAACTCTACCAAGATCCTAATAATAATCCTCCAACAGATAAATCTAAAGCAACACCAGTAACTTCACTTGAACCACACCTTACAAAACCTAAGGGAGGAACACAGAGACCAATTTATTATTATGAGAAAGACACTGATACAACCCCTAAAGTTGCAATTGTTGTAGATAAATACAGCACAGCAAAACATAAACCCGTTGTTACACAATACGAATCAGGAAATAGATGTGAAGGATTAACAAAACAACTTAGTGCAGATGCATACAATTATTTAGAAGTAGAATATTCTAGCGGATGCAGAATTGACAAAGTAAAAGTTTGCAAACGAACTGATGCAAACGGACAACCGGGAACAAAATCAGACAGGTGCACTGGAGAAGTTAATGATGTTATTAACACTCTCAAAAACAGCAAAGACCCAGAAGATGTCGCTCTCGCAAAAACCTTAGCACAAGCAGACAGTTGTATCGTACAAAGCAACAGATTCTTTGAAAAAAGTCCATACAAAGACCTTTCAAAAAATAATTTAGTCGGAATAAATAATCCATTACTAGCAAAGGGATTCAAATGCGGAACCGAGAACTACCACGTAGACAAATCAGCACCACCAGAATCAGGACCAAGCTGTTCAGACTTCATGGACCCAACAGACTGTAGAATACTCTTCAATGCATGCGATCCCGTTATCTGCCCAGCAAGCAGATGCAACCTCGGAGGAAACTGGCAAGTAGACAATGTAGTACAATCAGGAATTGTCGGAAGCGTAGCACTATGCTCATTGAACTTCCCAGAAGTAGCAGTACCCGTATGCATCACAGGAATACGAGCAGGATTACAAAATATCAAATCAGTACTAGAAGGATACGAACAATGCCTAGTTACCCAAAAAAATGAAGGAAAATCTGTAGGCATATGCGACAGAGTAAGAAATATTTATGTTTGTGAAATACTATGGAAAGAAGGAGTAGCAATCTTTAATGTTAAAGGAGGATTGTTAAGCTATGCAGCAGAAAAACTCTTCGGAGCAACAAGCGGAGGAGGAGAATACAGCGACTTCAGCGCACAGTTTGATCAAAGCATACAAGGAATACAATACTTCACTCAAAGCTATGCAAAAAATGTCTTTGCAGCATATGATGGAGGAAGCATAGACGAAATAGGAACAGAAATATGTAAGAGTGCAATCTTTGGAAAAGCACCAGGTGTAGGAAATTTCTTTGATGAAATACAAAAACCAGAGAGCCCACCACAATTCTTCGCATTCTTCGATGAAGCACCATACACAGACTTAACACAAGTACCTCAGAGCATCTACTCCGTATACTATCACATCTACGCAGGAGACAATGAAGACGTACGATACAGTGTATTCTTACGAGGAATAGATGATAATAACAATATTGTAACAAACTTCAAATTCCTCGATAACAATAAAGCATTAGAAAAAGGAAAAATGGTAGATATCAACAAAGACATCACTGCAATAAGTGGATATAACGAAATATGTGTAAGCATCTTAACACAACGATACGGAAGAATAGAACAATGTGGATTTGGAAAAGTAAGCACAGACTTTGCACTCAATTACTTAAATGAACAATACGCAAAATCACAAGCACAACAACAAATCAAAAATGCAGAAGAATGCGAAGCACAAAATTCAAGACTAACAAGCTTAAGCTACGGATCAGAAGGAGTTAGCGGAGGAGTCAACCCTGCACGAGCAGGAGTAGGAAGCGTTTCAACAGGATTAGTACAAACAGGAATTGTAAGAAAATGTTTCGGAATAAATCCAAACACTAACGGACTACCAGATCAATGGACACAAGTAGGAACATGCGGACAAGACGAACAAGGAAGAGACTTAGGAGCATGCTGGCTTTACAAACCTGCATTAAACAAAGTATTCCAACAACAAAGCAGTCTCGCAGATGTAGAAAAATCATTAAAGAACTTAACAACAGACCTCGACCAACAAGGAATCTTAGAATCACCCTACTCTTCACCAGATGAAATAAAAGCAGCATTTAATGAAGCACAGGGATATAGAACTAAAGCAAAAGAAACTTGTGACAAAACACAATATGATGCAGCAAGACAAAAATACAACGAAATTAGCGATTCATCAATAGAAGCAACAGACTCAGCAAAAGCACGATACGAAATAGCAGAAACATGGAAAGAACAATACTACTGTGAACGTGGAGCAAACAGTCAAGCAGGAATCACCAATGCACCAACTGGAACTGAAACACCAAATGTTGCTACCTCTACCAGCACACCTACAACCCCAACAACAAATACTCCTTCACAACAAAATAATTGTAATAGTTTAACAGTGCAAGACTACCAACAAGCATGTACATATTGCACCCAAACTTATCAAGAACTCATTAATGATCAAGCAGCTATTTATGGTATTGAGCCTCAACTCCTTACTGCTCTTATAATCA
>CAYVWZ010000003.1:0-66839 GCA_964455655.1 Candidatus Woesearchaeota archaeon
TTGGTTTTCTTTCCATAAAGGCCCATATACGAACAACCCTTAATAAAGATTTAGCAGGTATTTTGAAATTATTCTTTTCTTAGTTTTGCTACGAAGAATCCTTCACTATTATTGTCTTGTGGCCATATGCGTAAGCAGTGTTTTACATCTTGCTGATATATGGTTCCTTCAAATTCTTGTATTGCTGGTGAGCGTTTAATGGCAAGTTTAATAGGTTCTATTCGCGCTCCAGGCAAGTTTGTTAGTGCATAGCTAATAATTCCTTCATTTTCTTCTGGTTCTAGAGTACAAGTAGAATATACGAGTGTTCCTCCTGGACGTAATAAGTTCCAAGCATTGCTTATGAGTTTTCTTTGTACGTTTGCTAATTTTTTGATCATGTTAACATTGTAGATTTGTAGTGTTCCTGGACTTTTTCGTATGGTTCCTATTCCTGAGCATGGTGCATCAAGTAGGATTTTATCAAATTGTAGTCCTTTCAGGTGTTCTCCTTTGTATCTTACTACGAGGGTGTTGCTTGCTCCGCATCGTTCTAAGTTTGTTGAGAGTGGTGTTAGTCGTGATAATTCGCTTTCGTTTGCTATGATTAATCCAGTGTTTTCCATCATTGCTGCCATTTGTGTAGTTTTTGATCCCGGTGCTGCTGCCATGTCAAGGATCATTTCTCCTGGTTGGGGGTCTAGCACAACGGGTGGTATCATGCTTGCTGCTTCTTGAACATAGAAGTATCCTAAGAAGTGTTCAGGTGTATTCCCTATGCCGTATCCTTTAATGTAGAATCCTTCTTTGCACCAGGGTACTTGTTCTAAGTGGGGGAATTTTTTCTTGAATTCTTGGATGCTTATTTTTAGGGTGTTTACTCGTACAGAGCTTCGTAAGTATTCTTGATTAATGTTCATAAATTCTTCAAAGTTTGTTAGTTTTGAGTAGCGTTCAATAAATTCTTTCTTTGCTTCCATCTAAACTCAAGGATAATATCTGTTTATATGCCTTAGGGCTAGCTTTTTATACAAGAAATAATTCGTAAAATTGTGGAAATTATTTCATTAATCCTCATTGTTATTGGATTGTGTTTGTTTGAAATTGTGAGTAGTATTGATAATGCGGTTATTAATGCTGAAGTTCTTGGTACGATGTCTGAGAGGGCAAGGAGATGGTTCTTGTTCTATGGTATTATTATTGCTGTATTTCTTGTTCGAGGGTTATTGCCTTGGTTGATAGTGTATGCTACTGCTCCCCAGTTAGGTTTTCTTGGTTCTCTTACGGCAACATTTAGTGGTGATCCTAGTGTTCATGCAGTGATTGAAGAAGCTTCTCATATTTTGTTGATGGGTGGTGGTATTTTCTTGGTGTTCTTGTTCTTTCATTGGTTATTTATGGAGCAAAAGAGTTTTGGATTGCATCATGAGAAATTTTTCCATCGTCATGGTGTGTGGTTCTATGCTACTGTTTCTGTTCTTCTCTGTGTTATTACATGGTTTGCATTACAGGTTGATCCTTTCATGTCGTTTGCTGCGCTTGTAGGTTCTACTGCATTCTTTATTGTTCATGGTTTTAGGCAAAATGCGGAAGAGTTTGAGCAACGATTAATGACGAATAAGAAAGGGTACAGTGATATGAGTAAAATTATGTATTTAGAGGTTATTGATGCAACATTTAGTATTGATGGAGTATTAGGAGCTTTTGCATTTACATTCATTCTTCCATTGATTCTCTTAGGTAATGGTTTAGGAGCTGTTGTTGTAAGACAGTTAACTATTGGTAATATTGAGCGTGTTAAAAAATATAAGTATCTTAAGAATGGTGCAATGTATTCTATCTTGTTCTTAGGTTCCTTTATGATTGCGGATAGTTTTGGTATGCATATTCCTGCATGGGTATCTCCAATTGTGACTATAGTAGTTCTTGCATTCTTCTTTTGGAAGTCTAAGAGAGAACTATAATCATTTAGAAGTGACGTGAGTAGGTTTTTATACTGGTTCTTGAGGTTCGATTTGTTATGCAGCCAATTTTGAAAAAGGGTTTTATTATGTATAAAAAAGCTCCTGAGTCTCTTGTTATTGCATGTCCTCATTCAGGTCTTAGTTTCAAAGGTGTTTCGAATCGTGATGAATTTACGGAGACTGTTGCAGGTTTTGTATGGAATAAGTTAGGCGGTAATCTAGTAGTGAGTACTATTCCTCGTTCTCGTGCATGGGGTGTTGATTTTAATCGCAGTATTCCTCCTCGTAAGGAGGCTCTTGCCTTTCATAAGACGGTAAAGGCAGATAGGGAAACAGGTGCTGTCATTGAATTTATGAAGAAGTATGGATGGACCGCTGAGAATGATGAGGATTATGATCAGCGTTTACAGTGTTACCAATCTTTTTGGGGAGAAGTAAGCGCGGGTAAGGATATTTTATTGATTCATCGTCAGCATACAAGATTAAAGAATGTTCCAAGTTTAATGGATGTGACAACGTTTGGTTCTGTGAAGAAATCAACGGTTGATAATGCAGTAAGGAAAGTAAATAAGAAGTTCGCGAAGTTTTTGTTAGAAACACAGTATGATTATCGTCGTATGCTTGCTGCTGAATCAAAGCGTCGTTTATTGATGTATCTTAAAACGTATAATACGGTTAATCCTGAAAAGATTGGTAAGTATAAACGATTCTTTGAGCAAGACTTAAATGTTGCAAAGAAGTATGCTGATAAGATTGCTTTGAATCGTTTGAAATTAAATTTTACTGCTGAGACTGTTTTTGAGACGATGGAGAATGCATTACATCATCTTCCTCCTCCTGCGGTTACTCATGAGCATTATAAGTATGAATCGTCTCATGGTCCTGTAAGAAAATTATTTCCTAAGGATGGAAGAAGGGTTATTCAGATTGAGTGTAGTTCTTTTTTATTATATTGGCATCCGGTTATTGCTTCGGAAATGATTGCAAAACTCTATCAATTAATAATGAATTAATTGTTCTTAATAATGATTGCAGTGTGTCTTGGCACAGTGATTTTTCCGTTAGTGAGTGCTACAGGTGTCCATGATAATGACATGGTGTCTCCATGGAATCCTCCACCGTTTAAGACAAGTTTTGAGTAGGTGCATGTTGAGCAGCTGACAGTGTAGTCTCTTGATACTGGTCCTTCTTGGTTTCCATTTGAGTCCATTCCGTCTGCATTGAATACGACAATTCCTTTCTCATAGTCTCTGGTGACGAGTCCTGTTGTTGCGTTGTCAACATATTTTCCTTTTGGAGCTCCAAGATCTAAATAGTATTCAGGTAATTCTGGTGCGTGACTTGGATAGCTTCCTGAAGTGTCTAATGCAACAGGTGACCAGTAAGCATTTTGATTAGCGTAGAGGAGATATGCTGCGAGTGAGTAGATTCTTGCTTCAGTGTTTGTTGCTTTGTCAATATAGTCCATTTGAACAAAGTTTCTTGATTGACTATTTTGTAGTCCGATTCCGTTTACAATGCTATAAGAGTCATTAATTGCTCTCATTAATCTGTAACGTGGCCAGTATTTGCTTACCCCATATTTGAATGCAAAGTTTTCTCTGAGGAGTCCGTTTCCTCCAGCGTCGAGTAATTGAAGACCTCTATTGTCTCCTGCAGCATCATCATTAGTATAACCATTGAGTAAGATGTACTTGCTTGGAAGTGAGGTTCTCATTCCGTTTACTGCTTGTACTGCTCCGTTATACCATTGTGTTGAGAGCCCATCTCCATAAATGTCATAGTAGAGAGGATCGTATGATCCATTAGGGAGGAGTATTCCTATATATCCCGATTGAGGTATTTGTGCATTGTCTAAGAATATTCCATTAACGTAGGAGTTGTTTGCCATTTCTGCTTGGTTTGCATTTCGTACCATTGCAGTTACCCATTGGGTTCTCTTTGTTGTGTTAATAATGTCAATAAAGCACCATCCGTTATTTCCTGTTGGGGGTGGATTGCTTGCTTTTCCTAAAACTTTGCTACTCGTTCCAGTTTTGTACCAGAAGAGGTTGTTTTGTGCAGCATCTTGCATAAGAGTATATTCTAAAGTTCCTGAGCTTGGACAATTGTTTGTTCCGTCTGCATTAATTCTACAACATTGTGATGTTGCATTGAGTCCTTTTACTCCTGCAAATTTAATGTATCGTAAGACTTTGATGTTTGGATTGACTGATTTTATTTGTTGAATATCGCTTAATGTTGCTCCTGTATTAATCATAGTGAATGTTGTTGCAACATAATTGTAATCTTTTACGGCGGTGGTGTGATGTTTGAATCCTTCTCCTTGGTAGTAGAGACGCATGGTTGTATAATTAACAGGTGCTGGTGTCTCTGGGCAGTCTTGTGGGCATGTTATTGAAGTTTCTGCACCATTACAAGTTCCATCTGGGCATGCTGGTGGGATAACTGTAGTACAAGCTGCTTTGTTGTAAGTACATGATGATGAACAACTTAGAGTTCCTCCAGTATATCCTAGACTTTGACAAGTTGCTCCTGCTAAATCGGTGCCGTCGCATTCTTCGCCAGTTTCTTTAAGAGTATTTCCACAAACGGG
Organism: Candidatus Woesearchaeota archaeon; assembly: GCA_964455655.1. Taxonomy (GTDB): domain Archaea; phylum Nanobdellota; class Nanobdellia; order SCGC-AAA011-G17; family JACPNG01; genus CAYVWZ01. Next base: position 4,540 of record CAYVWZ010000003.1, read on the forward strand.
GCATCCATCATTTGCAATGCCGTCGCAGTCATTGTCTATAGTGTCTGAGCATGATTCTGTTACTCCGGGATTTATTGCTGCATTTGCATCATTGCAGTCTGGTCCGTTTGCGCAGTTTTGTCCGTATCCATCTCTATCATTGTCAATACATGCTGGTGCTGCATTACATGTTGGGGTGGTAGAATTACATCCATATTGGCAGGTGGTAGTTGTTGTTTTAACAAATGTTTTGAACATGACATCCCAAATATTTCCTGTTGATTTTCCGCAAGTATAGGTGGTGAGAGAACTTCCACTGCAAGTGTTTAAGTATGGGCCAGCAGCTGTAGCACCTGCGCTATCTACAACTTTTACCCCATTAGTAATTGACACGCAAGTAAGTGTTTTCCACCATGTTGCATTTCCTGTTGTCTTTCCAGGAATGTTTAATGAAAGAACAAGGATAAGTAATAATAAGAGAACGAGAGGGATCAGAATAATATAGTTTTCTCTTCCACCCTCTTTCTTATGCATATGTTTCTTGTAACGTTCCTATAAATAAAGGTTTCTAAAAATCTCCGTAATTCTTATATAGGTTTTTATCTTAATGGAGAGTAGTTTATAGGAGGTATTCTAAGATGGTAAAAGTTGGAGAAAAAGCTCCGGATTTTAATCTTGAAGCATATCATGCAGGAAAAGTAAGGAAGTTTTCTTTGCGAGACTTTAAAGGAAAATGGGTTGTATTGTTTTTCTATCCTCGTGATTTTACTTTTGTATGTCCTACGGAAATTCGTGGGTTTGCAAAGCGTGAAGCTGAGTTTATGAAAGCAAATGCAGCAATTGTGGGCGCAAGCACAGATTCTGTCCATTCTCATAGAGCATGGTTTGAACGTGATATGAAGGAAGTTAAATTCCCTATTCTTGCAGATACTGCTCATCACTTAAGTCGTGATTATGGTGTCTTAATAGAAAATTCTGGTGAGGCTCTTCGTGGAACGTTCATTATTGACCCTGATGGAATTTTACAATACATGGTAATTTCCAATCTAAATGTTGGTCGAAGTGTTGAAGAGACGTATCGTGTTTTGAAAGCATGTCAAACTGGAGGATTATGCCCTATTGAGTGGCATCCTGGAGAAAAACCTTTGAAGGTGTAATCCTTCTTCTTTCTTTTTTTTATAATGATGTTAACACTAAAAATACGCCTGCAAAGATAAGATAGAGTCCTACCGTATAGCGTAAGAATTTTGGAAAGACTAACACTAATACTCCGAAAATGAAACTTACGAGTCCTGCTATGAGTGTTCCGGTTATTGCCATACGCACCCTATACAGTACATATTTATAATATTTATTCTTCTTAAGGAGTATATGAAAATTATTTTTGTTAGGCATGGTGAGTCCGAAGTTAATGCTATGAATATTGTTCAAGGTCATGGTGAAAGCCCTCTCTCTCAGCGTGGAAGATTGCAAGCAAAAAAAGTTGCTGAACGTTTGGAGCATGAAAGAATTGATTATATTTATGCAAGTGATATTGGAAGAGCTGAAGAAACTGCAGAGATAATTGCTGAATTCCATCCTAATGTTCCGTTCTTGGTTTCAGAAATTTTTCGTGAAAGAGCATTAGGGGTTCTAGATGGTAGAAAAATACAAGAGATTATGGTTAATCCTGAGTTAGCTCATCTCTACAAGCATGGTGGAGAAGAAGGAGTTGAGTCTCGTGCAGATGTAAGAATACGTGCTGAGAAGGTCTTAAAAGAATTAATCATGAAACATCCAGAAGAAACTATTCTTATTGTGTCTCATGGAAGTTTTGGAAGAGCTTTTCTCGCCGCAATAACAAATGATTCATATGAAGAGAGTTTAGCTTGGAATGCATTAAAGAATACGAGTGTAAGTATAATGAATGTAGAACCTAATTCTCTTCAGCATATGATAGAATTGCGCAATTGTGTTAAACATCTTGAGGATTCTCATATAGAATCGTTAGAAGATAAGAATTTTTAGAAAAGACGATAAGATTAAAAAGAGATTTAAACAAAAGGATCTTTCTCTTTAGGAAAGAGTGTGATAGAAGTGAGAAAGCCGTTCGTTGAGATCAATCAATTTTTGGAAAAAATTCAGGAGACTGAACTTTTCCGCCATGTTAAAACCCCTCGTATTGTAAAGTTTCTTGATAGTATTAGTTTTCTTGAATTATTTCTCTTATGGATTGGTATTCTTATTATGTTTGGTATGTTCTATCATGCGTTCTCTGGTGAGGGAGGATATTTGTATGACACTATTGATAATTTGAAAGTAACTACTCTCTCTAATGCTATCTATTTTAGTTTTGTTACAGCTACAACAACGGGGTTTGGAGATATTACGCCTCATGGATTTTATAGGGTTATATCAATTCTAGAAGCTGCGCTTGGTTTTATTCTCCTAGCTATTGTTACCTCTAAATTAATTTCATTAAAACAGAACGTTATTCTTGATGAGATGTATGAATTATCTTTTACAGAAAAGATTAATAGATTGCGTTCTTCATTATTGTTATTTCGTCAAAATATTAGTAGATTATCAAGTAAGCTTGAAGAAAAAACTCTTCGTAAGAATGAAGTTCGTGAAGCATATGTATTTATTTCTTCTTTTGAGGATATTCTTCGTGAAATTCTTATTTTGCTTGATCGTCCTATAGACACAGAGTTTATTAAAAATCTTGATCCGGTAAGTACAGAGCTTATTTTTTCTAGTGTTGTGCATTCTTTTGAGAAATTAAATGAGTTTTTCAAATCTCTTGATGAAAATGGGTTTGAATGGAAGCGTGATATTACTTTAGAGTTTATTCAGAAATGTATTGTATTAGATGATAAATTATTTGCAAGGTTAGAAAAGACAAGTGTTCTTGATAAGACTATTGCAGAATTAACGGTTCGTAATAGTAAGGCTATAACAGATCTTCGTGGATTAATGGAAGAGAAGAAAGAAGCTAAAGAGTAGGAAATGCGCCGACCGGGAATCGAATTTCCGAATGCCAGTGAGACTGGGCATTTCCCGGATCACAGCCTTGGCAAGGCCGTATTCTAACCGTTTAACTATCGGCGCATTTAGTCTTAGAAGGCTTGAGTGTATTTTAAAAGGCTTATGGTGCAAAGGTTACGCGTCGTATCATGAATTTGCTATTGCTATCGTTGTATGTCGCTTCTATTCTAAAGGTGTGGTATAAAACATCAATAATAGGGTTGTATTTGCTAATTTCTTTCCCTCCGAGTTTTGCAAGAGCTTTTAGGGTGTGGTCTAGTTCTTCAAAAGAGTTGTAGAGTATATTAGTGCTCATCGTTACTCCGTTAAAAGTAATGGTTATAGGTTTTCCAACGCCTTGGCATGCAATCATGCTAATGTGTGCATCATGAAGTAAAGGATCTATTTTTCCTGTATAGAGATAATCTCTCCATAAGTAGTATTTGATGTTTTCATATTCTTGTATGGTAAACTCTCTATTGTTGGTGGTATATACTTTTTGAATAGTTTCTTTGAGTTCATGATCATTTCTTAAGATGTTCGTGTCTTTTGTTATTTTTTTATTAAGTGAGTTTAGGACTTGTTGATAGAGTGGTTCTGAAAGTGATGGTTCAATGAGAGTGTAGAATGGTTTTTGTGTTTGAGGGTGTGGTTCTATGCGTGCGTAGGCAAGTGTTTTGATTCCTGCATTGATAAGAGGATGACTTGCAATGTTTACTTCTGAGGGTATGGGGATAGTGTTGTGTGGTGGTGCGGGAACTTCTAATGGTGGGAGTTCTGGTGTTTTTATTTCAACAGGTTTTGCTTCAATCTTTGGTGCTGGTGTTTCTTCTTTCTTTATTTCAGGTTTTAATTCTGGAAGTTGTTGAGGAGCTGCTGGAGCGAAATGGGGTAAGATGATTTCTTCTTTCTTAGGTTGTGCTAAGGGTTGTTGTATAGTTCTTGGTTGTTCAACAATTTTTGGTTTTTGAATTTCTTGAGGGATTATTTTTGGCAGGGGTAAAGGTCTTACTCTAACGTGGGGATCAGAAGTTGGATGCTGTATTCTCATTGCTTGCATTCTGATTTGATGTTCTTTTCGATCACCTGCTGATTTGATGAGTGCAAACGTGAATCGTTTTGCAAATTTTGTTCTTTCGTCTATGACAGGTTCATCTAAGATGTGAAGAATTTGTTGATATGCTTCCATCCGTTCTCTTTCGTACTGATCGCGGAGAAACTTAATGTCCTCCATGGTTTAGAACTCCGATCGTGGAAGAGGTTTCGGTGGGAACATGTCTTCAGTGTTATTTCTTTCTCGAACATATCGTTCTAAGAGGATAAGTCCTCGTGCAATGTTTTTGTTTTGTTCTAAGAGACCATCTAGTTTTCGTAATAATGGTTCGTCTGTTCCTGATTGGATATTTTTAGCTGCATTTTCGAAAAGGTCAACCATTGTTTCCATGTTTTTGGTTAATTTTCCTACTTCTCGAATTAAATCGGCTGTTTTGTTTTGGAGTGCGATATTATTTTCTACAAGTTTTTGTATAAGTTCTGCATTAGAAGTTCTTGGCATTCATACACCTCTTTTCTAATAGTCATAGTCTAGAATATAAAAAGGTTTCTAAAGAAACTGATAGTAATAGTAGCCTAATAATCCACCAGCGACTAAAATGATAAGGAGGAGTATTATTTGTACAACAACAAAGAAGTTTGCAGTCTTAGGTGATGGTCCTGATGTTGGTTGTTGTGATGGTGGGAAGTGCGGATATTTTGTGGGTATGGGTGCTTGTAATTCTTGGGGTGGTTGTTTGTTGAGAAGTTCAGCATTAGGTTTTTGTGATAACCAATAACTATCATGTGCTTCTTCTAATGTTAAGTGATGTAAGTGTTCAGAGAAGTCTTCATAGAATTGATTATCAGGTCTTTCTTGACTTATGGGTGTGTAGAAGGTCTGATCTGAAGAATAGTATTTGTCTTCTTCTGGTAGGTCATAGAGTGAATTGAGATTTTGTGGTGTATAATATCCTGATTCAACAAATGCTTGTTCAACTATTTTTGGATCATATCCTCTACTAAGAATATATCCATGAATATCTTCGAGAGAATATCCTCTTTGTACACACTCTTTTATGTAATCAACTAGATGTGATGACTCCATTATGCATTAATTTCTTAATAGAGGTATAAATAGTTAACTATCTACATCATGTCCATGTTAGGCATTCCGCCACCCATGGGGTTTCCTTGTTGAGGTTTTGTTCCACCTGCAATAACATCATCAATTCTGAGAATTAATTCTGCTACTTCTGATGCGCTTGTTATTGCCTGTGTTTTGATTTGTAATGGTTCAATGATTCCTGCTTTCCATGCATCAATGACTTTTCCTTTGAATACATCTAATCCTGCCCATACTTGTTTTTTGTCATGTTGTGCTTTTAATTCTGTGAGCATATCGATAGGGTCGAGTCCTGCATTTTCTGCTAGGGTTCTTGGGATTATTTCTAATGCTTCTGCGAATGCTATTACTGCTAATTGTTCTCTTCCGCTTAGACTATTTGCGTATTTTCGTAGTTCTTTTGCGACTTCTATTTCTGGTGCTCCTGCTCCTGCTACTACTTTTCCATTTCGTAGTGCTGCTCCTAAGTCTCCTATTGCGTCTTTTACTGCTCTCTCTACTTCTGCAACGACGTGGGGTGTTCCTCCTCTAATAAGGAGTGTTACTGCTTTTGGATTTTTGCATTCTTTGATCATGGTCATTTGTTCGTCGCTAATAGTTATTTCTTCTATGAGTCCTGCATATCCTAGATCGTTTTTGTTTAGTTCTTTGATGCTGCTTACTATTGTTGCTCCTGTTGCTCGCGCGAGTTTTTCCATGTCAGATTGTTTTACTCTTCGTGCTGCGTAGATTCCTGCTTTTGCTAGGTAGTGTTGTGCTAAATCATCTATTCCTTTTTGGCAGAGTACAACGGTTGCTCCGCTTTTGATGATAGAGTCTACCATTGCTTTGATCATGATTTCTTCTTGGTCTAAGAATGCTTGTAGTTGTCTTGGATCGTTGATTTGTATTTTTGCGTCAGTTTCTGTTGATTTGATTTCTATTGGACTTTCTATGAGTGCAATTTTTGCTTGTACTACTTTTTTTGGCATTGAGCTGTGTACTCGTTCTTTGTCTAGTAAAATTCCGCTGATTAATTCTGATTCGTCGATGCTTCCGCCTACTTTTGTTTCTATTTTTATGTAGTCTGGATTGAATTTTCCATCTTCTGATACTTGTTTTACTGCTCTTACGGTTATTTTTGCTAAATTGTCTTTTGCGCTTTCTGCGCCTTTTCCAGTCATTGCTGTAATTGCTATTTTTTGGAGAATATCTTCATTCTTTGGTGTGATAGTTTCTGCTATATCGTTCAATACCTTATTTGCTTTTTCTGCTGCTAATCGATATCCTCTTGTGATAACGGTTGGATGAATGTCTTTTTCGAGTAATGCTTCTGCATTTTTTAATAATTCTCCAGCAATGACTACTGCTGTTGTTGTTCCATCGCCGACTTGATCTTCTTGTGTTTTTGCTACTTCTACAAGCATTTTTGCTGCGGGATGTTCTATGCCCATTTCTTGGAGAATGGTTACTCCGTCGTTAGTGATGATGATATCTCCTAGAGAGTCCACAATCATTTTGTCCATACCTTTCGGACCTAGTGTTGTGCGCACTGTTTCTGCTACTTGTTTTGCTGCGGCGATGTTGTTGCGTTGTGCGTCTCTTCCGATTGTTCGTTGATATCCTTCGGGTAGGATGAAGATAGGTTGTGTTTGTACCATGGTAATAATGTCCTCCTGTGTGGGTTGCAGCTTCTTTTACGTGTTTAATAGCATCTGAAGAATTTTTAAAGGTTTAGGTGATCACTTGATTAAAAGAGCTTCGTTCTAATCGCTTCATGTAGCCTTGTAGGTGGTAGAGGTCCTCCAGATGCACGATGTAAATTCCCATCTCCAAAACAAGAGATTTCTAAATTCTGAATAATATCAGTAAGTGCCTCAACAGGCGGTGCTTGCGGTTCAAATCTCATAATGCGAAGAAAGTGAAAGTAACCATCATGACAATGCGTTGGTCTTACAACAAGACTTGTTTGAGACGAGATTTGTTTAAGATGTTCTAATAGTCTCCTTGCACTCCCTTCAGTCATAAGTGAGTCGTATCCATAGTATGTAGAATCATGTGTGTCCGTTATTCCATCAACTGCGCTATATGCGTTTGTAAGACCAGCATAAAACCAATCTTGCAGAGAACTTGATTGAGTTGTTATATCACATTCAGGAGGAATCCAATGCTGTTCTCGTAATCTATTTGGTGAGATTATTCCATGATATACTTTAAGCTGTGTGTGCATATTATTTCCTCATCAAGAGTGTTTAAAAGAATTTAGGTTGGATTGTTTGGATTATCATCACTAGTTATTGGTCTTCCTAAAATTCTTGTGCGGTATCGTGTGTACCATGCAAATCGTTCAGCGTATTCTCTTGCTATAGCAGTTGTTTTTATCCGTCTATCTTCAACAGCTTCAAGCGTGTATATTGTTCTAAGAAGAATTCGTGAGAGTAGGGGATATTTTGTATTCGATTCAATAAATGCTATAGCTTCTTGTATTCGTTCACTAAGAACGTCATATTCTATCCCAGGACTAAGAAGACCTTGACCTCTTCTTAAAAAGGTAACAAATGGTTTTGAATCACGAATTTCGTCAACTCTTCCGCTATTTATGGTTTCTCTAAGAGCTATCTCTAAATCTCTCTCTGTTGCTGCTTCTTGAAGAAATTCGTCAAAACTCATAGGAGTGTAGCTACCTAAAATTATAAAAAACTACTCTTAAGTTGTTAATGAATTTTAATCTAGATATTTTATTGCAATATTGTTTAAGTATACTATTTTCTATGCTCGAAATATGCCAAAAAAGAGTGTGAATAAACCAAAATATGTGTTTGTTTCTGGAGGGGTTATCTCAGGTGTTGGTAAAGGAACATTTACTGCTTCTCTTGCGTGTTTGATTGAATCTCAAGGATATCATGTTGAGGCGGTAAAGATAGATCCCTATGTAAATTTGGATGCTGGTACGATGAGACCAACAGAGCATGGTGAGGTGTATGTTACTGCTGATGGTTTTGAGACAGATCAAGATTTGGGTAATTATGAACGTTTTTCTTCAATGACCACTTCTCGTGATCAGAGTATTACAACAGGACAAATTTATTTGCAAATTATTCAGAATGAGCGTGCTGGTAAGTATGGTGGTAAGTCTGTTGAAGTGGTGTATCATACTGCTTCTGAAGTTATGAGGAGGTTAAAAGATGTTCAACAAAAAAAGAATGCTGATTTTGTATTGATTGAAGTTGGTGGTAGTGTTGGAGAATATCAAACATTTCCGTTTATGGAAGCTGCTCGTATGATGAAAGCTTCTGGTGATGATGTTGCACATATTCATGTTGGATATGTTCCTATTCCTACAATGGTTGGTGAGCCAAAGACAAAGCCTTTGCAAGAGAGTATTCAGAAATTAAGAGAAATGTGTGGTAATCCTGATTTTGTTGTTGCGCGGTGCAGTGTTCCTCTTGATGATGTTCGTAAACAAAAGATTTCTCTATCATCTGGAGTTCCTTCTGATCACATTATTAGTGCATTTGATGATCGTTTAACCTATCGTATTCCTTTAAATTTAGCTGCTCAGAATTTGCATACGAATTTATTGTATTTGTTTGGTGTGCCTTTTGATGTGAATGATGGTTTGAAAGAATGGAGAGATATGATTATGCGTATTGAAAATATTACGAGAGAGATTAAGATTGGTATGGTGGGTAAATATTTTGATATTGGTAATTTTAATTTGAAGGATAGTTATATTTCTGTGTTTGAAGCTCTTCGTCATGCGGGTTGGCATAATGATGTTCGTGTAAGGATTGAAGCTATTAATGCGAAGAATTTTGAGGATGGTTCTCAAGAATTATCTATGCTTGATGAGTTTGATGGTGTTATTACTCCAGGGGGTTTTGGTTCTTCTGGTATTCAAGGTATGGTAGATGCTATTCAGTATTGTCGTGAGAATAAGATCCCTCATTTAGGTCTATGTTTAGGATTACAATTAGAAGTTATTGAGTTTTCTCGTAATGTTCTTGGTTTGGAAGAGGCTAATTCTACAGAAATGAATCCATCTACTCCTGATCCTGTTATTGATGTTATTCCTGAACAGCGTGAGATTGTAAGAGCTGGTAATATTGGTGGCACGATGAGGTTAGGAACATATACTGCTCAATTAAGGAATGATTCTATTGTTGCTGAATGCTATGGTGAGTTAGAGGTAAGAGAGCGTCATCGTCATAGGTGGGAAGTTAACAATGATTATCGTGATAGGTTAGAGAGTGAGGGTTTAGTGGTGTCAGGTGTGAATGCTGAGCAGGATTTAGTTGAGTTTGTTGAATTGCCAAAGCGTGTTCATCCATTTTTTGTTGGTACGCAAGCGCATCCTGAATTTCAATCAAGATTTTTGAAACCTCATCCCTTATTTGTTGGTTTCATAAAAGCTAGTATTGACAGAAATAATGAACGAATTTAATTAGTTTTTTTGACGAAATGTCTTGATCTTATCAATTACTTTTTGGAGGTCTTTATCATTGCTAAAGTCTAACTTGTCTCTATTAATGTAAACTATTTGTTGTTTTGATTTTTTATAATACTCTGAGTGTGCTTTTCTTATTGAGAGGTTTCTTTTCAAGAATTTTTCAGTAGTATCGAAATCTCTTCCTCTTTTCATGGTGAGTTCTTTAATCTTAGATTCTGATGCATCTAGGCAAACAAGAATGTCTGGTTGTGGGATAAATGTTCTATCGTCTCTTGCTTGTTTTAAGAGTATTTCTCTTTCAAAGCCGTTAGTTAATGTTGTGATGTGAAGTTCATTGGAGAGTAAGCACGTGTCCATAATTACTGTTTTTCCTTTTTTCTTTAATGTAATTGCTTTTTTAATATCATCAATGCATTTATTTCTAAACCAGAGAATTGTTTCCATGTGTCTTTTGTCTTCTTTAAAGTTTTCAAGAATTCTTTCAGGAAGTTTTTCAGCTTCTTCTAGGATAGAGACTGCATTAAGTTTTTTGATAAGTTTTTGTACAAGAAAACTTTTGCCAACACCTGGGGCTCCGATAACTGCAATTATTTTGGTGTCCATATGTGAGAGACTTCTTCTAAACTATTTAACGTTTGTGCAAAACCAGAGTTTGTTCTAACAAATGTTTCCATTGCAGTGCGATTGTTCATTGCATAGGGATGGACTATTCCATAAAATCTAACATCTGCTCCTCTTTCACGTGCGGTTCTGCAAGCTTCTCCGTCGGAGACAAGATCTCCAACATATGCTACAGTTCTTGATGGATCTTCAGATGATAATTTAATCAATTCATTTGCTTTTCCTTCGTATGGTGTTTCTACTCTAGCAAAAAAGTGCATAAGTCCATCTCGTTCAAATCTTAATTGTACTCTTGGTTTTGGTTCGTTTGTGATAACATAAATATTATCAGTGCCTATAGCTTTTTCTGTTGTGCATAGTGCTTCTGCTGCTCCAGGTATTAATCTTGGAAGTGGTGCGCGCCCAAATTCTGCTACAAAACTCTCAATGACCTCATGTATATGTTCATCTCGTATTCCTAGGTCGCGATAGAGTTGTGGCCAGTCGCTAGTTTGAAAGCATCCTACATAAGTTTCAGGAGTAATAGGAGCGTATCCTAGGCGAGTTCGTATTGTTTGATCAACATCAAAAATAACGGGAAGTGTATTATACAAAGTTCCATCAAGATCAAATGCGACTTTCATGGTGAGTTTTTCCTGTAATATCTTGCAGCAAGTGAACGGCGTGTTCGTGTTGGATCAAGAGTTTGTTGACTTCCATGGATGATAGTATCTCTCCATATTCCTACATCTCCTTTTCGCATAAGTGGAGCAATTCCTTGTAAAGATCTTTTTTCTGTTTCTTCTTGAACAGCTCGTAGATGAGCGCTATTATTTTCTGCTCTAAGAGTAGGTACTTCTAATGTGGGGAATACATATAATGGTCCGGCTTCTGGATGAATATCTTCAAGAGCTGTCCATACGGCAATTGCTTCGTATTTTTGGTCAGCATAATAACCATCTTGGTGTGCTCCTGTTTCTGTATTGGCATCGAAGAAGATATAATCTGTGGTTCCGCGAGTGTTTCCGAAAAGATTCTTTACTTCTGTTTTGATTGTATTTCCTAAAACAATGTTTTTTGCAGCATGAACAAATCTTTCTAAAGAAGGATCAGTAATATTTTGGACCTCTCGAATGGCGAGCATCATTCTTCCATGTTCGTCAAACGTGTGGGGTGTAGGATCTCCTCCAATAGGGAATCTTCGTAAAGATCCTTTATAGGGGAGAACATCTCTTTCAAAGGTTGCTACTAAACTATCTACATCTTCTGTTGGGACTAATCCTCTTATGACGACGTGGCCAAAAGTATCAAAATGCTCTTTTCTTTTCTGAGGGGTGTCTAAGGCAGTGTATATGTCTGGATCTCCCTCTCTTTGGGTGTAGACTTGCATATCAGCCTAAGGCTAAAGAACCTTTTAAACCTTACTTTTTTAACTACTTTCCAGGGACTAAACCATAACCCTTATATAGCTCATCTATCCTTGCATTCTTAACCTTTAATTGAAGGGAATTATCACAATCATACTATCACTCGTACAAGAACAAGACGCTTGATGTCAAGCTCACCATTCATATTTCCTCATTAAAATACATATGCTAGGGGATAAGAGGGCGTACTCATAACGCTTGCATAATCATATCTTGTTCTAAAAATATTTACGGGAAGTACTGTGATGAAGAATATTACACACAGGGGGAATATCATATGGGAAAGATTAGCCTGGTTAGCGCTAAATATATCGTTCATGCCTTTATCAGTATTGAAGGTGTTGTTGATCCACCAGACGTCATCGGAGCTATTTTCGGTCAAACTGAGGGTTTACTCGGTGCAGATTTAGAATTAAGAGAACTCCAAAGGTCTGGAAGAATCGGACGTATAGAAGTTAATACTGAAACAAAGAACGGAAAGACTGAAGGGGAAATAGTTCTTCCATCAAGTCTTGACAAAGCTGAGACTGCAATTATTGCTGCAAGTTTAGAGACTATTCAAAGAATAGGACCTTGTAATGCAACAGTAAAAGTCAAAAGTATTGAAGACGTAAGAATCTCTAAGAGAAGTTTCGTAGTAGATAGAGCAAAAGAACTCTTACATAACTTAACAGAAAATGTTCTTCCTGATTCTCAAGAAATCACAGAAGAAGTTGCTGGTGATGTAAAAGTTATGGACTTACAAGAATTCGGTGTTGATCGTCTTCCTGCAGGACCTGATGCTGAAACAAATCACGAAATTATTCTCGTAGAAGGAAGAGCTGATGTTATCAATCTTCTCAAGAACGGTTTCAAAAACGCAGTAGGTATGAATGGAACAAGTTTCCCACCAACACTTATTGAACTTTGTAAAAACAAAGAAGTTACCATTTGTGTTGATGGAGATCGCGGTGGAGAATTAATTATTAAAGAAGCTGCAAACATGATCCATATTGATTTCGTTGTAAAGGCTCCTGATGGAAAAGAAATCGAAGAGCTTGCAAAGAAAGAATTACACAAAGCGCTAAGATCAAGAATTCCGTTTGAGCAATACCAGAGGGAATCAATGGCTGTAAGACGTCCTTCTCGAGATTTTACTCGCGGACCTCCAATGCATGATCGCTATGATCGAAGAGATTCTCGTGGCCCACCAATGCATCAGGATCGTAGATATGAACGTCGCCCTCCAGTAAGATCTGATCGCAAGCATAATCTCTCTGTACAACAGAAAGAAGTGTTTAAGAAAATGCTTGAAGATTTAATTGGTACACGTGGAGCATACATTCTTGATGATAATTTAGATATTCTTGGAAAGGTTCCAACATCTGAATTAGTCCCTACCGTGAAGAGTTTGAAAAATGTCTTTGCTGTAGTCTTTGATGGAATGATCTCGAAAGATATTATGTACACGGCAGAACGTGCAGGTATTAAGTTCCTTGTAGGAATGGAATCTGAAGTTCAACGTGGAAAGGTTGGCGTTTTAGTAAACGGCCAATTCTAATTTTTTATTTTAAATTCTTTTTTTAAATTTTCTAACAAGACAGGATATTTCTGTTTGCCTAATTCAGTCTTAATCCTTAGAGGAAATTCATTATCCCAAGTAAGAATAACTTTTTTGTAACTTTCTTTAGAATATTTTTCTTTTAGATGGTCTACGCATAGCTTACTCAAACTATCAGCATCTACAAGGATTTCTTCATCTTTCGCAAAAGATTCATGCCTATCAGCTGCTTCTATAAGACGGATTACTGTTTTAATATCGCGTTGAGAAAAGTCTAATTCATTTAATACTTTTTTTGTAAATAGAGCTGTATTCGCATTTGCTTGTGATTCAAGTTTTAGCATTTGATCAAATTTTACTTTCCCTTTTTTGATAACACCTGACCAGCCAATGTCATGTAAGTATGCTGCAGTAATAATAATATCCCTATCACTTCTTCCCTTACTTAGAATTTTAGCCCATTTAACAACACGTAAAGCGTGATTCCAGTCTCCATCCCTACATGATTCAAAATAAGGTTTCGCAATCGCTATAAGTTTTTGTTCATCCAGCATACTCTCTTCTAATACAATCTCATTCTTAACAATTTTGGTATTTTCTCCAAAACCTTAATAAACTAGTTTTGTAAAAGATATGTTAGATGATAAGTAAAGGGAAACCTTCCCATCCAGAAAAAAAGAAGACACTAGTAACCATAAGAAATGTCTTATTAGTATTGGTGGTTATTTTCTTCATTGTATTTTTAGTATTCTTTTCAGGAATTATTCGTAAGGACTGTAAGAATGATCTTGATTGTTTTAATTCCAAGGCCTATGCGTGTAAGGCTGCAAAGGTAAATACGCTCATTAATGATAATGTCTATGAGTTTACGATTTATGGCCCATCAAGTAATACGTGTGTTATTCATACTACTTTAGTAAAAATGGCTGATGGAGTTCCTCTAGAGACGCGCGAGAAGTTAGAGGGTAAGGACATGACATGTCATATTCCAAGATCTATCTTGAAAGAACAGTCTATTGTTGAAGTTAATGGTATTATTGATTATTGTTCAGGTCCTTTGAAAGAAGCACTGTATGAAGTATTGATCGAAAAGATGTATGCATTAATTATTCAAAACTTGAATGATATTACGAAGGATGTTAAGGCTGAATTAATAGCTCCTCTTTATTAATGAATTTTCTTGAATAATGCTTATATAGCAGTAACGTGTATTTAATTGCCTAAAGATGACAGTGATGACACGATGAGAAACTACGGAATTGACAGGCTTAGAGAAGACCCCTATAATGTAACCCTTGCAGAGGGAGTTGTTCTTGAGATATTTAGTGGAGTTCTCCCTCAAAGAGTTATTGATGGTTTACGTGAAGTAGAACTTGCAGAGACAGCAGCAGGCGTGTCTTATCCTTCTCAGGTTGTTCATGTTACAGATCAAAGAATGTTGTCAGAATTTTTAAGATTCCAACGTGATGTTCTATGTGCCTTACCAGGGGCTGCAGAAGCTGATCATGCAGTAAGAAGAGCTATGGTGAGTGCAAGCATTCCTCTTGAGAGAAGTAATATAGGTATTTGGTATGTTAATGGGCTCACCGCAAGGAGTCCTAATGCTGTAGTGGGCCACCAATTTACGGGATTGCGAAAAGCTGCTCACGTAGCTCATGTCGAACCAATACTTATGGGTGGTATGAGAGCTTCAGAAGATGCTTTAGAAAGCATGATTAGATCAAGCAAATAGAAGTGGACACGCCCAAAAGTGGAGTACACAATCCTACAAAAGCTACCCATTGCATTTCTCCATCCTGCTTCCCTCTAAGCGCCAGCAATCCTGTTAAGAGCTGCTGCATTCCTGCCCTGACTCGGTTCACAAGAACGTCAGCCGAAGAGGACAAGACTTCAACGTCCTGCAATGGACTTGTGCATGATAATGCATCGCCTTTCAGGCTTCGGTCCCGCCATGAGGCCTGTTTGCGGTGACAGGAATAAGGCCAAATTCCCAACCTAGTCCATTTAATATGCTAATATAATCACTTTTAAGAGTTGTGGAAGGTTATCTAAGAGCAGCTATAGACCTGTTAGTATATTCAAGTTTTGCTCGTGTTTGTTTTTGTAAGTACTGTTCTGTTCTCCAAAACACAGGAAATCCTCGATGAAGAATTGGTTCATCAAAAATTGCAAATAAATGTTCCATATTTGCAGGAGTAATTTTTAGTCCGTGAGCTACTATATCTATAGGAATTCCTGTTTGATGTTCTGCTCTATATTGAAGAACTCTCATTGCTGTTAGTTCTGGAAGTGTGGGTGATCGTTTTGTCATCCAATCAATCATTAAATCAAGATCTCTAATACCACGCTCTGGAGGACGATAGACTAATCTACTTTCTGCGCCTATAACACGAATGCCTTCTACATTCTCGAGAAGAGATCCTAATCGTTGAGCAAACTGTATACCAAAGTGAACTCTACTTCGTGCAATATCTGCTTCTTCAATTTGTTCACGCATGTAAGTTCGTACAAGTTCTTCAGGAGTGCCTGCATGTATATCTTCAATATCCCACATGAGCGCTTCTGTCGGGATTTTACCCTCGCGTATGTTAGCAAGTTGATGTGCATATGCAGTAAGTTGTACTCTTAATCCTCTATGAGCCAATACTGCTTTAGTAGAAAGAGGGGTTAGGTCATAAGGTTCTGCTGCTAATGTAAACGTGCGAGTCATGGTTATGGTGAGATAAAAACTTTCTTAAAGGGTGTGGTTAATCAAAAAATAGCGCAGGAATGCCGGAGCGGTCAAACGGGGCAGACTCAAAATCTGTTAGCTTAGTGCTTACGCAGGTTCGAATCCTGTTTCCTGCATTCAAACAATGATTCCCAAAAAAATATTATCAAGGTTAGGAAAGACGTTCTATTGGAAGGGCGAAGGAGATCTTCATACAACGTATGGTATGTTGAAAGATGCTGATCTCAAAAAGTCTTCTGGTAGAATTCAGAGTAATATTGAGAAGGAATTTCTTATCATGAATGCTTCGTTTGTTGATAAGATGCAGTGTATTACGCGTGGTCCTCAAGCAATGATGGAAAAAGATATTGCTATCTTGCTTGCTTATACGTCTCCTGAACAAGATGCTAAAATTGTTGAGGTTGGTGCTGGTTCTGGTAAATTGTCTTGTTTCTTGGGTCATTTCTTTCCGAAAGCTACTATTATTTCTTATGATCGTAATGAGTCTCATCTTAATTTAGCGAAGAAGAATACTGCTGAATTGGGTATTACTAATATTGAATTTAGATTACAAGATGTTCTTGAATCTTTTTCTGAAAAGGATGTTGATGTTGTTTTTATGGATATTCCTGATCCTGATAAAGCTGCAAAGAATGTTGCTCCTGTGATAAAGAATGGTGGTTATTTTGTTGTCTATGTTCCTACGATTGTTCAAGTGCAGTCATTTGTTGAGGAAGCAAAGAGGAATGACTTGCTTGTTGAGAGAGTTATTGAGGTGAATGAGAGAGAGTGGCATGTTGAAGATTTGAAAGTTCGTCCTGTTTCTTCGGGTATTATGCATACAGCATTTCTGGTGTTTACAAGAAAAATATAATTATTTATAGCTGATTAATTTCTTGTGTGTTTCTATAATATGATGTACTGATTTTTGTAATTGTTCAGCACTCTTCTGGAATCTGTCTTGTTCAATAGAGTTTAAAGTTACTTTTGCTGGGCCTAGTATCTTTCCGTTTCGTACAACAAATGGTGCTGAAATAGCAATGTTCTTAACACCATAAAATGAAGTATGAAGATATGTTGAAAGGTGTAAGGTGTGTGTTTTCTTATCGTTAAGTTTAGCAAAGAATTCACAAAAGACTGGTCCAACAATTTTATGAGTCATTCCGTTTTTACGTATGTATGCCATTAATGCAGAGTCTAATTCTTTGTAGAGTGTATCATATTTTTTCTGACTATCTAAATTAATGAGGGGTATTGCTTTTCCATGGGTTCCTACACAATAAACGTTTTTCTTAAGAAGTTTAGAGTAGCGTCTTGCGTCAAGGTCTAATCCAAATCCTATAATATCTGCCCTGTGGAGGATAATTCCTAAATAATTAGTAAGCTCATCAACAGGATTAGTCAGGACAATAATTTTTGTTGTTTTAGGAAGTGTGCGAAGATAGGAGAGTATTGAGGTCATTGCTCCAAGATTGTACTTTAATTCATTTTGGCGATATTCATAGGATGTTTTACTTTTGACAAGGTTTTCTTTTCTTGCGCTTGCGCTCATTCCGGAAAGAACAATGATGACATGATCTGGTTTAGTGGAGGGTGTTAGATGTTCTATAGCTAATGCTCGTGTATTTTTTAATCGGTGAGCGAGTGTTTGTGAACTTTTTAGTGTTCTGCTGTAGAGGTATAATTGAGTTACTTTCTTTGATTGAAGAATATGGTGAGCAATTGCTCCGCCGGTAAGCCCTGTGCCAATAAGGAGAATGCGCATTTCTAGGTAAATTATGAAATAAATTATTGATAAATTTATCGTATTGGTTATGACGATTTGTTCACGAAAGATATAAAAGGGATCATTATTCAGATAATTCTTAATGACAAAATACGTTACGGATACTTCTGTTATTATCGAACATGCTGTTTCAAAGCTTGTTGCTGAAAAGAAAATTTCTGGCGAGCTCTTAGTTCCTCGTGCAGTGCTAGCTGAGTTAGAGCATCAAGCAAATACGGGTCAGGATATTGGAACTCTAGGTTTAGAAGAGTTGCAAACATTGCAAGAGTTGCAAAAGCAGGGTTTTATCAAAATTGAGTTTATTGGTAATCGTCCTAATTTATACCAAATTGAGAATGCAAAGTCTGGTGGTGAAGTTGATTCTTTAATTCGTGATTTAGCTTTTGAGAATGATGCGGTATTAATTACTGCTGATAAGATTCAGTCTGAGTCTGCAAAGGCTGTTGGTGTTAAAGTTCATTTTGTTTCTTTGGCGGTTACGGGTGGTTTAAAGCTTGAACAATATTTTGATGATAAGACGATGTCATTGCATCTTAAAGCTGGTGTTGTTCCTCTAGCTAAGAGGGGTTCTCCTGGTGATTGGAAGTTAACTCCTATTGGGACAAAAATTCTCTCTGCTCAAGAGGTTGAGAATATTGCAAAGGATGTTGTTGAAAAGTCTCGTTCTGATCCTCAAGCATTTATTGAGATTGCTCGTCAAGGAAGTACTATTGTTCAATATCATAATTTTCGTATTGTTATTGTGAAGCCTCCCGTTGCTGATGGGTGGGAGATTACTGCAGTAAGGCCTATTATTTCTTTAGAATTGAAAGATTATGATCTTCCTGATGTGGTATTACAACGAATTAAGGACCAAGCAAGAGGTATTATTATTGCTGGTGAGACAGGTTCTGGTAAGTCAACGTTTGCTACTGCTGTTGCGAGAGAATATGCTTCTCAAGGTAAGATTGTGAAAACGGTTGAGAGTCCTCGTGATTTAGTCTTGCCTGATGTGGTTACGCAGTATAGTAAGAATTTTACAACGTCTGAGGAAATTCATGATATTTTATTCTTAGTTCGTCCTGATAATTTATTGTTTGATGAAGTAAGAGATACTCCTGATTTTAAATTGTATACTGATCTTCGTTTAGGTGGTAGTAATTGTATGGGTGTTTTGCACGGTGCGAGTGCTATTGATGCAATTCAAAGGTTTATTGGTCGTTTAGATACGGGGGTTATCCCATCGGTATTAGATACTATTATTTTTATGGCGAAAGGTAAGATTGAGAAGATTTATTCTATTCGTATGACGGTTAAAGTTCCTTCTGGTATGGTTGAAGCGGATTTGGCTCGTCCTGTTGTTGAAGTTTCTGATTTTGTCTCTGGTAAGTGTGAGTTTGAAATTTATAGTTATGGTGAAGAAACCGTTGTTGTTCCGGTTCAGAATACTTCTGCTGTATCTCCGGCTCGTAATTTAGCTGCAAAACAAATTGAGCATGAATTATCGAAATTTGTTGATCGTGTTCGTGTTGAGGTTATTGATGAGCATAAAGCAAGAATTTTTGTTCCTGAAGGTGATATTCCTAGAATTATTGGTAAGCAGGGTAAAACTATTTCGGAGATTGAGAAGAAGTTGGGTATTGGTCTTGATGTTGAGGCTTTAGAAGAAAAGTCTTCCGATGGTAAGGGCCATCCTGTTGCGTTTGATGTTCGTGAAGCTGGTAATAATATTATTTTCTATGGTAAACCTGGTGAAACGTATGATGTGTTTGTGAATGGTCAATTTTTATTTACGGGTACGACAGGTAAGAAGGGTGAATTAAGAGTGAGTAGTAAGTCTAAGCTTGGGGATACTATAAGAAGTGCATTAAGTTCTAAGAAAAAGATTGAGTTGCGTACTGCGTGATCCTCTCTTAAGAGAGACAATAAGTCTTATAAAGCGTAATTTTGGCAAAAGTTTATGGCAGCAGTATATCACTTACAGAGAAGGGACGGAAATTATGGAATTGTATTGGGCTCAGAGAACCCGAATAGGCTACATGATAGAGGTTCCGCTATTCATATGTATTTAATGAGAGAAGGAAATCATCTTACAAGAGCGCAGGTAGAACTTCTAAGTAGAGCTGCTTCAGAGTTAATTGGTACTGCGGTTAAAGAAAGAGCGAGACAACATCAAAAGCAACCACCCTCATCACATCTCCTCGCTGAAGGAACATCAGGTATTAATCTTCCTGAAAGAGTTCGTAGGGATTAAGGTTATTCTAATTTAAGAAGTGCTTCTTGGTATTGTTCTTGACTAACTTGTGTTAGCATAATAAGTGTGAGATGTTGCGCTTGGTATTGGTTTAATTCAAAGAGGTCTAATTGTTCATCAACTTTTGCGTCAAGTGCTTGTTTTACTTCTCTGCTATAGTTTTTTGTTAAGGGTAAGTACCATGGGAATTCTACTTTTATTCTACCATTTTCTGATATGGTTACTTTAACATTATAATCAAGAGATATTTTTGAAAAGAGTTTTGCTGGTTGATCATGATTATAGATAATAATTCCATCATATCTCTTTCGTATAGAGTTAATGTCTTCATCGCTAACGGTAAGTTGGTCTATTGCAGATGTTAATTGTTCATCATTTGTTGCAAGTTGGTCTACGCTCTCGTAGGGAATAGCAATGTATTCTGGTTCAGTGTCTTCTATTTCTTCTGCAATAACAATAGGGCTGATAATAAGAAGGAAGATTAGTGCCCCCATTAAATATTTCATAGGGAATAGAATTACATAAAGGATTATAAATATTGCTCTAAAGGGTTCTTGTGCTGGGCTCGTCGTATAACGGATAGTACAACTCTCTCCTAAGGAGTAAATCGGGGTTCAATTCCTCGCGGGCCCGTTTCAAATATAAAAACTTATAAGACTCATAGTAATGTAAGCGTATAGGAGAACAAATGAAAAAGGCGGAGCTTTGAAAATATGAATATGTTTAAACAAGATAAAGCAAAAACACTGAAGGAATATTTTGATAAGCTTCCAAAAGAGAGAAAAGAAACATTGTTATTTCTAGATAAGTTTATCAGAAGAGTGGCACCATCACTTAAGCCATATTTTGCGAATAACATGCCAGGATATGGAAGTTTTCCCTATAAAAATTATAAAAAAGAAATGATAGAATGGCCAATTATCGCTTTAGCTAATCAAAAGAATTATGTAAGCATTTATGTGTGCGCTATTGATGGAGATGAATATGTTGCTGAGAAACATAAAAAAGATCTAGGAAAAGCTAAGGTAGGAAAAAGTTGTATTAGTTTCAAAAATCTTGAAGATATAAATTTGAAAGTTCTTGAAGATATCATCATATTTGCAGAGAAAAAACCTGGATTAACCAAAAATAACAAGTCTGCTTAATGAAGATATTTTATATAGAACATTTGTTATTAAAAGGATATGAATCTGTTAGTAAGAAAAAATGGAGTGTGGGTATGTGCTGTTGGTGTCGTAATTTTTCTTCTTAATTTCTTAACGTATAGCTTGTGGGAAATAGACATTGATATTCTTGGGGCAGTGCTTATTGTTCTTGGATTAGTTATTGTTGTAGCTTGTGGAGCCTCTATGAAGAGTTCATCTGGATTGTTAACAAGAAAAAGTGGAGTGTGGTTATGTATCATTGCGGTTGTGATAACTATGCTGCTTAGCTATTCTCCAATCCCTATTCTCAATGGGGAAGTTGTAGGTTTTTCTGGATTAGTAGTATTTGTTTTAGGGGTGCTTCTTATACTTATAAGATGGAAGTATTAAGTTGAGTGTTTACCCACAGAGGAGTTGACCTTGCTTAATTTGTTTGTGGCATAGCGAGAATATTTCTTACTTATTTCATATCCAATGAATCTGCCGCCTAATTTCAGAGTTGCTTCTCCTAGTCGAGCAGTTCCAGCAAAGGGGTCTAAAACTGTTTGTCCTTTTTTAAAATAGTTCTCTAAAATAAAGTTATAAATTCCGAGAGGAGTCGGACAAGGATGCCCTTCAGCAGATGCATAATTAAAATAAAGTATTTTTCCTTCTTTCCACTTAGTTCTACCTTTTCTAAAAACGAGGATCTGATGACAATTAGAGTGAGCGTTGTGTTTTGTGGTGTAATCAGAATTCCAATCATGTTCTAGTCCTTCAACATGATGGTGGCTCATTGCAAAATTAATGTGTCTAGATTCTAAGATAAATCCTTTTTTCAAACATAGAGATTGAACTAATCCTGCTAATTCAACATAGGAACCTTCGGTAAATACAGTGTCAGCTAATTCAACAATCATAGTTCCATCTTTTTTTAAAACCCGAAAACATTCAGAATATATCCTGTCTAACATTTTCTTAAAATTATTAAAGGCGGTCAAGTCCTTATTCTCAGCATATCGGGTTCCAATATTATAGGGAGGACTTCCAACAATCAAATCTACTGAGTTAGACATAACCTCTTTCATGTGCTCTGAAGAGGCATTATAAATCTTAAAATTGTTCATAAAAAGTTACAATAAAAAGTATTTAATAAGTCTATCGTAGCCTGTATATTAATCGATACTCTTTTAATACTCTTAAAATCAAAGTTTCGTTAATGTCATGGATAAATGAAGAGGTTATTTCGCAAGTTTCTAAGATTCGTAAGAAGTATTCTGAGAATAAACCTATTCCCCATGTTGTTATTCAGAATTTTCTGAAGGATGATAAGTTTAAGGTTGTTAAATCGGCTCTAGAAAAAGAGCCGTTAGAAGAAAAGTGTTGTGATTTGTTTCATTTTTTCCAGTCTGTTAATCTTCCTCATGCTAAAATGAAAGTATTGCAAGAGTTTACCAAAGAAATTTCATCTGTTGAAGCGCTTGGGTTCTTGTCTATGGTTACGGGAACAAATCTCTCTGGTAGTGTTGATGTTTCTGCATTCAAATATATTCCTACAAATTATTTATTGTGTCATGATGATCAATTAGAGGGGAGGAAGATTGCGTTTGTGTATTATACTTCAGAAGTGAAAGGTGGAGAACTTGTCTTTTATAACACAAAGAAGAATCACCCAACAATTCCTGCGAAGAAAGTTTCTCCAGCACCAAATTGTTTAGTTATCTTTGAAGTTTCTCCTAGATCATTTCATGAAGTTGCTGAGGTTATTCAAGGTGAGAGATACTCTGTGGGGGGCTGGTTCTATTGATGAATCAATGGTATAAGCATCCTGAAATGTTAGGTGCGATGCGTGAGGAATTACAAAAGAATCATTTGATTTTGATTGATGATATCTTAAGTGAAAAAGCGCTAAAGCTCATTAAACAAGCTCTGCCAAAAGATTCTAAAGAAGAATGTATTCCTGATCAATGTCATTATTTCCGTAAAAATGCTGTAAGTATAAAGAAAGTGTTTAATCAAGAGTTTATTGGAAATATAAGTAAGATTATAAAAAAACGTGTGATGGTTGATATTGAAATCTTAGAGTTTAGACAAAAATGTTTTACTATTCTCCATGATGAGTTTAAACAAGATTATTCTCATGAATTAATTATGTTCTTAGCTAATGATTGGGATCTTAAGTATGGAGGGAGATTTGTTGTTATTAAGAAAGGTGAAGAAAAGTTCGAAGTTGTTCCTCAAACAAATAGGGCTCTATTAGTAGAGTGTAAACAAACACAATCCTATATAGAGTATATCAATCATCTTGCAAAGAATAAGAAGTTTTCAATAATTAAAATAAAAATAAAAAGCCGAGCTTAGTGCTCGAGCATGATTTGTCCTCTAATTGCTCCATCAGGATAACTCGTGGAATGGATGTTGACATATGTTTGTCCTGAGAGTATTGCGGTTTCTAATTCTTCTGGATAATTCCAAGAGCCATCTTTTGTCATGCCACCAGGCAAGTCAGTGAGTACTCCAGCATTTTGGTCTGTTGGTGCTACTCCGTGGATGTGTGCTCCTGTTTCATTACCTTCTAAGTTGAAGTATTGGATGTGGTAGGTTAAGGTGTTGTTTTGTGTGTCAACAACAAAATCTCCAAATCCAGCTGCAGTACTTGTGGTTGTAGGGTTTTCATGTCTTCCTTCCATGTGTGCAAAGAGTTCGTAGGTTTTGCCATGGAGAGATCCTGGAATCATTGTTCCAAAGACTACAGGGCCTTGTTGTGGTAAGGTATCATCTACTACTTCTTTTGTAACAACAATCATGTCGTAGAGTTCATAGTTTACAATATTTTGTTTGAAACGTAGTTCTCCTCTTCCATTATCTTGTGTTACGAATGCTCCTAAGCTTAATTTGTATCCTGTGTCAAGATCAACGAGCCATCCTTCATAGATTCTTCCTTGTTGTGGTGGAAGGTTTTCTACTTTAAGGATAATTGATGTGTCATCGACTAAAAATCGACTTGGCACGTTCTTTAATTCTGCAGTTCCTGTTGCTCCTTGGTTATTGGTAAGAGTGAGTGTTTGCTTGCTAGGTAATGCAGTAGCAATAACAACACTTGCAACAACGAGGAGGCTGAGAATAAGTGCTGTATAAAATCTTTTTTTCATGGTTTTTGCCCTCCTTAATAGGTTGATGGCAACGCTTGTGCTAAGGTATTTAAAGTTTCTTTCACGACAGTGATGTGATAACGAACAAAAAACTTATATGTATGAAAACAAAATAATGGATCATGTTTAATGATGTTCTCTTTTGGTGTGAATTTCCAGAAGAAGTTGATTGGAAGCGTTTGAATATTTTACTAGAAGGGAAGAAGTGTCGTATTTTCTTTGCGTCTCGTTCTCGAGAGGAGTATGAGTCTTATAAAAAAAGGATTAAAGTCAGTGCTGTTAAGACAGGGGTATGGCCGATTCTTCCGTTACAGGAGGGGTATTGGTTTTCTGGTTTTACTTCAAGAAAAAATATTGATTTCTTAAAAGAATTTTCAGGTATTCCTATGAAGATTGATATTGAACCTCCGTTTCCTGGCAAAGAGTATACTCATGCAAAAGCTTTTGCATGGATGATTGATTACATGTTCGTGAAGACTGCTCAAAATAATGAATATTTAGCTCAAGTGATTCAAGAAGTAGCCAAGAAAAATGAGGTTATTGTCTCGGGGTTTGCGCTTCCTAAGAAAGTACGTCAAAAATATGGTGATCCTATTCATCTTAAACTAAAAAGGAATTTTATTTGTTATTCTACGTTCTTTCCTGCATCATGGTTATTCTTTGAAGAGTTCTTATCCGGGAATAAAGGAGTTCTAACGTACGCAGCAATAGGTTTAGCAAATCATGGTATTTTTGGAAACGAGCCAGAATATGATTGTCTTGACGAGTTTGTGCGTGATGTTAAAAAGGTTAAAACATCAGGTGTTCAGAATATAGTTGTCTATTCTATTGAGGGTATTCTCAAAAAGCCTGATGCTGATGAATGGTTACGAGTAGTTTTCGAGTAAATAGTCTGCTAAAAATTTTGCACCGTTTGATGGAGCATGATATGTAGCAACTTTTTCTTGATAGAGTTTAAGGTTTTTCAAGAATTGTGTTATGCTGCGTTCAGGGTGTTCTGCATCACCTTCCATAATATATTCTTTGAGTGCGTACGTGTTAAGTGTTTGTTCAACGTGGTCTTTGATGGGGAAGACGAGCATTGGTTTCTTGAATGCTAATCCCTCTGTTAGGGTAAGATTGCCTCCTAAAGTAATGAGTGCTTTTGCAACTTTCAAATAGTCTAAGAAGTTATTTTTGAATTTGTAGTGGTGTGCTGCTATGGTCTTTGTGCTTCCAAAGAAAATGAATTCTTCATTGAATTGTGGGAGGCAGTCTCTGATGCGCTGTGCAAGGTAGACTCCATAGTTTGATCCTCCGAGCATGATTAATACGGGTTTTTTCTTTAGTTTTAGTTTTTTCATTAATGTGGTTTCTGAGGGTAATTGCGATGGGGTTCTTTTGATAAGTGGAGGGATATAGTGCAGATTTCCTTTTGAATAATGTTTAGTAAATGAGGGTATGAAGACATGGTTTGATTGTTTGTAGAGTTTGTTTAAGTACTCTGCTTGTAGTTTGAGAACTGATGTTTTCTTTGTATATGACTTGAATAATTCTGGATCATATGCAAAAACACTAATGACGGGTTTTCTTATTTTCTTTCCGATGATGTTTGCGATAGGTTCAAAGTCTGAAATAATAACATCAGGGTCGAATCGTATAATTGTTCTTCTATGTTTCATCCATGCGTGTGCCCATTTTGTTGGGAGTAATAAATTTTTTAACACAAAGGGGAGAGGTTTGAAGTGTAATTTATAGTCTGGAAAGGTATACCCTCCCATTTTGAGGGTGAGATATTTTTTATGGAAGTAATTATAGCTGTGGTCGTATCCTAAAATCATTATTCGTAGGTTCTTTGTTCTTGGTCGTAGTTCATCAATGAGAGCTTTCATTCTCATGGTATCACCATATCCGAATCCTGTAATAACGAAGAGAACTTTCATTGGAGTTTGTAGAATTTTTCCGCGTAGCGTACTCGTATCTTCCTCCCGTACTTAAGAGCGCGATAAATAACAGGTATTTTTTGAAGGATAACAGAGATTTTCTCTGTTGTGAAATAATTCATCATTGCGAGTTTTTGTTTGAAGTAGGGTGTAATGTCGACATAGACCGTTGGGTGTGCTTCGTCGGTGATGTTCCATACTTCGTATGCGTAGAGTTCTACATTGCTTCCGTCTAATACTTTCATTCCAAAGTCATAGACTGCGCGGTGGTCTGGGTGTACATCATTTCCTGCGGGTAAGTATGCTTTCTCTGGTTTTTCTCTTCGTAATAAGTTTCGTATTTCTTCTTCTACGGTATTAAGTTCAGTTCCAACTTTTTGATCAGGTAATTGATAAAAGACGGTTTCGTGTATTCCAAATTCTCTCGCTACTGCTAATGCTTCTCTTTCTCTTCTCTTCGTAATGATTTCTTCTTTCAAGTGAGGGTTTGATAATTGTCCTGCTGAGAATACTAATTTTACGATACGATATCCTTCTGCAATATGTTTGAGAACAGTTCCCCCTAATCCTATTTCTAGATCATCATTGTGGGGAGAAAAAACAACAATTGTTTTCATAGGTATAAAAAGAAATTGAGATTATATAAAGCATATGATAAAGAATGCACCGGCCGGGATTCGAACCCGGATCCCCAGCTCACTTCATGACGGTAGTCATTTGGAAGGCTGAAATACTAGCCATTATACCACCGGTGCTTTTACAATGAGGTCCCTTTCTAAGATATTATAAATGTTTCTAGGACATTTCTTGTTTTGCTTTTTTGAGCGCTTCTTCTATTTGTTGAGGTGTCCAGCCCTTTCCGAGAAGGTTGTTTTTGATTTGGAGAACATCCATATTTACAGTAAGACACTTCTTTACATAGAGGGTTACGGGTTCAAGATTCAGACTTTTCTTTGGTGCTTTGTCGATGAGTACTTTTCTTAATTCCCATTCTGCTTCGTTGAACGCGTAGATAATTTGTGCTTTTGTCCATCCTTGTAAGAAGAGGAGTTTAGTAATTTCTTTCTTTAGTTTTCCTTGATCTACTGATTTTTTGATGTAATCTTTTACTTTTTCAAGATCGATAGTGTTGATGAATGGTGATTTTCCTCTTGTAATACTACGGAAGTCTCCTTTACCTCTATAGGCATTAAAGTAGAATATTCCTACAATGAGCACAAGGAGTACAATAACAATAATCATCCAGGGTATTGGTTTTTTTGCTGGCGCACAATCTTCTGGGCAGGTTATTCCGTCTTCAAAAGGTGTTTGGCATACACTGTCTCCGCATTCATAATCTTTGATTTCTGTTCCTGAAGTGTTTTGTTCTGTTTGTGGTTGTGATGTGAGAATGATTGTTTTGTAATTGAAGAGTTCTTCTGCAGTAATGCTTACTCCTTCAACAGCATAGGTTAAGGTTACAGGATTATTGAGATTACTAAATGTTGAAGTGTACGTATTCCCCTTGCTTGTTATTCCAGGTGTTTTGTTCTTAATAGAAGCATGAGGTATTTCTTTAGGTACTTCTTGAACGATATCTACTTGTCCGGTGTTTTGTTTTGGAGTAATTGTTGTAGTGATGACGCTTATTTTTTTACTAATATCAGAATAGAGGTCTACGTCATAGACGGTTACGGTCATAACAATGTTATAGTTTTGTTGTGAGAAGTATACATCATTACCATTCATGGTGTAGGGTTGAACATCTGCTGGTTCTGCAATAAATGTATCAACGAACTTTCTTTCAAGTCTTGCATGTTTTGGTAAGGGATCGGTTAGTGTCTGCCATTCTTGGTAGAGTTGTTCTATTTCACTTCGTTGGATGCTTTCGCTCTTTGTGGATGTAGTAATATTGTTAAGTTTTGTTTCGTATGATTTGAGTGTTGCTTCGTTAACATTCCATCCCATTATAGAGAAGAGTTCTGGAAATTCTCGTTGGTAGTTGACTAAATTAATGCGTGCTGATTGGAATGTGCTAAGTTCTTCGGCGTAAGTTGCTTTTCCTGTGAGTGCTGGATTATTAATGAAGACAAGTCCGAAGAATACTGCTAGAACGATGAGCACTGCCTGTATGTGGCTGGGATGTTTTGATTTCACAGATGTTTTTCAGGAGAAGTATTATATAAAGGTTTCAGGGGTTTGAGAACTTAGCTCCCATAGGTTTATAAAGCAATATTTTTGGGATTTCTAGTTATGAGCTTCGGCGATTGGTATTACAATAATTTGGGGAAATTGTTAATAGTTACGCTTATTATTTTTGCTGCTGCATTTGTTGTAATTGGTAAAACTATCCATGATACTGGTGATTTTGTCTTAAAAGATGTTAGTCTTACAGGTGGGGTTTCTGCTCGTGTTCAAATTCCTGTTGAAGTTGATAAGGTAGAAGCTGCTCTTGAGAGTTCTCTTGGCCAGGATGTTCTTGTAAAGCGTCTTGCTGAGTTTGGTTCTGATGAACAGACAGGTTTTACGGTTGAAGCTGGCGGTGATATTACTGCTGATCAATTAGAAGATGCGCTTCATACTGAATTAGGTTTAGAATTGAATGATGAAAATTTCTCTGTTGAACAAACGGGTTCTAGTCTTGGTCAAAGTTTCTATAAGCAAATGGTTGGTGCTATTGCGTTTGCGTTCTTGTTAATGGCTATTGTTGTATTTATTACGTTCCGTGCATTTATTCCAAGTATCGCTGTTGTTGCTGCAGCGTTGTTCGATATGGTTGCAACGATTGCAGTGTTAGATATCTTTGGTATTAAGCTTTCTACAGCGGGTATTGCTGCATTGTTATTGTTGATTGGTTATTCTATTGATACTGATGTGTTGTTAACAACTCGTGTTTTGAGACGTGATGGTGAAACAAAAGAAAAGATATTTTCCAGTATTAAGACAGGTATGACTATGACGTTTACTGCTATTGCTGCTTTGCTTGCAGGTCTTCTTGTTTCAAATTCAGATGTTATTCGAGAGATGTTCCTTATTGTTATTGTAGGTCTTGGATTTGATTTGATTAGTACATGGGTTACAAATGTATGGTTAGTACGATGGTATGCGGAGCGTAAAAAACATGCTTAAGAAGATTACTGCTGTTCCTTGGCGTATTTGGATATTGATTATTGCATTAATTGCTGCAGTGATTATTATTGCTCCTAATCCTTGGGCTACAGGTTTGAATATTCATCAAGTTGATGCTGCTTCTCCTGCATATGAGTTAGGTATTCGTTCTGGTCAAAAGTTAGTTTCTATTAATGATGTTCCGATTAAGGATTTAGAGAGTTATAATCAAGCATTAGATGCATATCGTCATCCTCCTGTTAATATTACGTTCGGATTAAGAGATGGTAAGAATGCTACTATTATTGTTGTAGAGGATCTTGATCTTAAAGTTGATGCAAAGTTAGAGGTGTTGCGAAGTGGTTATCCTCAATTGAATCGTAATGCTATGATTGTTTCTGTTAATGGTGTCAATGTTACTTCTGTTGATGCGATGAATAAAGAGATTGATAAGGTTCTTCCTTCAAAGCGTTTGGTTATTGTTGCTGGTGATGCTGTTGCTGCATATTATGCGCGTGGTGCTCCTGAAATTACGGTTGTTAAACAACAAACAAGTCGTATTAACAAGGGTCTTGATTTAGCTGGTGGTACGAGGGTGTTGATTAAGCCTGTAAGTAATGAGTCTATTAGTGATGAAAATGTTACGGACATGATTAATGTGCTACAAAATCGTCTTGATGTTTTCGGATTATCTGATGTGTATATTCGTGAGGCTAAAGATCTTCAAGGTACTCAGTATGTATTAATTGAAATTGCTGGTTTATCAAAGCGTGATGTTCAGAAGATTCTTGAGTCACAAGGTAAGTTTGAAGCGCGTATTGGTGATGATGTTGTATTCACCGGTGGTAAGAAGGATATTCAGTTTGTTTGTAGAAATGATGGTACATGTTCTGGTATTAGGAGTTGTAATGCAGTCAGTGGTGGTCAAACTCAATGTTCGTTCCAATTCCAGATTCGTTTAAGTCCTGATGCTGCTGCTCATCATGCTGAGGTTACAAAGGATATTCCTGTAGTTACGAGTCAGAGTGGTTCTCAAGTTCTTGAAAAGAAGATTGATTTCTATCTTGATGATGCTCTTGTGAGTAGTTTAGATATTGGTGCTGATTTGAAAGGTTCTGCAGTTCAGGATATTGCTATTTCTGGTCCAGGTGTTGGTGATTCTCAAGAGGCTGCAGCTGCTGATGCTCAGCAAGAGATGGAATTCTTACAGAGTGTTCTGATTACAGGTTCATTACCTTATGATATTGAAATTGTAAAGATTGATACTATTTCTCCTTCTCTTGGGGATGAGTTCTTATCAAATGCATTTTTAGTAATGGCTCTTGCGCTTGTTGGTGTTGCTCTTGTTATTTATTTCAGATATCGTCGAATGATTATTGTTATTCCTATGGTTCTTACTATGCTCTTTGAAATTTTCTTAACAGTTGCTTTTGCTCCTATCTTAAAGTGGAATCTTGATCTTGTTTCTATTGCGGGTATTATTGCTGCTGTAGGTACAGGTGTTGATGATCAGATTGTTATTGCTGATGAGGTTCTTCGTGGTGAACAAAATCAAACTTCTTGGAAAGTTCGTATGAAGAATGCGTTCTTTATTATTTTCTCAGCATATGCTGTTACGCTTGCTGCTATGCTTCCATTGTTTAGAGCTGGTGCTGGTTTAGTTCGTGGTTTTGCTATCACAACGATTGTTGGTGTTACGATTGGTATCTTAATTACTCGTCCTGCGTATGCTGCGTTTGTTGAGAAAATGTTAAGGAAAGAATAAGTTTATTTTTGATAGATGTTTTTTTGAGGTTCTTTTGGATCATTAATAATGTTTGATAAGTAGGTGTTAACAGAGAAGTTTTCTTTGGATAATGGTGTAATATGGAATGTATCAATATTTCCGATAATGGTTTGTAGTATTCTTATTTTGCTATCATTTCTCATTTTTTCTTTTGTTTGGTCTGCTATTGCTGATGTTTTATTATCGCTAACAATGAGTATTCCTGCTGCGCGTATTCCTATGTCTTTTGCTCTTGAGAGGAATGCGGAAAGTTCCATTTCTAGTGTTGAGGCATGGAGTTGAGTATAGGTAGTGTGGGGAAGTTGGAAGGTTACTGCTGGGACTGAGATGTTTGCTCCATTTACGAAGGGGATGTAATGTTCTGTAAAGAGTTTTTCTAGTGTTGTTTTGAGTTCTTGATCTGGTGTTCCTTCTCTTCTTTCAGGGTTTATTGGTGTGTAGACTCCATCAAAATGGTATGATTTTTCTGGTATTACTACTCTTCCTATTTCTAAATTTTTAAGTCCTCCATACGCATATCCTATGAACAGTGTAGTTCTGCAACCGCCATCTGCGAGATGTGTAAGAACGTCCATAATTGCTGGTGCGCCGTAAACATTGAATAATACAGGATATGTTTTGTTATTTTTTGTGCAGAGGTAGACGTGATAGACGAGGTCTTTTTTGTGTAGTGTTTTATCAAAAAATTTGAGTATTTTTTCTTCGAATTCTTGTCCGTGTTGTCCTCCGATAATGATTGCGACATCGTCGAAAGTTCCGTTATCAAAAAGTAGTTTTGCCCAGTCTCCCATGGTGTGTTTATAGTTGTTCTTTTTTTAAGGATTTAGGAGTCAAACTCTATGAATGGTTCTGAGGTTATGTATTCTAGTGCGTATTCTAATTTTTTAGGATTTTCTGCAAAGATGGTATAGATAATGTCTCCTTTTTTCAGTATGCTTCCTTTTTTTGCGTGGAGGTATATTCCTGCTCTCTTATCTTTTGGTGCTCCTGCTATTCTTGCTGCTTTTGATATTCTCTTGTTATCGATATGAGTGATTGTTGCATTTTTCTTTGCGGTTATTGCTTGATGATATTTTCCTGGGAGTAATTCTGCTATGCTGAGGTGGTTTTTCCCTCCTTGTGCGATTGCTATTTGTTTGAATTTTTTGAGTGCTTTTCCGCTTTCGAGCATTTCCATTGCTGTTTGTTCTGCGTGTTTGTGTCCTGCGAGTTTGAGGAGTTGTGCTGCCATGTATACTGCTTTTTTTCTGAGGTCTTCTGGTCCTCCTCCTGATAAGACTGATAATACGTCTCTTGCTTCTAATAAGGGTCCTATTCCATTTCCTACGGGTTGGCTTCCATCAGTGAGTATTACTTTTGTTTTGATTCCTATTCTTGCTCCTAGTTTTGTGAATTGTTTTTTGAGAGTTTTTGCGTCTTTTTTGTTTGCAAGTTTTGCTCCTCTTCCATAGGGTACATCAATAAGTACGTGTGTTGCTCCTACTGCTTTTTTCTTTGCCATGATGCTTGCAAGGAGCATTCCTCTTGGGTCTAAGGAGAGTGTTCTTTCAATATTGATGATAATGTCGTCTGCGCTGGCGAGTTCGAATGTTCCTCCCCATACCATGCAGGCATTTGTTTTTTGTATTACTTTTTTTATTTGTTCTTTGCTTAAGGTTACAGGTGCTATTACTTCCATAGTGTCTGCTGTTCCTGCGGGGCTAGTAATGCTTCTGCTACTTGTCTTGATCATAGAATATCCTGCTGCTGCGACGATAGGGATAACAATCATAGTTGTTCTATTTCCTGCTACTCCTCCTACACAGTGTTTGTCAAGGAGCATTTTCTGTGTTGTGGGCAAGCTTCCTCCGTAATGGACGAGTGC
The DNA here is from genome assembly GCA_964455655.1 of Candidatus Woesearchaeota archaeon. Classification (GTDB taxonomy): domain Archaea; phylum Nanobdellota; class Nanobdellia; order SCGC-AAA011-G17; family JACPNG01; genus CAYVWZ01. The sequence continues at coordinate 37,343 of CAYVWZ010000003.1, forward strand.
TTCTGTGAGTGCTGTTGTTTCGTCGAGGGTGAATCCTCTTGTATAAACTCCTGAAATAAAGTAGGTGAGGTCTATTGTTGTTAGAGAGTTATTAACAATTCCTTGTACAATGCTATTAATTTCTGTTGTGCTTAATGTTTTTCCATCGAGTTTTTTCTTAATACTCCATACGCTTAATGGTCTTTGGTATGGTGTGATATGGACAGTATCGTGATTTTTTAGTTTGAGTTGATTAAGTACTTCTGTGTAGAGTCCTATTTGTCCTTGTCGTATTCCTCTGTTTGAAATATTAACCAGAACAATTAATTCTTTATTTTTTGCTGTAATTTTTACTCTGTCTAGTGCGTTGATGTCTCTCTTTGCTGCGTCTTCTTGGTTGAGGATAACAATGTATGTTCCTCCTGCATTAAGGTTTACGTCTTTTACTTCAAGTTTCATAGTCATTCACATAAAATTCTGCGACAGTAATACAAAGTGCTAAAATGAGTGGTCCTATTATGACTCCTACAAATCCAAAGAGGGTTACTCCTCCGAGTACTCCTAGGAGACTAATAACGGGATGTAATTGTGTTTTTCTGCTAATAATGTAGGGTCTGATGAGGTTATCAACAGTGCTTATGATGAGCAGTCCGTAAATCATGAATCCTATTCCTGCATATACTTGTCCTATGCTGATCATGTAGACTCCTAGTGGGAACCATATGAGTGATGCTCCAAAGTAGGGGAGTGTTGAAGCTAAAGTGATCATTGCTCCGAAGAAGAATGGTGATGGTGCTCCGAAAATAAAGAGTCCTATAGTTCCTAGGAGTCCTTGTGCAAGTGCGGTGAGTACGGTTCCGTAAACTGTTGCTTTGAAGACGCTCTGTATTCTATCGAAGAGTATTGTTTTTTCTTTTTGTCTGAAGGGTAGTGATCGTTTTATTGCTTCTGCTATTTCTTGTTCGTCTTTTAAGAGATAGTAGAGGATGAATAATGTTACAAAAATAATAAGGATGTATTGAGGTAGTCTAAATGCGAAATCAGATAATTGTTCTACGACAAATCCTAGTATTGATCCCATTGCGTTTTTGAGGTGTGCATTAACATCAACGTTGTTTCCGAAGAATTCGTTTAATGGTTTTGCAACGCTCTCTATGTTTATTTCTCGTACATTTTGGTAGAGTTTTACTGATTCATCAATGAGGGGGTTTGCTGTAAAATAGGTCATTCCTGCTAAGATAACAAATGAGAATATCATTAATACAATGACTGATATTGCTGAGTGTTTGACGTATTTCTTAATGACTTTATGAATGGGGTATAAGAAGTATGCAAGGATGAAGCTTACCACTATTGCTAAGACGTAGGGTTTGATAATTAAGTAGGAGAAATATAGTACGATAAGAAAGAACATGAAGAGAAAAGCTTTTTTGATAGTTTGCTCTTGTTGAATAATACCCACCTCTTTACTACGGCTGATTACTGAGGCTATTTAAAGGTTCTGTCTTTTTGTGCAAGGTTTACATAATGTTTATATAGTTCATTTCTGGTTTTTTGTGCCGTGAAGAAAGAAGTTATCGGTATCACGGAAAAGGTAACAATTAAGGGAACAGCAAAGGCGATTAAAGTGTTGGCAAAGATTGATACGGGGGCAGAATATAATTCTATTAATGAGGGTCTTGCTCAGCGTTTAGGGTTAGTTCATAATGAAAAGCATATTCGTATTCGTGCTGCTTCTGGTAGTCAAAAGCGTCGTACAACATACGCAGTTCTAAAGATTAATGGAAGGAAGATTCGTGCGCTGTTTACGATTACTGATCGTTCTCATATGAAATATCAAGTGCTTATTGGTACAAGAACATTGAAAGGGAGATTTTTGATTGATCCTTCTGTGCGACAATGAGATTAGCAATTATTAGTTTAGGGGGTAGGAGTAGTAAGGGTGTAGTTGATGAAGCGAAGCCTTTCTTTGATGAGATTTGTGAGTATAATATTAAGCGTGTTGAGGTTCATATTAATGGTGCTCGTGAGTTTGAAGTGTTGCATAAGAATGAGCCAATAAAGGAGTTTGATTGTTTGTATATTCGTGGTTCTCATAAGTATGCATTATTACAAAGGGCTATTGCGGAAGCTTATCAAGGAAAGTGTTACATGCCTTTGGAGCCTGAAACGTTTACGTATACTCATGATAAGTTCTTAACAACGATTCGTTTGCAGTCTATGAAGATTCCTGTTCCTAAATGTTATGTTGCTGCTACGACAGAAGCGGCGAGGAGTATTTTAGAAAAGGTTCATTTTCCTATTATTATGAAGCTTCCTCAAGGTACGCAAGGGAGGGGTGTTTTATTTGCTGATTCTCTCTCAAGTGCAAGAACGATTATTGATACGTTAGATGTTTTTAATCAGCCTTATTTAATTCAAGAGTATGTTGATACTAATGCTACTGATGTGAGGGCTATTGTTGTTGGTGATAGGGTTGTTGCTGCTATGAGGCGTCAAGCAAAGGGTCAAGAACGTCGTGCAAATATTCATTTAGGTGGTGAGGGTACGGCTATTGAGTTAGATAAGTATACGGAAGAAGTTGCTGTTCGTGCTGCTCAGAGTTTAGGTGCTGGTATTTGTGGTGTTGATATTTTAGAGGCTGGTAAGCCCTATGTTATTGAGGGTAATATTAGTCCTAGCCTTATTGGTGGTATTAGTGAAGCAACAAAGATTAATGTTGCTGCTCTTGTTGCAAAGTTCCTTGCTGATAAAACTCAAGAGTTCTTAAGTCAGCGTAAGAAAAAAGAAGTTACTGATTTAATTCCTAATGGTAAGGATACAACAACAAGTCATGAATTAGTTACGAATATTAGTGTAAAAGCTGGTGTTATGAAATTGCCCCCTGTTGTTGCTTCTATGGGTGGTTTCCAGGATAATGATGAAGTAACATTAGTTGTGAAGAAAGGAAAAGTTATTTTGAAAAAGTAGTTTTCTTAGTGGTAATTCATGGAGAGTAACATAAGTCTTATATGGGTTTTCTGAGTTATGCTCTTTATGAAAAAAGTATTGATATTCTTAATGGTAGTGCTCTTGCTTGCTGTAGTTGTTCATGCAAAGAAAGAAACAAACACGTTTAGTGTTGGTGAGAGTTATGTTTTTGATGATAAGAATATTACGGTTATTCAGATTGATGAGGATAGAGATAAGGTTATTGTCTGTGTAAATAATGCAAAGGGTATTGTTGATGAGAGTAAACAGATTAATGATGTGTATTTAACAATTAAAAGTGCAAGTGGGAATTCTGCTAAGATTGATATGACGTATACCTGTAATGACAATGATGATGATTGTAGATGTAATGGTGTTGAGTGTTCTAATGATAGGTGTGTGTCGAAAGTAAGTGAGGTCGCTTCTAGTCCTGATATTACTGATAACTCTCCTACTATAGTAAAGCCTAAGCCTGTAAAACCAAGTATTCCAACAAGTAATGCTGTTCAAGAAGTAAGAGTTGTTCGTTCTGTTGAGAAGAGTGGTAGTAGTGGAGTAGGTATCGTATTTGCAGTGCTGCTTCTTATTGTAATTGTTTTAGCTGTTTTAAGTTTAATAAAAAAGAAAGAAAAGAATTAGTCTTCTTCTTCAGGTTCAGTTTCTAATTTGTGTTTATAGATTTCTGCATGGTTTTCTGAGCAGAATCTATAACTTTCGCCGTTCATTTCTTCTTCAACGAAGTCCATATCAAGAAGTGCGTGGCAGAGTGTGCAGCGAGTGCTTCGTTCTCCCTCTTCATATCCTTCCATGAATCCTTCTTCGAGTTCGTCTATTTCGTCGTCTTCTACGGCTTCTTCTGCTGTTTCCTCGTCTTCAAGGAAATCATCTTCTTCCTTAACTTCGTCATCGAAGTTGTTATTATTATTGTCCTCGTCTTCGTCGTATTTTCCCATATTTTTGCTGTCCAAAAGAAGTTTTTAAGAGTTTTGGTTAGCAGTTACACTCTGCATACATCCTGCATATCCAATCTGACATAGGCCCACGTGATGATCCGTCAGTACAATAGCTCATCTCTTCCCTTAATTTTTCACACTGAGAACAATCATACTTAATTTCGCATTGAGTTATGTTACAATAAGGCACTACTCTTTCTGCGTCAGGGCATACCGTGTGACTTGGTGGAAAATCCCTTTTGTAACCTGCTTCTTCTTTATGATTAACTGCTATAACACAGTTTAGATTGTTATTTTTAAGAATGCAATCAGAATCTTTTGAGCAAGAGAAATCAAATTCTCGGTATGTTTTTTCGGAAGAATAGTTTACGTTTGTTTGGCATCCCATTAAAAAGAATAGTAAAAAGAGTATAACAAAATACTTCATAAAAAGCGCCTTTTCAGAACTGTTTAACAAATGGTCTAACATTTGCACTCTTTATACAGGTCACAAATCCAGCTCATGGTTCCACCACTATAAGTAGTACAAAAGTCCATTTTTGATTTTAATGTTGGGCATTGGGAGCAATCATATCTTACTTTACAGTCGGATTCTATGCATCGTGCAATAATTTCATTCGTTTCAGGGCATTCAGTATGGCTTGGTGGGATAGATTGTTTGTAGCTTGCTTTTTCTTTAGCATTAACAGCAATAGGGCAATTCATATTGTTTGTTTTAATGACACAATCAGAGTCTACAGTGCAAGATGAATCAAACTCAGAAGCTTCTTTTTCAGAAGTGCAACCATTCATGATCAATAGTCCTAACAAAAAGAAAATAATTAAAAGTTTCATAGGATAAGAAGTATTGAACGTTCTTAAATAGGTTTAGATTCCATATAATCAATAGCTTTCTGAAATACGCGAGCTTCTGTTATAGCCTCTTTCTTGTCTTTACCAAACCATTTGATATGTTCTGCTTGTTCTGTAATCCTTCTAAGTATTCCTCTCCAAGCAAATTGTTCCATATGATTGATCTTTCTGAAGGGCTCTAAATCCTTCGGTCTTGCATGTTCCCATGTTATAGCATCAGCAAGCATTATTCCTTCTGCGAATCCATTGGGCGCCCATGCTGGAGAAAAATCAATTATTGCTGGAGGTAATTTAGGATGAACAAGAAAGTTTCCTGATAAGTCTCCATGAATTAATTGCGAGGGTAAGTTTAATGACTTAAGATGTGGTTTTATTTGTTTGTATAATTCCATGAATTCAGTGTCATACTTAAATTTTATTTTGTCCCATGCTACTAAGTCAGCGGTTGACCATGAACTCTTTGGTGTTCCAAGGAAGGAGGGTTTCTTAATATTTTTGAGAAGTTGGTGAAATGCTATACTTGCATCAAGTTTTTCATGATATTTTCCTTTAACATGTTTCCCTTCCAAAAAAGTGCAAGCAATATATCCATCGTGAATCCATTTTCCATCTGTTGATTTAATCGGTCGCGGAAATCTTACGTGTTTGTTATTGGGCAATTTATTAAAAATTTTTGCCGACCATGTTGTTGATTGCGTATCATCTGCTGGTTTTAAAATAATCTTACCAGAATGATATGTTGTTTTCTGCCCTGTTTGTAAAAGAGCCGGTTTTACTTGTGAACCAAATGCTCGTGCTATAGACTTTGTTGCAGGATGAATTTGTGTACCGTAATGAATTTTTGGCATGAAAATTAAATAGTTTTAGTTGTTCCCCATTTTTGTAATGCTAGTGCTAGTGCTTCTTGTCTCTTTGCTGCTTCTGTTAAGGGAACGTGATGCATAACTGCGTCTAGTGCTTGTCGTGTTGCTATTGCTCCTACTCTGCTTCCTTGTGGATGTCCGTGCATTCCTCCGCCTAATTGGATGACGCAGTCATTTCCGAATAAGTTGTAAACATAGGGCATTATTCCTGGGTGTAGTCCTCCTGAACTTACTGGTATGACTGGTTTTATTTTTCCCCAGTGTTGTACGGGTGCTCCATCATGTCGTGATATTTTTTTATCGTTTTCATCTTTCATTTCGTGTATTAATCGATTTACTTCTGCTTGTGTTCCTACGAGTTTTCCTACAACGGTTCCTACGTGTAGGTTGTCTACTCCTACGAGTCGTGCTAATTTTCCTAGAGTGTACATGCTCATTCCGTGTTTTGGATTTCTGTCGAATGCTGCGTGCATTGCTCGGTGTGCGTGTATTGCGAGTTTCAAATCGTGGCATTCTTCTCGTAGAGTTTGTAATGCTGCGAATCCTACGGTTACGATATCTATCATAACGTATTCTCCGCCTAGTTTTTTGACGAGTTTTGCTCGTTTGATCATTTCGTTTGTTTCTCCGGTGATGTTGATGAAGTAGCTTCTTTTTTCTCCTACTTCTTTCTCTACTTTATCTCGTACTTTGAAGCATGCTTCTGCTCGTGCATTGAATTTGTTGAATCGTTGGTCTGTGAGGTTTTCATCATCTTTCAAGAAGTCTACTCCGCCAGTCCATATTTCTTTTCCGACGTTGGTGTGTTCTTTGGTGTTCATTCCTACTTTTGGTTTTGGGACGGTGCAGAGCATTGGTCTTCTTGGTTCTTTCATGAATTTTCGTACACCGTGTATTCCGAATTCTGGTCCTCTGAAGTGTTTGATATAATTTTTAGGTAGGATAATGTCATCTAGGCGTAAATTTTTTACTGCTTTCATTCCGAAGATATTTCCTGCTATTGCGCTGAGTAATTGTGGTATGCTTCCATTTTCGAAGAGTATTTCTGGATATGCTACTAAAATGTGATTTCCTTTGATGGAGTAGCATCTTCCTCTCATTTCGTTTATTCGTGAGGTGAGTGTTGATAGTGTGCTCCATGTTCCATTAGAACTTTCTGCAGCTACTCTTCCTGCTGCTTCTTTCATGCTCATTCCTTGTCCAGGTTCTAAGTAGAATTTACAAATAATGTCGTTTTTTCCTGGTTTATAGTTCAGATCTACGAAATTGAGATAATGTGAAATAATTTCACCTCTTTTTGTTGTAAGTTTTTGGATGTTTATAAAAGTTGTGAATGGTTGTTATAGTTTTCTTCCGTAAGAACGATCTCCTGCGTCTCCAAGTCCTGGGATGATGTAGCCTTTTTTGTTGAGGTGTTGGTCTATTGCTGCGATGTGAATGTCTTCTGGTGTAATGTAGTCTTGTAAAGTGTGAAGTGCTTTTTCTGAAGCTATGCATCCAGCGAGGATTATTCTCTTTGGGTTTTTTGGCTTAAGTATGGTGAGTGCGTCTTGTATGCTTCCTCCTGTTGCGATCATAGTGTCTGCAAGGATAATGGTTCTGTTGGCGAGTTCTGGAAGTGCAAGGTATGTTGTTTTTGAGTGTAGTGTTTCTTCGTCTCTCATGGTTCCAAGAAATCCTGATTCTGCTTCGGGAAAGGTTCTTTGTAGTCCGTTGTAGAGTGGTAGTCCAGCGCGGAGTATGGTTATGATGGTTGGTTGTTCTTGTAAGAGGTGGTGTGTTGCAGTTGTTCCTAGGCATGTTGTTATTTCTTGGGTATGTGTGGGAAGTGTTCTTGCTATTTCTATTCCAAGGTGTTCTCCTATGTATTCAAGGTTTCTTCGGAATTCTGCTCTTCCCGTTCTTGGGTCTCGTATGGTGTAGAGTGCTTGTTCTAAGAGGGGGTTTGTGTTCATTGTTGTTCCTGTCTATCGTTTTCTCGAAGGGATGTTGCCAAGTGCCTGCAGGAGTATCCATTCTCGTTTTTCATGGCTCCAGGTTGGATGTTTCTTGCGTAGCTTCTGGTGTAGTTCCTCGAGTTTGTTGTTGTTCATACAAATTCAATTTGAAAGAAAGTATATAGATAATTGTTGTAGAAACTTCTTCAACAGAATATTATCAAGGTGTTTTGCGTATTTTCTTCTAAAAACCTCGGGGGAACTAACATGAAAACAATCTATATCATGAGACACGGCACCGCTGAAGGGCCATACGGAAAATTGACTCCAGAGGGAAAATCTCGAGTAAAGATAGCAGCAGCACATCTACGAGAAGATCTTAAGAAAACGCTCAATCTGCCCATAATTGAGTATTACCGCGAAATGAACAGAGCATTCAGCCTACCAATATATACAAGCTCCGCTGAACGCGCGATACATACAGGGATAATTCTTGCTGAAGAACTAGAACCCATCATTAGATATCCACACCTAATTGTAAGCACAGAGCTTAACTCCGAAGCGCATAGCATTGAGAAGTTAGTTGCAAACATTAATGATCCTCAAGCCATCTTAGTTAGCCATGAACTAGACATAGAAAGATACACTGGAGAACGGCTCTACTCTGCGCAATGGATACGAAAAGAAATAGCATAAGGAACTGAAGTAGAAAAGCCTACAACAAAACATAAAAAGGGGTGACATTCCAAAAGAGGCATGGTGAATGTTGAACAGGTACTTGCTAAATTAAATTTTAGTCCTAATGAAATTAAAGTATATCTCACCTTAAACAGTCATGGTTCAACAAAAGCTGGAAAAATTGCTAAAATTGCTAAGATTGATCGTAGCAGTTGTTATAATAGTCTTAAATTATTACTTGAAAAAGGACTGGTAAGTTATGTAAACATTGGTAAAGTGAAATGGTTTCAGTCTACAGGCCCTAAAAGAATTCTTGAATACATAAAAGAACAGGAAGAAGAAGCCCAATCAATCATACCTGAACTGCAAAAAGCACACAAAGCAGGAAAAATAGAAGGACAAGTACGTTTATTCAAAGGAATTAAAGGTGTTAAGAGTATCTTCTTAGATATTGCACGTACGGGTAAAGATAATTTTGTATTTGGTTCTGAAGGACAGTTTTCTGAACGTATGCCTGAGTTCGCATTGCAGTTTGATCGTTTGAAAAAAGAGAATAAGATTAAAACAAAATTAATCTTACGTAAAGGAAGAAAAGAGTTAGACAGGAAAACCAGTGATTATAGGTATTTAGATCATGTTGATGAAAGCCCTGCAGTAACAAATATTTACGGTGATAAGATAGCTATTCTTATCTGGACTGATGAGCCTGAAGGTGTTATTATTGAGAATAAGGCTGCTGCAAGAGCATACAAGAGTTATTTTGATATTTTATGGAATCATGCTAAAGAGAAGTAGTTAATTTTTGTTCAATAAGTTTAATGATTTTTTCTTGTCCAGAAGTTCTTATGAGTATTTTCTTATCAGTCCTAATGTTTTCTGCATAGAGTTCTAAGTTGTTCAAAAATTTAAGAAGGGGTTTTTTCGAAAAATGGTCACAGGCTATTCCAAATTTATTCTTGCCTATGATTTGAGAGACAAGATGAGCTTCATATTGCATACGTGGCAAGAGAAGTGTAGGAACTCCAAGATAGATTGCTTCTGAAACAAGAGTATGCCCACTGGTGCATATAATCCCTGAACATTTTGCTAAAAGTTCCAAGAATTTTTCTTCTTGAGGTTCATAGGTTATGATGTGTTTATTAGAAAGAGGTAATTTAGTGATCCCTTCAGCGAATATATGAAAGGTTACTGAATGGTTTTTGTTGTAGTCATTAAGAGTTTGAATGAATTTTTTGTAGTTTCCTCTTGCAGAGAGATAAACAAGTATAGTATCTTGTTTAGGAGTTCTTTTCATATGTATGATTCTTTCGCGCAAGATAGGAGGGCAAATCATAACATTTGCGCTGAAATTTGTTCTGCGTTCCATTCTAAAAAAAGAGCAGGCTATCCTCATGTCTGCTTTTGGGAAGAACATGCGAAGTCTTGCGTCTTCTCCAAGATAGTTCAATCCTTTGATTACTCTTGGGAAGTCTCCATAGAGATATTTACTTTGTTGATCGATAGTAATGAGCGGAGAGTTCTGAGCATATGCGTACATAGCGCTGATTAGTTCGTAATCGCTAATGACAAGGTCTGGTTTTCCCATAATCTTTTGAGCTTGCGCTAATGCTCTCGTGTTTATTGCTAAAATGTCTTCTGTAGTGTTTATGGGGAGTTTTTCAACTTGTGCAAAGTCTATGCCTGACGAACTATCGGGGTAGTATGGTGGAGCTACTCTTAAAACTCGAACATTGGGTTGGTGTTCATATTTTTTTGAGTAAAAGGTATATGCGTTCTTTGACGCAAAAATGATAATTTGTGAGTTTTTGAGGAAATGTTCTATAAGTGGTAACTGGCGATAGGTATGCCCGCTTCCTACTCCTAAGATTCCCCAGAGTATTTTGTGTTTATACTTAAATGTAGTTGGTTTCATCAAGATGTTACTATTAAAAGATTATAAGAATTAGTGTTGTAGAAGTTTCTTCAACAAAAGCTCTAAAGATATACTCTATTCAATCTCTAAAAATACAAATAATTGCTTTATTCAAATTTTCCAACGCTTTTAATGCGTGTGAAGGGGAATGGTCGTTCGTTGCTTTCTCCAGAGACATAGTGTGCAAAGTAATACACTGTTGAACTCCATTTTTCAACAAATTCTCCGATGGCTTGATTTCTTTTTCCAGAGATTAATGTCAATATCCAATTAACTAAAATTAAAAATAATGAGACGTATCCCCATAAGTACACAATTACTCCAGTAATGATAAAAATAAGAATGCGCATGAGCGATTCTTTACGTTCTGATTTTTCTGTGTTCTTTTTTGCCATTATTAATCAACACACAATGTTGGTCCCTGTGTTCCGTTTTGTACTGTGCTGAAGCATCCGAATTTTGATTGGTATGGTTGACAATATCCTGTTTGACTTGTCTCGTTGTATAAGCATAAGCGTTCGCAGTCTTCTGAATCATTACATTGTTTATTGGCGTCTGTTGTGGGTACATTACAGAATACTCTCTGCCCCTTTCCTTGTGGTCCGTACATTCCACCTAATTGTGCACATTGTTCTTCTGTGATGTTGTCTGTTGTTGGGATTGTTGTGTTAGTAGTATTTGTGGGGATGTATTGTTCTGATACTCCCTTCCATCCTTCGTAGAGGGTGTTTCCTTGCATGATTAAGACAAAGACTAATGCAATAACAACTACTCCGAGTAATACTTTGAGTATGGTGTTAGCTATTTTAAAAATAATTAAGAGTATTACAAAGAATATTGCGAGTGTAATAAGGAAACTTGCGTACGTCACGCTATTGCTCTTCTTCTAACTTATTTAAAAGTTTTGGTAGGCTGTTAAGATTTTTAAGAATGATGTAGGGTTTTTCTTGCTGTAGTGCATTCTTGCTATAATTGCCTGTAAGTACTGCTATTCCTTTTACTTTTGCTTTTCTTGCTGCGCGCATGTCGTAAATACTGTCTCCTATCATGGCGAATGCTTTGCGGTGTGTTAAATGTTCTGCTTTGAATATTTCATCAGGGTAGGGTTTTGAGTGTTTAACTTGATCATGTCCTATAATTGCGCTAAAGAGATTTTCTGGTATTTTTGTTGCTTGTAATAATGAAAGAATATTAACTGTATTACAATTTGATGCTAATACTAATGCGTAGTCTTTTTTTAGTTTTTTGAGTAAGGTAATGATTCCTGGAAAGGGCCTTGCATATGTTGAGTATTTTGTTGCAAGTAAGTACTGGTGTGCTTTGTAGATTTTTTCTATTTGTGTTGAGTTTGCTTTGTTCTTTGTTAGTATTTTAATAATTTCAACATGAGATCTCCCGTATAAATTCTTCATAGTTTTAGGATTTCCCTTCTTGAATCCGTTAAGTTCTAGTGCTTCGTTGTACGCATGCGTGTGTGCTTTATCTGATTGTATTAACGTATTATCCAAATCAAAGCAGAGTAATTTTTTCATAAAAATAAATGAATAGGAGCATCAGAAGATGCCCTCTATTCTATGTTCACCTCTTGATCCCTCGAGCTCTGTATAGTTCTGGGTACATGAGTGGGACTTTTTTGATGAGTTCTTTGTGGCTTAAAACTCCTAATTCTGTGATGATTCCAGTGATTAATTTTGGATCTATTTTTTCGAATGCGTGATTAACAATGTGTAATCCCTTTGGGGGGTTTTTCCATAATTCTTGAGGTTGTCGTTCTTCTATTTTTATTTCATAAGGAACGTATTTCCAAGAGTCTGAGAGAACATAGACGGGTATTCCGTACTTGTGTGCTATTTCTACAAATAATTCGCTTCCTATTTTGTTATAGATTTTTGTTGGTGTTATTGCATCTGCTCCTATGAGCATGACTTCTGCTTTTCGTAGTGCTATTCTTCCTGCACTGTCTGGGTAGAAGTATGTTTTGAGTCCTAATTTTCTGCAATCATTTGCTGTTCTTCTTCCTTGTTGTAGTGGTCTTGTTTCTGTGCAGTGTACTTCGAAGTTCTTTGTTTTCTTTGCTATTTTGAATGATTCTATTACATCTGAAGAATGGCAATGAGTGTACACACTCTTATGAATATGTTTTGCTGCTTCTCGTGCGATGAGTTGTTGTGATTCATTGATGTGTGCTAATGCGAATTTTCCTAGTCGTTTTGGGTCTTTGTGTGCAAAATGTACTGCATGGTGTAATAATGGTTCTGTTGGTCGTAGTGATAAGAGTTTTTTTACAGACTGAGAATCATTTTTCAAGGTAAGTGCAGTGAGTCCTGCTCGTGCAACGTTTGTTGCTCCTTGAATTTTGAGTGTTTTGATATCGTCACAGATTTGTTTAAACGACATTATAAGAAATACTTATTCAAAGTTTTTATTTAAGCGTTTCTAAAGTTTTGACATTACGCCAAAATAATCTGTGTGTTTGTTTCTATCTACTAATTTATGAGCAAGTTTCATTTCTTCAGGAGTATAGATATAAATAATTTTGAATTTTCCAGAAGTTGTTTGCTTTGCCGTATCGTGTGTTATCTCAAGAACATGGACAAGGCCCCAATAAACCCATTTACCATCAACGTTGTGCACTAAAAAATTGCGAACAGGGGGAGGTTGATAGACTCTTATGTGGGGTTTGTTCTTGAACGTGAATATTTGCCCTTCAAAGTCTTTGGCAGTAAAAGGTTTCTTCTTATGTTTCTCTAGATCTAGTTTTTTAGGAAAACCTTGCTCACTCGTTATTTGGAGAGTGTCATTCAGCATTATTAAACCGCCCATAAAATCATAGGCTAAAACCTTCTATTTAAGAATTTCTCTAAAAAAGAAAAGAAAAGAGGTTACATGCATCCGCATGAACACTTAACTCCTTTTGCATGTACATGCCCGCACATTACACATACTTTCTTATCAGATTTCATTTGTTTCATAGCAATTTGGATCACCTCTCTTGTGGGCAAGTCATACTTATTATTAAGGAAGTGCGAGAACTTTTGAGTAGAGTGTCCATGCGAAAAATTGTTCCATCAACTTCCATATGAAGTCAAGTTTCCATGAGAAATAGTTAGTTGTATTTTTCTGTGTGAATGTGTTGTTCTACAATACCTAGTTCTTTGAGCCCTGTTTCTAATGCTCGTACAAAATCTGGTGGTCCGCATAGGTAATAGAGTGCATTCTCAAAGAAGCATTCTTGTTCTAATACTTCTTTGGTGATTCTTCCCTTTGGCCCGTTCCAAGTGCTTTGTCCTGTGAGTGTATAGTAGGGTACAAAATTCTTGTGCTGCTGTGCCCATGTATCAAATTCTTTTTTAAAAATAATGTCTTGTTCTGTCTTGTTGCTAAAGAGGAGTTTTATGGGTATATTGAGTTTTTTATCAAGGACGTATTTCGTAATGCTTCGTAGGGGTGCTATTCCGCTTCCCGCTCCTATGAGTACAAGGGGTTGTGTTTGTCCTTGGTATAAGAATTTTCCATATGGTCCTGATATGTTCATGGTGCTTCCTTCTTTGAAATGGTTAAAACTATAGGTTGAGAATTGTCCTTCTGGTGTTATTTTGATGGTAAATCCTAATATTCCTTTCTCTGTTGGGCTTGTTGCTATGGAGTATGCTCTTCGTACTTCTTTTCCGTTAATGAGTGTAGAGAGCATGTAGAATTGTCCTGGTGTAAATGAAATATCTAAGTGAGAAGTATCTACATAGAATGTTTTTGTATCGTGTGTTTCTTGTACGATTTTTGATATGATAACTTCTTCGTTGAGGAGCATGTAATTTACCTGTATCAAATTGTTTAAAATGATTTGTAATAACGCTGTTAAGGAGCGAAACCTTAATATAGACTTTCAAGGAGATAAGTGGGTAATGGTTCTTGAAGAATTGGGCATTGAACGTAAGCATCGTTCTTGGGGTGAATTGTTTTTGTTTGGTGTGTTATACTCTAGTGTTGGTACGTTACTAAGTTTTTGGTTTTTTAGAAATGAGCCTAGTCTTGTCATGGTGTTTTTTACGGTTCTTGCTACGATTCCGTTAATGTATACTACTATTAAGCATGAAGAGCGTGAGGCTGAGAATATTATGTCTGAAAAAAGGATTTTCAAGTCTCATGGCAAGGCATTAGGATTATACTTTGCTTTGTTCATGGGTATGGTTGTTGCAATGTCATTATGGTATGTCTTCCTTCCTCATGCATGGAGTGATAGTTTGTTCAAATCTCAGATTGATACGATTTCAAGTATTAATGGTGGTGTAACGGGTAATGTTATTGGTGCTGATATTTTCTGGTCTATTGTCATAAATAATATGCAAGTGTTAGTATTGTGTTTGTTTTTTTCTTTCTTCTATGGTGCGGGAGCTATCTTTATTCTTGCGTGGAATGCATCAGTTATTGCTGGTGCGATGGGTATTTTTATTAGGGGCAAGTTAGCGGAAGCTGCTCAATTAATTGGTTGGCAAAAGGCTTCGTTGTATTTTGGTGCGTTCTCTATTGGTTTATTTAGATACATGACGCATGGTGTTTTTGAGATTGTTGCATATTTCATTGCGGGTTTAGCGGGGAGTATTATTTCTATTGCTGTGATTCGGCATGATCTCTATGAAAGGAAGATGAAGCGTGTAACAAGAGATGTTGCTGCGCTCATGCTTGTTGCTATTGCGTTGATTGTGTTAGGTAGTTTTGTTGAAGTCTATGTTACTCCTCTATTATTTTCATAAGCGAAATGTATAAAAAGAGTTTATTCTAAAAGTTCTTGTATGAAAAAAGAGAAACGTAATACGGGTGCGATTATTATTGGTATTTTTTTAGTAGTTATCATGATTGGTAGTGTTGCGGGTATTATTGGTATTTTTAGTGAAGATAATGCTGCTAAGCCCACGACGTATAATGGTTTTGAATTTACTCAAACACAGAATGGTGTTACAACAAAGATTAATGGTCAAGATTATGCATTTGTTCTTGCTCCAGATGTTGTTGCAACAATGAAGCTTCCTACAAATTTTAAAGATTGGAATAAGTTTGATAAAATATATTTAAGCGCTGATCCTACGACAAGAATGAGTGCTGCTTTCCAAGAGTTTACTCGTTTCCGCCCTGTATATGGCATTTCAAGCGGCATTCCTGCGTGTTATGAGGATTCTGATGAATGCCAGCTTAATAATTATCCCTTGAAAGATTGTTCTGATGCTTCAAGTACGGTTGCTATTATTCTTCTTCGTGAAACACAATACTCTAATGTGAGCATGGAGGGTAATTGTTTAGTTATTGAAGGTTCAGTCTTAGATGCAGTAAGATATTTTGATCGTGCTGCGTATGAAAGATTAGGGGTTCTTCAATGAGCGACACTGAAAAAGGTGTTAAGTGGTTATTTATTTTCTTAATTCTCATTGTTATTGCATTTGGTATTGGTTTATTTGTTCGTAATTATCTTCAGTCAGAGCATCAGAGAGAATACAATGGTTTTCTCGTAACTCCGGTGCAGAGTGGTAATATTGTTACGTATAAGGTTGATATTTATATTAATGCTCAGCCTTTTGTAATGAATGCGCGTTATGCTCCTTGGCAGGTTGATGATAT
The DNA here is from genome assembly GCA_964455655.1 of Candidatus Woesearchaeota archaeon. Classification (GTDB taxonomy): domain Archaea; phylum Nanobdellota; class Nanobdellia; order SCGC-AAA011-G17; family JACPNG01; genus CAYVWZ01. Next base: position 53,097 of record CAYVWZ010000003.1, read on the forward strand.
TCCTATTGATCCTAATGTTGCAAGTTATTTAACGAGTAAGAAAGAATTAATTGGTGCTATTGATGCGAATGATCCGAGATTGTTTGGTGCTACAACAGTTGCTGCGTTAGAGGTGAATAATATTATGGAGGGTATTTTTAATATTAATATGACAAGTGCGTCTACTACTCCTCATGATAAATTCAAGCTTATTTCTTGTGCTGATGCTACGAAAGATGTAGGTGTTGTTATTTTTGAGATTGGTGAGAGGGATGAGGTTGTTATGGATAATTCTTGTGTTCGTGTTCGTGCGAAGGAAGAGCCTGATTTAGTGAAGTCTGCTACAAGAGTGAATTATGCGTTAACGGGTATTATCCCATAACTTTAAAAGGGTTTTATTCAGGTTCTAGCCTATGGCAGATGTGCAAAGAGTGTTAGTAGGGTGTCCTACGAATGCATTGAAGGAGTACTGTTTACAAGAGTATGTAGAGGTTTTAAAGAAATTGTCTCATCGTCCCTTAGATGCATTGTTAGTTGATAATAGTTCTGATATGAGGTATATGCAGAAGCTTCTTGATTTGGGTATTCCTACAATTAAGGGTCCTTCTGAGGGTAGTGCTATGGAGCGTATTGTTGCGTCTCGTAATTTGTTGCGTGAGAAAGCTATTGAGATGAAGTATGATTGGTTGTTCATGTTGGAGCAAGATGTTATTCCCCCTGCTGATGTTATTGAAAAATTATTAGAGCATAAGAAGTCTGTTGTTACTGCGGTGTATTTTTCTCGTCATCCAAAAGTTGGTAAAGATCTTATTCCAATGGTGTTCAAGCCTGTTCCTACGGATCGTGATGGCTTTCCTGATATGAGGGTGTTAAATCATGATGAAATTTTTATGGGTCCGAGGCTTCAGCAGGTTGTTTCTGCTGGCTTAGGGTGTGTTTTGATTCATCGTTCTGTTTTTGAAAAGGTTCCTTTTAGAACAGAGAGTAATGATTCTTTTGATGATTATTGGTTCTTTAGTGATTTGTATAAGTTAGATATTCCTGTCTTTGTAGACTCAAAGTTAAGATGTAAGCATTTAATCCAGAATAAGCCCTTCTTATGGGGTTTTGAGAAAAAGTAGCTTTTTTAAACTGGTTTCTTTGATTTTTAGCACATGCCGGGGTCGCATAATCTGGTATTGCGCAGGTCTTGAAAACCTGTTTCCGAAAGGATGTGGGAGTTCAAATCTCTCCTCCGGCGTTTTATATTCCTAACAGTTTATACACTAAGAATGCTGGCCAAACTATTGCTTTGAGTACTGCAAGAACTGCACCCCAGAATCCTGTTGAGTTTTGTACATAATAGATTGCAGCGCCTATGAATCCTAAGAAGTAAAGTCCTCCAGCGCTTTTATGAACTACTGTTGTTCCATTCCATTTTGCCATGTTTTTTTCTCCCTAGTTTACAACGTTTGTTGGTTTTCCTTCTAAGAAATTTTTAATGTTTGCTACGAAAGTTTTTTGCTTATTAATTCTTGCTTCTTTGCTAACACCAAGAGGCGGATAAATAATGCAATTCTTGTATTTGTGTAGTTTTTCTATGTCTTCTTTCTTCATTTCGTCTGAATGGTCTAAAATGAATGTTATATCATTTTTCTTAAGTCGTTCTTCTAGAGCTTTGAGATCAACAACTTCCATCGGCACAGTATTAATGATAATTGCTCCAGGTTTTATTATAGAGAATGCTTTTTTATCAAAGAAGTTTTCAGTTTCTGATGTGTATGCAAAGTTTATTGAAATAAAATCAGCATTTTTCAACAAATTATTTTTCTCTTCATATTTCATTCCTTTAGTTTCAAGTTCTTTCTTTCGTGTTCTGTTCCAGTAGCGTACATCTGCTTTGAATGCTTGGGCAAGTTCTGCTGTTCTGGTCCCTATATTTCCAGTTCCAAATACTGCAAAGACTTTTCCTTTGAGTTCTGTTGAGGATTCAATAAAATCGTAATTTCTTTTACTTGCTCTTTCTCGTTCTTCATGTAGGTGTCTTATCTCGCTAAGAATCATTGCAATGATCATTTCTGCAACACTGTCAGTACAGTATCCAGCAATGTTTGATACGGGAATTCCTTTTTTCTTAGCGTAGTTCACATCAATTTTATGATAGGCTACTGCTAATGTTTCAATGTATTTGAGTTTAGGAGCAGCATCGAGGTGTGCTTTGGTAACAGGTGTTGCAAATCCTACTAGTAAGAGATCAGTATCTTTTATTTCTTGCATGATTTTTGGGCTGTTTTCTGTAAGAAATACTTTCTTTTCAACCAGAGAGTCTATTTGTTTCCAGTATTCTTTATCGAGTTTCTTCTCTTCGATGTTGATGAGAAGTGCTTTCTTAAATTTCATAAAAATAGTTTATAATGAGGGGATATAAACTTTTCTGCGAAGGAGTATACATGTAGGATTTAAATTTCTCTTCCACATGGGGCATTTGCGAGTTCTGAGATGTATTCTTTGTTTACGGTTGAATTCCCATTCTCAATACTCAAAATGGTTTCTTCAAAGAATTCTTTGTAATAGGTATAATTCTTATCTTGTAAGTATGTTTCGTTATGTGTTAACATCCTCGTATTCCATTCTGTTAATTGTTCTTGTGCTTCTTCGAAGTTTTCTTCTGCTAAGTGTTCTTCGTTATGATTCATAAAGACATAGTAGTGTGATAATAAATGTCCTGGGCATATTGGTTCTTCTCCTGTTTTTACATATTCATAGAGGAATCCTAGTCCGTGTCCGATGTGAGGGTATTCTTGATAGGTTGCTAAAGTTACTAATTCTTCTACTTCATGTTCTCCATTGTTATTTCCCTCTACTAATGCTTGTAAGTGTACAAAGTCTTTTTCGCTCATATTTCTTGCTTCTAATGGGCCTAATAATCTGTTAATTTCTGTTAGTATTTCTTTGTTTCCTGTAATGTTTTTTTCTTGGGTATAATGTTTGATGAAAGAGCTTATGAGAAATACGATTACTATAATGATGATAATTGATACAATTTTGAGGTTAGCGTTTGTTTTCATAATTAAAAAAAAGAAAAAATTATTCAGTCACGATTAACGTTCCCGTCATTTCTCTATGTCCGTCTCCGCAGAATGTTGGGCATCTGAATGAGAAGGTTCCTGCTTTGTCTGGAGTGAATTCAACAGAGTCTATTCCTGTTACTCCAAGTTCAGGTATGGATATTCCGTGAGTGGTATCTTCATTGTTGATGACGAGTTTTACTTTTTCTCCTTTCTTTACAGTGATAGTACTTGGAGAGTATTCGAATCGTTCAGCTTCAATGGTGATAGCGTTCACATCATTTCCAGTTTCTTGGTTTGCGGTGTTTCCGTCAGTAGTTTCTGAATCATCAATAGTTCCTTTTCCGTCGTCTGTTACAACAACTTGTCTATCGTCTGATGGTGAACATCCTGCGAGGATTACTCCGACCAAGAGAATTCCTATAAGTAATGGTGTGTATTTCATAGTGTTGTCGAAATTGTGTCTTTTTTAAAGATTATGCAAGTCTACTCGTGGCGTAGTGCTTCTATTGGTTTGAGTTTTGATGCTCTATATGCTGGTAGTGCTCCTGAAATCATTCCTATGAGCATTGAGAAGACTAATGAGAAAATGAGTAAGTTGAGGCTAATAACGGTGTTTAGTCCTCCATTACCTCCAGGTCCTATTTGGAATCCTATGGATGGTAAAATGTAGGATATTGATACTCCGAAAATAATTCCTAATATTCCTCCAACTAATCCTAATAATCCTGAATTGAATAAGAAGATGAGGAGAATGTCTGAATTTTTTGCGCCTATTGCTTTCATGATTCCTATATCTTTTGTTTTTTCTAAGACAGAAGTGAACATAGTGTTTGCTACTCCTATTCCTCCTACAAATAATGATACTGCTGCAATAACTCCTAGAAATATTGTTACTCCGCTGGTGATTGCGCTAAATCTCTCTTGTAATGCTGCTGCTGATGTTACAGAAAAGTCTTGTTTGTCTGGTGTTACATGGTGAACATTTTGTAGTGTTGTTTCTATTTTGTTTGTTACTTCTTCAACAAGTGTTGGATCATCAACTTTAACGCTTATGGAGGAGTATTCGTTTTCTTCTAGTTCTAGTGTGTCTGATAGTACTTCTCGTGCGTCTTTTGTTGACATGTATATTGCATTGTCTGAACTTCCGAATCCGCTTGATGGTTCGAGTATTCCTACAACTCTAAAGGGTATATCATTGATTGTGATTAAGTATCCAACGTTAAGGTCTCCTCGAAAGACATCGCGTGCTACTCTGTCTCCAATAACGACTGCTCTTATTTCTCCCTGTCCTATGTATCTTCCTGAATCTATTGCTGTTGTTACAAATTCTTTGAGTAATGCAGGGTCTCCTCCCTGTATGGACATACTTGCAGTTTCGCTTTGGTATTTGATATCTGCTCTTCCTGATATGGATGGATTGATGTATTTTATTCCTGGCACTAGTTTGAGTGCTTGTACATCTCTTTCGGAGAGTTTTTTGACGTTGGTAGCAGTGCTTCCTCCTCCACTTCCAGGCCCTCCGAATGCTCTTGAGCTTCCTGCGCTGATAGAAATAAGGTCTTGTCCTAGTCCTTGGATTTGAGAGTTTACATTTTCTTGTAATCCTTGTCCTACGGAGATGATTGCAACGACTGCTGCTACTCCTATGAATATTCCAATGATCGTTAGCCAGCTTCGTAGTTTACTATGTACGAGCATGTTTAACGAGAGCTGGAATATTTTAGAGAGTTTCATTTCTTCTTTTTCCTCTTAAGGAATAATACTAAAATGATTCCTATAACAAGTCCTGCAATTCCGTAATAGTATTTTGTCATACTACTTTGTTTTTGTACTGTTCCGTTTCCAAAGGTTGTAGCAGTGCTTCCTAGTACTACAGGGACTGTTTTTTCTAGAGTGTTTCGTACTCCCGCAGTATCCGTATATGCTACTTGTATGGTTACTTCTTTCAAGTCTTTGTTAGGGGTTATAGGGAATGTTACGGTTGTAAAGTCTCCCGTGTCTAAGTTTCCTACGATTGATGCTTGTGGTCCATTTACCGTTAGTCCTTCTTGTTCTTTCAAACTTATCGATACTGCGGTTGCTGCATTTTCTCCAGTATTAGCTATTGCGAATGATGTTCCCTGTGTTGTTGAGTCTTGCATAACAACTTCGAAGTCAGTTTTTGTTTTTCCTATAACGATGGGTAGATCTTTTACTGCTTTTGTACTATAGGTACTTGTGGTGTCTGCTGTTGCTATGAATTTTAAGTTTGATATTCCTTCTGGTGCATTGTCTGCGGCTTTTACTCTGTATTTGATTACGACTTCGCTTGCGTGTCCGTCAGCGTCTACTTTGTATCCGTTCTTTGATCCAAGGATAAGTCCGTAATCGCGCACTAATTTTTCTGATGATGAGAAGGGATAGTCTGGTACTAATTCAAAGCGTGCGTTTAATGCATCTGCTTGTCCTACGTTTTGTACTTTTATCCATACATCAAACCAGTCTCCTGCATTTACAGGGTATGGTTCGTACTTGAGTGTTTCTACGATGAAGTTTGCCGTTTCAGGATTTCCTGAGCTTGAGGTGTCTGTTGTGTTTTCTTGATACATTGCTCCGAATGCTATGTTTATGCTTAGTAGGAGTATGAGTATTCCTACGAATGTTTTTTTCATTTTGTTTCCTCCTTGATGACTTTGCCATCTGCTAATTGTACCACTTTTTCTCCGTATTTGACAAGGTTAGTATCGTGTGTGACGAAGATGATGGTTTTTCCTTGATCGTGAAGTGTTGTGAAGAGTTTCAGAATTTCTTGTCCTGTTTTACTATCGAGATTTCCTGTTGGTTCGTCTGCGAGTATTACTTCTGGATTATTTGCTAATGCTCTTGCTATTGCTACTCGTTGTTGTTGTCCTCCTGATAGTTCTTTTGGTTTGTGATACATTCTATCTTTGAGTCCAACACTCTCTAGTACGTTGATTGCTTTTTCTTTTGCATTGTCTATTCCTTGGAATTCCATGGGGAGCATGACATTTTCTAGTGCTGATAGTGTTTGTATGAGGTTAAATTGTTGAAAGACGAATCCTATTTTCTTTCCTCGAATAGTTGCGAGTGTTGATTCATCTAATGATGAAATATCGTGTCCGTCTAAGTATATTGCTCCTTTTGAGGGCGTGTCTAATGCTCCTACGAGTGACATCATGGGTGATTTTTCTGATCCTGATGCTCCTGTTATTGCTACAAATTCTCCTGAATTAATGGTGAGGTTTACTCCTCGTAGTGCTTCTACGGTTACATCTCCTGTTTGGTAGATTTTCCATACGTCTTCGAGTTTAATAACTGCTTTTTGTTGTTTTTTCATGGTATTAAGTGGCAGAGAGGCTAGGAAACCATATAAGTCTTGTGAAAGGATAATCTAAATTAGAAGGCTTTATTAATACAATTTTTAGAAGGGTTCTATAATGGTTACCTATAAGCAACTCTGTATTTCTTGTAAAAAAAATTATGTTTTAATGAAAGCTCGTAGGCAGCGTCCTCTCTGTATTGATTGTGAGATGAAGCAATTGTTTGAGGAGCCTATTGATAATCCTAAGTATGAAAAATTGTTTAATATTCCTAAGGAGTTGTATTTAGGTTCTTATTTCTTGCGTGATATTCGTCGTAAGTATAACATGTTAGGTTTTGTTACGGAGCGTCAAGAGTCTGCATTTAAGAGAACAGTGAAAGAAATGCAAGATCCAAAAAAGCAGGCTGAGTGGGCGAAGAAGCAAGAAGAGAAAGCTTCGAAGAAGAAAACGGAAAAGAAATCTTTGCTTACAGATGAAGAGAAGAGAATGCTTGGTTTAGAAGTTACTCCGAAAGTGTATAGATAATTAATACGGGAGTGTAATATTGACTCTTGATATTCCTTTAAGCTCATTTGTTATTCTCGTGCTTACACGTTGAACAAGGTCTGGATGGTCATATACTTTTGAAAAAAGGTCCATATCACTTCCAATTCCATTTGGTGTTCGCGTAACATTAAGAATTACAACAGGCCCATATGCACGTTCATCTCCTTGAACTCCTACACTATGAACACCTTCAGGGATACGTGCCTGGGTTTATGCCTTCAAGTCCTGCTTCAGTTCTAAAGATGGCTTGGGCTTTAGCTTCTAGTGATTCTAAAGTAGTTTCCATAGTTTATCATTAGCAAAGTTCTTTAAATGATTTATGATCTGTAAAAGTTCAAGCGGGGATCGCATAATCCGGTAGTGCGCTAGTCTCGAAAACTAGTTTCCGCAAGGATATGGGGGTTCAAATCCCTCTCCCCGCGCTTACTCTTTTGTAAGAACCCTTTCTCTGTCCAGAAGTTTAGTAGGATCTGATGTTCTGCCATAACCGCCTATTCCATCATTGTTAATCCATGGTAAGCTTATGGTTGTTGAACTAAATCTTTCTCGTTCCATTCTTACAAAATAAGAACCATTACTTGAATCTGTTACGAGAAGTGCGCGTGGGTCTCCAAAGGGTTCTTCTCTTTGGTATGTAGGTAATATTCCATTAACCTGAGGATGTATTTCACGAACTGCTCTTTGAGTAAAATTATGAGAGTCATATTTTATTCCATCTAGAGTGTACCATCCATCAGCTTCCTGAATGTCATCTCGTGCAGGAACTCTTGATTCTAGTCCTGAAGTTCGAGGGAATGCACTTTCAAATCTTGAGCTACCAACTCCTGCTCCAGTAGAGAGCCAGCTTCTTCCATAGCCTAATCCTGAAAATCTAGAAGTAAGTACAGACCCTCTTGAATAAGGATCATCGAATCTGCTTGGTGTTGATGGTGTATCATATCTTGATGATTTTTTCTTTTCTTTCTCTGCTTCTCTAGCGCGTGTTTTTTCGAGTTTTCTTTCTTGTGCTGCTTCGTCAAGTTTTCTTTGCCGTGCAGCTAGTGCTTTTTTCTTTGCGCCACCATAATCATGTTTTGGTTTTTGTGATGCTCTGCTTCCTGCCATAGTTACTCCTGTTTATGTCGTTGGTTTCTTTTATGAACGAAGTATTTTTGTATTGATTTTCTGTTAAGAAGTAATAAAATAATAAGGAGTATTCCTGCTAAGATTAAGTAGCTTATGCGAGTATTTTTTGGTATGATTCTCTTGTACCATGGTTCTTTTGTTCCGCTTGTAATGTCAGGTGTTGCGTTTCCTCCGTTATACACGTGAGGGTTTGCTTCTAGTCCTTCAGTGTTTTGAGGTATGAGCATCATGGTTATTCCTTCTTGTTCATCAATATCAAGAACTTGAATAACTAAATCTTGTATTTCATCAAATTCGAAGTCTAATTGTAAGGAGTCTCCTTTTGCAAGTCGTGGATAATATGGTCTATCAGCATCGTGAATAAATACTGCAAGTTCAACTATTTCTTTGTTTCCTGTTGCATTGGTGCTTCTACCTATTTTTTCTATTTTTATTGCGTGATCTTGATCTTCTGTGGTGAATTCTATTTGTTCGCTTCCATTAACAAGTTCTGGTTGTTTGTAGACGCGTGTAGGATAGGTAAATCCGAGAATATCTTGTGGTGCTAATTTAAAGAACACGGGTTGTAATCCTTGGAATTCTACAGTGTGTCTTTTTCCAGGGGTGGTGGTTATATTGTCTTCTGCAAGAGCGAGAGGAACAATAAAGAGGCTAAGGAGTAATAATGCAAGGAGTTTTTTCATCTTAAATCAGGCTCTTTCACGATTTATAAGAATTATGCACATAAAATATAGAAGAAGGAGTTATGCTTTTTGTCGTTTTCTAAGGACGATAAATCCTACAATGACAAGTACGATCAGTCCTGCGCTTACTAACCATGTAATGAATGTTTTTTGAGTAAGTCCTTCATCTTTTATTGGAGGAGTATCGGGTTGTGTTGGTTGTGCTGTTGGTTCATCTGGGAGTATGACAGGTTCTTCTTGATCAATAGTTGGTTCTTCAATGTTATTTTCGTATTTGGTGAGGGTGATATTTGCAAAGTCTTCTGCAACAGAGTTGAGTGTGACTTTAACATCAAATGTTCCGTCTCCATTTACATCGATATAGTCTGTTTGTCCTACGGTGAGTGTTGTTCTTGTTGGTTCGCTTTCAATACGAAGTGTTACGGTGGTATCAGTTATGTCTTCGAATACAATTTTGTGTTTTTGTGTGCCTTCAAGAGTGAATGTTTTTATTTGTGATTTTCTTGCTTGGAGTGTTTTGCTTTCTTCTTTACTAAAATCAATATCATAGTTCGGGGTAGTGCTTCTTCCGCCTCCGCCTCCGCCTCCACCTGTTTGGTTTCCGCTGCCGCCTGTGAGAACAGTAAATCTTGCTCCTTCGCTTGTGGTGCTGCTTCCTACATTGTCCGTGATTCTACAAGTGACGGTGTATTCTCCGATAGCTTGTGTTTGTTCGCCTTCAAAGGTGTGGCTTCCGCATCCGGTCTCTGCTACTTGGTCTCCGTTAGGTTGTGTGAGAGTGATTTGACAGCTTGAGACTCCGCTTGTTTCATCTGCTCCTGTGCAGCTCGTGCTAATGCTATTTCCTGGTCTTGCTGTTCCCTGTGATACGGATGCTGTTGCTGATGGATTGTCTGAATCAATGATGACAAGTCCGTTATAGATTGCTGTTGCCCATAGTGGTCCGCTAACGTTTGCGAGTGCTGCGAAGTTCATGTATGTTCCGTTTGTAGTGTTAGCTTGTGATGGTGTAATGGTTGCTTGGTATATTGCTTTTCCATCTCCCATTGCGCTAGTAATATTATATGCAGTAATATTTGTTCCACTAAAGATGTCTACGGTTTGGGTGGTGGTGTTCATGATAAAGTAGAGTGTTGTTGCGTTGGGTTTTGTTCCGTAGCGTGTTGCGTTGGTGTAATTAGCAAGGCTTGCTGCTGCTCCAACTGTTGAGTTAAGAGCTCCTTGTGATTCTATGATGAGTGTTAAGTTTGCTCCTCCGTAGAGATATCCGTAAGTGCTTGTTGAAATATTGTTTCCTACGAGGCTTACAGTGTTTCCTCTGCTGTCAGTAATGTTGATGTTGGTAATGTTTGGTAATGAATCATCAATAGTATATTCGTATGATCTGTTTGCTAAGCTTACTCCGTTGAAGGGTCTTGTATTGTTTTGGTAGAGAGCGTTTCCTGCAAGGTCATATGCTGCGAATTTGAATTTTACAATTCCGTCTCCATCTGAGTCTCCAGCAGTCCAACATTGAGTGTTGACGCTTCCGTTGTAAACATCTATGCTTGAACCATCGCTTAATTGGCTTAGTGTTTGATTTCCATAATATCCATTTGAGCCTATTGCGAGTGGTGTTGTTAAATTACAGAGGTAGTATACTTGCGCAGTGTTAAAGTTGCTGTCTTCTATTTCTACATTCACGCTGTGATTGTAGCTTTTTCTGAGCATTGGTCCAATGAGTAGTCCTGCAGAGCTAAATTCTGGTGGGCTTACAAGTCCTAGTGCTGAGTAATTATAGGAGTATTTTCCAAATTCTGAGGAGTTGCTTGTGCTGTTCCATCCTGTGGTGTTTCCATCAGTGACGTTAACAACATATACTCGTGGTGCTTGTGAGTCAATAATAGTATAGACTGTTGTTGATGCAATGGATCCGTTAACATAGGTGATGTTGATATCCCATGGTATTCTGTTAATATCTGCTACGGTTGGTGTTTGTGATAACAGGCTCATACTGAAGACGAGGCTTCCGTTATTTGCTGTTGCGGTAGTATTTCTCCAGAATAATGAGGTATATCCTCCGCTAGAACTATTGCTTCTGAAGGTGTAATTTCCATCAGAGGTCATGTTTGTTGATTTGTTTTGTAAGGAGTAGTTTCCATTAACCGTGATATTGATGAGTGAAATGTTTGTTCCGCTAACAATGGTAAAGTTGTATCGTGCTTCGGTGTTGTTTTTGATAAGAACATCGTAAGGACCACCACTAATAGTGACGTTTGTAGCAGTGAGGTTAAGATCAGCATGTGCAATACTTACAAAGAGTGTTAAAAATACCCCTAAGAGGATCATGGTCCATATTTTTTTGTTCATGAAGAAATTTTGATTTCGGGCTATATTTAAAGCTTTTTCTTGAATATCTACTTTTCACTGGTAGAGTGACAGTTTCGTGTGGAGGGTATGTTTTTTATAGGAAATTAAAAATTCGAAGAATAATGAGAAAGTTTGAATGGATTGTTTGGAGTCTTGCAGTTCTAGGTTTAATTGTATTATTAGTAAATGGATATGTTATGGGTCTTCCTCTTCCTTCATTAAAGGCTATTAAGGAAAATCCTCAACAATTTGTGGGTAGGGAAGTTGAGTATTATGGGACTACTTCGAATCATACTGCTGAAGGGTTCTTGTTTTCTACAGGTGAACAATCTATTCAAGTTCTTGCTCCGAATACGAGGGAAACAATTTTTGGCTATACTTCTTTCAAAGGGATAGTTCTTCCTGATGGAAGGATTCAAGCTTCTGAGATTTGGTATCATGATTATAGTTGGAATTTATTTATTCCTTCTATTATTGGTGGTATTTTGTTCATAGTGCTGTTCTTCTCTGAGTGGCGTATCCGTAAGTGGAGGTTTGTTCGATGCCGGATTGGATAAGTCATATTTTGTTTGGATTAATTATTGCTGAAGTATTTACGTTGAGAAAGAGTTTAGTTGTGTTTGGTGCTATTCTTCCTGATATATTGTTAAAGCTTGGTCATTTACGTATTTTCTTTCCGAATATTCCTGTTGAATCATGGTATCAAGTGTTTTTTCCGTTGCATAGTATTCTTGGGAGTATTCTTGTAGCTATTATTATTGCTCCGTTGTTTGAATATCCTATGAGAAAAGTTGTTGGTCTTATTACGCTTGGAGCTATAAGTCATATTTTGTTAGATGGTTTAGCAAGAGTGCATATTTTCAATGTTCAGGGTTTCTTGTTCTATCCGTTTAGTACTTTGAATTGGTCTTTGAATGCGGTTCGTATGGAGAATTTCTTTATTCCTATGATTATTCTCTTTGTACTATTAGTATTAGTAAAGCTTGCAAAGTATCTTGTGCAGAGGAAGTTTAGCGTCTTCTAAGTTTGTTAAGAAGTCTTGGTCCGTGTTTTTGTACGTAGTGTTTCTGTCTTTTGAATAATATTTTTGTGTGCAAGAGGAGGAGTGGTAGTCCTATAAGGATGATGGGGAATATGCTTAAGACACGATAAATAATAACAACTTTTACTGCCATTTCTCCTGCTACTCCTAGGCTGATGAGGAGTCCTGCCATGGTGACGTCTTTAACTCCTATTCCTGCAGGGAGTAATGATATTCTTCCTATAACATAAGACACCCAGAATAGTGAGAAGATAGTAAGGTAGGAGAATTCTTGTCCAAAATATGCAAGTGCTGCCCATAGGGTGAGTGGCATGATAAACATGGTAACTATGGTCATGATCCATGTGTAAATGATGAGTCTTCTGTTCTTCATATATTGTGGTAATGAACGGGTTATTTCTTCGAGTGATTGTTCTGTTACACCATATTTTGAGACGAATTCTCTAATGAATTTTGGAACGTAGCTTTTTACTTTGAATATTTTAGGAAGGAAGTATTGGTAGCGGTATGCAATTATTCCTACTACAAGTACTACTACAAGAATGATTGACCAATTCGAAAAGTTGTTTACAATGAAGAGTTCTTCTCCTAAAAATAAGAGTAAGAAGGGGAAGAGGATAAGGTACATGGTAAAATTGATGAATTCTTCAAATGCTGTTGCTGATATGGTTCTTCTAATGAGGACATCTTCAAGGAATTTTGCTGCAAGAGGTCTTCCAACGAAGTGTCCTAATCCAAAGGGTGTGAATGAGTAGATAAGGTTTCCAATACTTACCACGACGAATGATCGTAGAACGCTTATTTGTCTGTCAATGTATAAGAGAATATTTCTGAATACTAATGATGATAAGAACATGGTAATAATGTAGACGATAAGAGCTATGAGTCCATACCACACGATGGATAAATTAAGAAGTGATAAGGTAAGTGATAAACCCATGAAGTAATTGTTTAGAAATAAGTGTTTTTATGTGTTATGATTTAGAAGTTATACATTAAAAGAAGAGAAATATACAATACGCCTATTTTTTCTTATCAGCGTATTGTGCTTGTAATGATTTAGTAATGTGTTCAACTTCATTATCAAAGTTTCCAGCTTGGTGTGGCTGTGGGTCTGGGTCCTTCGTCATAGCTTTGCGAAGTGTCATCTTTACGAATTCTTCTTGTTCTTTGGTTCGTGCCATAGTTATCTATTAGGGATAAGGGGTATTTAACTTTGTAGTGTACCTCTAAAGTGGTTATGATTCCGTAGATGGAGGGTGGAAACGTTAATAAGTTGTTATTGGGAAGCAAATGGATGAAGATTGGTTTTATGGTAAGTTATTTCTATCCTGCTACGGGTGGAGAAGAAGAGCTTGCATTTACCATTGCGAAGGAATTAGCAAAGAAGCATGAAGTTCACGTGTTTACTTCTGATAGGAAGGATGGAAAAGTATTTCCTCGTGAAGAAGTTATTGCAAATGTTCATATTCATAGGAGTAAGTTGTATTTTGTCTATCGTGCATACGTAAAGTTTAATCCAGGTATTGCATTCAAGCATTTGAAGTATGATTTAGATATCTTGCATGTTCAAAGTATTGGTTTTATCTTTCAGGATGTTGCTGTTCTTCTAAGGAGACTACTTACGAGAACAAAAGTTTTGAATA
>CAYVWZ010000004.1:0-52220 GCA_964455655.1 Candidatus Woesearchaeota archaeon
CTTAATGCGGTTGTGAATGATCCGGAGTATAGTATTGGTGTTATTCAATATAATGCACTCCCCACTCTTACGCGTGCTCGTATTGATAATTGTCCTAAGACTATTGGTGAGGTTTTAACTCCTGATGAGCTGCATATACTAGCCTTTTGTGCTTTGATGAATTCACGTGAGGAGAATCGCCATTTTCCTCCATTACCATGGCAAAGAAGAAGGGAGTATCCTCAATGATTGTTGATAAAAAATTAATTGAGTCTGTTGCTAAGAACGCTCGTTTGGAGTTAGATCCTTCTGAGGTTAAAGAGTTTATTCCTCAATTTTCTGAAGTCTTAGAATTATTTTCTTTGTTAGAAGAAGTTGATACGGAAGATGTTGTTCCAAGTTTTCAACCTATTGAGATTAAGAATGTTCTTCGTGAGGATGTTCCTGAAAAATCATTATCTCAACAAGATGCATTAAAGAATACTTCATTAAAGAAAGATGGTTATTTTATGGGTCCGAAGGTTGGTGGTGTATAATGGTTAAAGTGCTTTCGTTACCAGTACCTACATGGTCTCCTACAACTCCCTTTGATCTTGAAGATATTAATTCATGGCCTCCTCAAATGTTTGTTGCCTATTGTCGTGTTCGTGGGGGGATGATGGTAAGTGATGGTATGAATTATGATGCTATTACAATTCCTGAAGATGGTGGAGTAACAACACGTGTTCTAGAGCATATGCAGAATCATGGTCCTTTTGACACGAACACAGGTGTTGGTATTGCAGGGACATATATAGAAAACGCTCTCAGAGACGCACCTTTAGACTTTGTTAGATTAATCTTATTTTATGATCAAGTACTCTCTCGCAGTCTTGATGGAGCTCCTCATATTGGCCCGCGTCTAGCATATATTAAAAGATTATTGGACCGATACCATCCTGGCACAGAGTCTTCATTACAAGAGAGAGATCTTACCATGGTTACGCGGCGTGCATTGGGTTTGCAATCGGCTTTACCTCTACGAGTAGGAGGATTATACTAATATGAACGCAGAAGATTTTGTAAAGCAGGTAAAAGAAGGAAAAATAAATCCTCTTGAGCATACGCAAGGTATTTTACGTGAAGCTAAATCTTTGAATGATACTTTTCATTATTTCCTGAATTTCTCAGAAGAATTAGCACTCTCACAATCTAAATCTCCTAAAGGAAAATTAGCAGGCTTACCTATTTCTGTTAAAGATTGTCTCTGTGTGAAAGATGTTGAATCAAAGGCTGGTTCTGCTATTTTAAGAAATTATAAACCATTATTTACTGCTACTGCTGTTCAAAAATTAATTGATGAAGGTGCTGTTGTTATGGGTAAGACTCATCAAGATGAATTTGGGTATGGTACGTTTAATACCAATGTTGGTGTTGGTTTTCCTATTCCTAAAAATCCTATAGATCCTACTCGTGTTACGGGTGGTTCTTCTGGTGGTGCTGCTGGGTTTACGCAAAAAACGACGTATACGCATGTTGCGATTGCTGAAAGTACTGGTGGTAGTATTGTTGCTCCTGCTGCATTTTGTGGTGTGTATGGATTATGTCCTACGTATGGTGCTGTTTCAAGATATGGTTTAATGGATTATGCTAATAGTTTGGATAAGATTGGTGTTATGGCTCGTGATGTATCTTCAATAAAGTTAGTCTATGATGTGATGAAGGGTCATGATCCGAAAGATTCCACTTCTGCTACAATTAAAGAGTTAGATCCGAAAGTAAAGAAGATTGGTATTATCAAAGAGTCTTTAGATGTTGCTCCTGAAATTAGAGAAGCATTCTTGAAAAAAGTTAAATCTTTTGGTTTAGAAGTTGAAGAGGTTTCTCTTCCGTTAACAACGAAGTATGGTGTTGCGACGTATTATTTGATTGCAATGTCTGAGACTTCTACGAATTTGGCAAAGTATTGCGGTTTAAGATATGGATTACAGTCTGAGTTAGATGTTTCTTATAATGAATATTTTTCGAGAATGAGAAGTGAGGGTTTTGGTAAAGAAACAAAGCGTCGTGCTCTTGTTGGTACTTTTGTTCGTATGGCTGGTTATCGTGATCAGTATTATTTGAAAGCTATGAAAGTGAGAACGAAGATTATTGAGGAGTATAAAGAAGTTTTCAAGAAGGTTGATGTATTAATGTCCCCTACAATGCCTATTCTTCCTCCAACGTTTGAGGAATCGCAAAAGCTTACTCCTTTAGAGAACTATATGATGGATATTTTAACGGTTGGTCCTAATTTAGCTGGTCTTCCTCATTTGAATATTCCTGCTGGTCTAGTAAATGGTTTACCTGTTGGTTTGTTAGCTATTGCTGATCATTTTGGTGAACAAAAGTTATTATCATTAGAAAAATAATCTCGACTTTTGATTGGAAGAATCTTTTTATAGCTTAAAGAAAGTTAGCTCTCTATGGGAAAAGAACTTGAACCTTTAACAGCAATTCTTGCAGAGATTGTAGATCTTCCTGAAGGTCAAGGTGCTCATATTAACGGAGGTTTATACGTTTTTAATGTCCCTGGTGATGGCCCTCATATAAGAGACAGAGCTACAGCAAGGAAGGTGGTGCGTCCTAAATTATCATATGCACTTCCCTTTGAGCTAAGAAGTTTGATCGGAGGTACTTTTCAAGCAACTGATCCTAATAGAAGGTTTCAAGTCCAATTTTCAAGAGAAGCTGATGCGCGGTGGGAATTAGTAATGCAAGATCCTAATCCTGATATGCAAGCAACTGCAGGTTTTAATAATCCTTATTTACGTCTTAATTTGAGAGACTTCCAACCCTATGGTGAAGCTAGAATTTATACTCTCCATCAATATGTTTCTCGTAGTTCTAGTCCAGAAGTTGGATGGACTGGTTTAGGTCCTAAATAAAACTTAAAGAATGCCTTGGATTCTCAAAAATATTAATACAAGAATTATTAACACAATAAAAATAATCAATTTATGAAAAATTTTTCAATCAACATTGCATATTTTTCTGATTTTTCTAAGAAGTTTATATGAACGAGTTCACTACAAAGAGTATTCTTTGTGAAACTTTGGATTACAAGACATGCACGAGATAAAATGTACGCATTAGGGGTAAATGAATATGACCTTGCGAGAGCCATATCTCAAGGAGAAAGATACACACAAACTGACGGATTTTTAGCATGTTACACATACCTATGTGTTGCTTACAAAATTATCAATGGTAATATTTATAAGATTAAGACGGTATATGTACGAAGATGAAACTAACAATGTGTGATGAGTGTGGTGGAAAGTATGAAGATATTTTAGTAGATGAAACAGTAGCAGGTGTGTATCTTGGTAAGTTTCCTGCTATTAAATGCACCAAATGTGGTGAAGTGCTCTTTGATGAAAAGACTTCTCGTAAAATGACTGCTACTGCAAAAGAAAAAGGCGTGTTTGGATACGCTTTAAAGAAGGTTCAAGCTTAATTATCTTTTAAGAATACTCAAGTGTTGTTCTTTTACTTCTTCGTATCCGTTGTTAATTGCATAGCGGCATACGTCTTCGCAATTCTTTAATAATTGTCTTGGGTTTTTATGAGAGACGTCAAAGATTTTCTTGATCATATCATCTGATAAGAGTTTGATGCTTCCAATTCTCTTTCGTACAATTCGTATTGCATCATCTGCGTCTAATTCTTCTAATTTGATAACATTGTCTCCGATGAGGTCTACAATGCCGTTTAATCCTGTTACTTTATGTGCATCGTGTGTTACAAGTACAATGCTTTTGAAGTGTTTTTTGTAATAGTCTTTCAATACTTGTGCGTCTGCTGTTTTCATGTCTTGTGCTTCGTCTAATAAGATGATTAAGTCTGATCCCTTGGTTCCGAATACTTTTCCAAGAGCTCCCCATCTTCCTTTCATGACATTGTCAAAATCAATAGTGTCTTCTGTTCTGTTGCAAGAATAATAGATTAATTTTCTTTGTCCACCAAATGCTCTGATTATTTTCTTAAGGATGGTTGTTTTTCCTTTTCCGTATGCTCCTTCAATTAAAATTACTTGTCCATCATTGATTTTGTTAATGATGTTTTGGGTGTCATAACCAAATATTTCTTCGTGGAATGCTAATGGTTTTATGCTAAATGGGTTGGAATGGAATCCGATTTCTTTATACCATGGTTTCATATTAATAGTACCTCTCAGCGATGTCTTGTGGTTGATTTTGCTTTTGTGGGCTTACTTTGATTTCTTCTTCGATGATCGGTCTTTTTGGTGGGGCTTTTTTGATTTCTGGTTGTTTTTGGACTGTTTCTTGGACTTTTTTTGGCGGTTCGGGGTTTTGGTCGGTTTTTTTTTGGTTCTCAACGACTTTTCTTACAGGTTCGTGTTCTCCAAAGTATGCGCGAACGTCTTCAAAAGTTATGTTTTCGTGTTTGTTTTCTAATGCTTTTTTGAGTAATGCTTCTGCATTGTTCATGAATGATTTTAAGTTTCGTTTTGATTTGACGAACACTTCTTTTGAGACATCTTCTGGGAAGTATTCTAGTCCTCGTAATCGATCTTTCAAGATTGTTGATGCGTAGTCTTCTGTTAAGGTTGGTAGGGTAATAACTTTCTTAACACGATCGAGTAATGATGGAGTAAAGGGAACATTGTTAATGCTCTCTCCTGTGAATACGATTGCTTTGACGTAGTTTTGGTCGTAGAAGTATTTTAGTCGTTCAGAGTTTTTCTTGCTTAAGTCGCTAATATTGTCAACTAAGATAATCATTCCCTTTGGTTTTGAGTGGAATATGGTTCCTAGTAGTCCTGATGCTTTTTCTAGTACTCTTTCAATGTTGAGGTCTTTAACTTTGTTAGAGTCTATATATGCTACTCTTCCTTCGCCTTTGAATTGTTGTATTGCTCTTCGTAGAATGGATGTTTTTCCAGATCCTGGTGGTGCTTGAATAAAAATGATATTTCCTGCATCAATGTTGTATAAGACTTCATTAACAATTTCTTCATAACCTACTAAACGTGCGTTTTCTGGATCTTCAAATGGATTTTCGTCAAAATCAAGCTGTTCGTACCAATTCATGATGTATCTCCTCTGCTTTTTTCCTGTAATGTTCTGCTTCTTCTGAATATTCTTGTGAGAGTTCTTCGTCTCCTATGTCGTGATAGTGCTCTGCTTTTGCGCTTGCTTTCTCTGCTCTGTTGTAATAATCTTGTGCACTTTTTTTTCTTGTGCTAAGATAGATAGCGATAAGAATGATAAGAACAATCACCCCTATTGCAATTGCGATGCGATTCATCATTTTGCTGTTCGTGGTGTGCTTTTTAAGATTTACTTCAGTAGAACGTATATGTTGCTTTTGATGAGTTTTTGATTCGTCTTTTAAAGAAGTGTTACGCTGTAATGGTTACGATTCCAGGTTTCCAATCTTTTGCAACAACTGCTTTTACTGCTTCTAGTGCAACTTCTAATTGTTTTTCATCAGGTTCTTTTGTTGTTATTTTTTGGAAGAGTAATCCTGGTGAGATTAAAATTTTTACAAAGAAGTTTGGATTTTGTGCTTTTCTAATAATTTCGTAAGCAACTCCTAAAATGAGTGGTAAGAATAAAATGTGTGTTATTAATCGAATCCATAAGGTAGTATATCCTAATGCATAGGCTACGACACTGTCAAGTATTGCGAATCCGATGATTGCAATGATTAAGACAACAAGTAAGAAGCTTGTTCCGCATCGATTATGAATCGTTGTATACTTTGAGCATCCTTTTACGCTTGCTTTTGGTTCATTTTCATAACAATTTACCATTTTGTGTTCTGCTCCATGGTATTGGAATAATTTTTTCACATCGTTTAATCGTGCAATGAGTAAGATGTAAACAATGAATAATGTTAATCGTATAATTCCTGCAATGAGATTGAAGGCAATGCTTGTTTTTTCAATATTAAAAAAGAATGTTGTAACCCATAATGGTAGGAAGATGAATAATCCAATTCCTAAGAGTATTGCAATAAAGACAGATACATAAATGGCAAAAGAATTATCTTTTTTGACAGGTAAATCATCTGCTTCCTGTAAACTCATATCTGTTGACCAGTTTAATGTTCTTATACCTAGAACCATTGTTTCGATTAGGCCTATTGCTCCTCGAATAATGGGTAATCTGAATAGTGATGATCCTTCGGTTACAGAAGTAAAGTCTTGTTTGTTAACAATAATTCCTTTTTTTGTTCTGACAGCAGTTGCTACCCTATTCTTGTTTCTAATCATGACACCTTCCATTACTGCCTGTCCGCCAATCATTTCCATAGGTTCTTAACTCAATATTTTGACTTAAAAGTGTTTGGGTAATAATTCTGTTAATTCTTCACTGGATGAGTGAATTAAACAATATCCCCACCCTGATATTGACTCGTTTTTAGAGCGGTAGAAAACTATTAAAACTTGTTTCTTGCTTTGAATGCTATGACATTAATTGGTTTAGAAGTACACGCAACATTGAATCAAGTAAAAACAAAACTATTTTGTTCTTGTGCGCTCCCTCCAGTCCAAGCGCAACCTAATACGTATACGTGTCCTATCTGTCTTGGTCATCCTGGGTCTAAACCTGTATTGAACAAGAGAGCGTTTGAATTAGCATTGAAATTAGCTCTTGCATTGAAATGTACTATTGCTCCTCAATTGATTTTTTCAAGAAAAACGTACTTCTATCCTGATTTAGTAAAGAATTATCAAATTACTCAATATGAACAACCATTAGGTTCTGATGGCTATATTGAGTTAGATTCTGGTAAGAAAGTAAGAATTCAGCGTATTCATATGGAGGAGGATCCTGGTGCATTGATTCATCCTGCTGGTATGCATGATTCTGGGTATGTCTTAATTGATTATAATCGTTCAGGTATGCCTCTCTGTGAGATTGTTACTCTTCCAGATATGGAATCTCCTGATGAAGCTAGAGAATTCATGAATAAATTACAAACGATTCTTGAATATGTTGGTGCTGCTGATGCTGAGGCAACAATCAAAGCTGATGGCAATGTCTCTATTCCAAATGGTGAACGAATTGAAATAAAAAATATTACTGGTTTTAAAGAAATTGAAAGGGCTATCACGTACGAGATTCATCGTCAAGAATCTTTAGATACTCCTCCAAAATTAAAAGAAACTCGTGGTTGGGATTCAGTAAAAGGCATTACTATTTTTCAGAGAAGTAAAGAGGGTGAGGCTGATTATGGGTATATTATTGATCCTGACTTAGTTCCTATTGATATTAATCCTCATGAAGTATTGAAGGTTAAGCATGCGCTTCCAGAGCTTCCCGATGTGTTGGTAAAGAAATGGGTTTCTGAGGGTGTTGATCGTGGTGATGCTGTTATTATTGCAAATAATGTTCAGTTGTCTCAAATGTTTTCTGAAGTTTCTGTAAAAGTTGATAAGGTTCTTACTGCGAAATGGATTCGCCGTGAGTTGTCTCGTGTGTTAAATTTTGTTAAGAAAGATTTGTCTGATACTCAAATTACTCCTCAGCATATGATTGATTTGCTTACATTAGTTTCTAAGAAAGAAATTACTGATGCGAATGCACAAAAATTACTTGAAGATTTAGTGAAAGAACCGTTTGATGTGAAAGAAAGAGTGAAATCTCTTGGTTTGAAAGTTATTGCTGATTCTTCTCAACTTGAAAAGTTCTGTAAAGAAGCTATTCAAGAGTCCCCTAAGGCTGTTGAAGATTTTAAGGCTGGTAAGTTAGAATCATTAAATTATGTTGTGGGTATTGTGATGCGTAAAACAAAGGGTCAAGCTAAGCCTGATGTGGTAAGGGAATTATTATTGAAATTGTTATAATCTTTTTTCTGCTGTTGGTCGAACATATGTAGCGAAGGTGTGTGTTCCTCTATCATTTGTTTCTGTGCATTTCCAGTCTCGTTCTAGATTAAGTTCAGGAAAATAAGTATCTCCTTCCGGGTTTTGGTGTACATGAGTTAGTTCTAGCCGTGTAGCATAAGGTAATAATTCTTGATAGACTTGTGCTCCTCCGATACAATATGCTCTTTGGTCTTCTGGTACGCATTCTTGCGCTATTTGTAATGCTACTTCTAATGTATGGGCAATAAATATTCCATTAGGTCTAAAACTTGAACTTCTGGTAAGAACAATATTATCTCTCTTTGGTAGGGGTTGGTATTTTGCTCCAAGAGTATCCCATGTTGCTCTTCCCATAATAACGGGGTGTCCTATAGTGAGCTGAGCAAATCTCCTCATATCTTCAGGAATGTGCCATGGTGTTTTTTGTTTACCATCAACAGTGGTTCCAATAACTCTATTGTCTGCTATTGCTGCAATAAGAACGAGTTCCATGCTCTTGTTATGCACTATTTTCTTTTAAAGAATTATTGTACCAAAACCATACTTTCCCGAAATCCTTATTAACATCTTTTTAATCAGGTTTTTTCATGAAAGTTTTAACAACAACTCAAGATTCTAAACTTATTTCTGACGCTGTATTGGTATTTCCAATCTTTGAAGATCAAATTCCTGTCATTCTTCCCAAATCTCTCCAAGATGCGATTGCTGCTAAAGATTTTAAGGGTGAATTATTAGAAGTTATTTCTTGTTATGATCCTTCCTATCATGCAAAGCGTATGTTTGCTGTTGGTTTAGGAAAGTCTGATAAGATAACCTTAGAGAATCTTCGTCGTTCTTTTGGTATGGTTGAAAAATTCATAAACAAACGTAGAGTTACTTCTTGTTCTTTAGTTATTCCTAAAACAAAGTTTTCTTCTTCCGAGACGGTAAGCGCAGTATTGGAGGGTCTTCTCTTAAGTAATTATAGATTTGATAAGTATAAATCTGATGAAAAGGAAAAGTTAGTGCGTCTAGAAAAGGTTACGTTAGTTGGTGTTTCTGATGTGCAAAAAGCTATTGATAAAACACTTATAGTATGTCGTGGTGTTAATTTTACAAGAGATTTAGTGAATGAAAATTCGAAAGATAAGAATGCATTAGCAGTAGTTGATGTTGTAAAACAATTCTCAAAGAATCTTAAACTAAAAGTTACTATCCTTACTGAGAAAGATATGAAAAAATTAGGTATGGGCTTAATTTTAGCAGTTAATGCAGGAACTCCTATTCCCCCTCGTATGGTCTTGGTCGAATATCATGGTAATGCGAAATCAAAGGATGTGTACGCAATTATTGGTAAAGGTATTATTTTTGATTCTGGTGGGTTAAATTTGAAGAGTACAGGTAACATTGAAACGATGCGTACGGACATGGCTGGTGCTGCTACGGTATTAGGTGTCGTAAAAACTATAGCTGAGCTTAAACTTCCTGTTAATCTCGTTGCTGTTGCTCCATTGTGTGAGAATTTAGTTTCTGGAACTTCTTACAAGCCTAATGATACGTTCCGTTCATTATCAGGAAAGACTGTTGAGATTGGAAATACTGATGCTGAGGGTAGATTAATTCTTGCTGATGCATTAACGTATACTGCTCGTAAGTTTAAACCAAAATTAATGATAGATCTTGCTACACTCACGGGTGTTGCTCGTCTTGCTACAGGTGAACGAATTGCTCCAATTATGGGTACTGATGAGAATGCTATAAAGGTTTTAACAGAAGCTGGTAAGT
The DNA here is from genome assembly GCA_964455655.1 of Candidatus Woesearchaeota archaeon. Taxonomy (GTDB): domain Archaea; phylum Nanobdellota; class Nanobdellia; order SCGC-AAA011-G17; family JACPNG01; genus CAYVWZ01. The sequence continues at coordinate 9,605 of CAYVWZ010000004.1, forward strand.
ATTGTGGTGAGTGGGTTCATGAGCTTCCCTTACATGAGGATTATAAAGAATTGTTAAAATCTCAAATTGCTGATATTTCAAGCACAGGTAATGGTAAATTTAATCCAGGTTCTATTACTGCTGGCTTGTTCTTGCAAACTTTTGTTGAGGATCGTCCTTGGATTCATATTGATATGGCGGGTCCTGCATATCCGAATATGGTTCATCCGTATTTGAACACGTTAGCAAGTGGGTATGGTGTAAGGTTATTAATTAATTTCTTTGAGAAGCAATAATTTATTCTGTTCTTCGACTTCCGCCTTTCTTGTAAGGTGTGTATTGTCCTTTCAGTTTTTTCTCTTTTCTTGATTTTCTCTGGCCGTATTCTTGCATACAATAAAGAATATCTTAAGAGGTATATTAATTTTTACTCAAAGATAATATTTTAAAGGGCAAGTTAACATAAAATAAGATTACGGGCCCGTAGTATAGCCTGGATAGTACACAGGGCTTCGGACCCTGGGAGTGGGGTTCAAATCCTCACGGGCTCATTTCATTTTTAATTTATAGATCGGACTATACACATGTTTTTATGCAATGGGTAGAACTGCCATGAAAACAGCAATGACTATACTACACAATGACGCTAGGTTTTGATGAAAGTGTGAATGGGGAAGTTCTTCATGATCGTTATGGTACAAGAGTGCCTAGTATTACGGTAGGGGTTGTTGCTAAAAATACTCTTGATGAAGAATTAAGAGGTTTTGGTAAGAGACGTTTCAGAAGAAAATGGGCTGAATCTGGAGGGATTGAGTCTGTTGATGATTGGAGGCTGTTCTTATTTCCTCCTGAGATTAAAACAATGTTAGGGTTTACATCTCGGGATCATATGTTTTTTTCAGTTATGACTTATGCTCGCGTGGGTAAAGAAAAAGGAATTGATATTGGTGATGAAGCGTTAATTGATGGGCATGTGTGTAGTAAGGACTTAAAGGTATTAAGAGAACACTCTCGTGGATATGGGATTAAAACAGTTATTGCAAAAGCAGATGCTGATAAACATGTTCCTGTTGTTCGCATGGCAGATGCTATTGCTGCGCAACTTCGTGAAGAATTTATGCGTGATGTCTATAGAAGTTTGATAAGCTACGCTGATCATATTTTGGTCCCTGACTTTGAAGGATTATCACGCAGCCTACCTAGACGAGATCCTCGCGCGTATCCAAAAATTCGATAACAGTGTTTATTAATTTTTTGAGTTGAGAATGCATTATGATACTCGCACATGATGAATGTAATTTTATGGGGAATAATGGTAATCCAGGTTTTTTTGTTGTAGTAAGTGCGCCTCGTGCTGCGAAAGATGTTATAATCACAAGTGGGAAATTAAGGGGTCCTGTGCGCTCTCGAAAGTGGCACCCAAATCCTTTTTGGGATCATCGCCATGTATTACTCACTCCTCGACAAATTCGCGAAATTGGTCCTCGACATACGCCGATTATTGCTATTCCTACATTGGTAAGTTATTTCATAAGTAGAGGTACAACTATTCATAGTCCTCTTCTTCTTGATGGAGTTCCTCATGAGCCTACTCGTATGGGATTGGAAAGTGCTATTGCTTCAGTTGCTCCATGGTTGGAAGTAGAATATCATATTGGTGGTGATAAAACTTCCGAACCAATAGCTGAGGCTGATAGGATTGCGTATTTGTTATTTGATAGGTATAGATGTGGAGAATATGAGGAGCATCATAGAGCATCGAGGTTAAAACCTAGTATAGAAAAATTTAGAAAATTTATTCCTGAACGCTAGTGTTATTCAGCCCCACAACATTTATAAGATTCTCTCCTTCGTGAAAGTTATGTCTAAGAAGCAATCAAAGTCTGAAGATCAGGATTCTCAAGAGGGTATTACGGTTAAGAAGTCTGAGGACTTTTCTGAATGGTTTACGCAAATTACGCAGAGAGCTGAGTTGTGTGATTTAAGATATAACGTAAAAGGGTTTATTGTTTATCGTCCATGGTCAGTGTTTACTATGAAGAAGATGTTTCGTCAGTATGAACGTGTTCTTGAAAAGAAAAAACATAATCCTTTGATCATGCCTATCTTAATTCCTGAGTCTAATTTTCATTTGGAAGCATCTCACGTTGAGGGGTTTACTCCTGAAGTGTTTTGGGTTACGGAACATGGTGCTGGTGAGAAGTTTGAAGAGCGTCTAGCATTAAGACCAACTTCTGAAACTGCTTTTTATCAAATGTTTGCGTTATGGATTCGTTCTTATAATGATCTTCCATTAAAGACGTATCAATCTGGTCCTGTGTTTAGGTATGAATCAAAAGCTACTCGTCCTTTCTTTAGAGGGAGAGAGTTCCATTGGATTGAAACGCATAACGCGTTTGCTTCTGAAGAAGATGCAATGAATCAAGTTCTTGAGGATATGCAAACAACAAAAGAGATGTTAACAGATCATTTTGGTATTCCTTTTATTTTCTTCCAACGTCCTGAATGGGATAAGTTTGCTGGTGCAGTAAACACGTTTGCTGCTGATGCATTGATGCCTTCTGGTAAAGTTTTACAATTACCTTCAACGCATATGCTTGGGCAGAACTTTTCAAAACCTTTCAATGTGAAGTTTACGGATCGAGAGAGTAAAGAGCAATATGTGTATATTACGTGCTATGGTCCTGCTATTTCAAGAATTTATGGCGGTTTAATCTCATTGCATGGTGATGATAAGGGTTTAGTGCTTCCATTTGATCTTGCGCCAAGGCAAGTTGTTATTATTCCTATTTTGTTTGAGGATTCAAAAGAGAAAGTTTTGAAGAAAGCTGAAGCTCTTGAGAAAAAACTAAAGGCCTATCGTCCTGTTATTGATGCTTCTGAAAAGTCAGCTGGTTGGAAGTTTAATCATTGGGAGATGAAGGGTGTTCCTATTCGTATAGAGATAGGTCCTAAAGATGTTGAATCTGGATCTGTTGTTATTGCTCGTCGTGATACGGGTGAGAAGAAAGCTATCAAGGAAGCTGATTTGTTAAAAGAAGTTGAAAAGATTGAAGAAGAATTTACGAAAAACCTTACACGAAAAGCTCGTTCAATGGCTGATGGTAATACTATTGATGTTAAATCATTGTCTGAATTAAAGAAAGCAATGGATAATGAAAAGATTGCTCGTGTTCCATTTTGTTCAGTAAGTATGGATGGAAAAGCTTGTGCTGAGAAAGTAAAAGAAGAGTCTATGGGCGATGTTCGCGGTACCAAATTTGATGATCCTTCAGTTCCTACAGAAAAAGAAAAGTGTATTGTGTGCAGTAAACCAGCAAAATATTATGTGTATATAGCAAGATCATATTAGAGTAACAACTAATGGCAGAAAACTATTTGGCAGTTGAAGTGCAAGATGTACATTATGGAACTCTTGATCAAACAAGAGTAATTCTTGATAGGTTAGGTCATGAGGGTATTGAACAAAGAAATGTTTGTGTTATTCCTCATTTTAATGGGGTAAGATCTCGTAATGTTGTGAGTAGCCTTCGCGCATTTAGGGAATGTTTTCCTCATGATGAATTTGTAATACAATGCTATGATAATGGTTCTCCTTTTTTTGATTTTTCAGAGATTCCTGCAAGTACTATTGTTAACTCTTCAAAAGAGAATATGCGCATTATGGGTTTTGATGGTGTTAAAGGTGTTTCTGCGCGTGGTTGGGATGCAACGGCAAAACTCTTCCCTGTAATCGCTGAAGATCGCGATCTTAAGTATGCTCTTACACCTTTGAGTGTCCATGATTTTAGAACTCTAAGTGGAGCGGGTCATGTCTCTCCTGCATTAAGGGTGTATGGTGATGGTGGCGTTGTTAGTAGGGTAGTTGGTGTTCCTCGTGCGGTGTATAATATTGGAGCACGACATGTTTCTAGTATGGGGGGATCAGGCCTCACACGTGTTGTGCTAAATCCTTCAAACGTAAGGCATAATGATCTTGGTGATCATGCGTTAAGACTTCTTGATAATATGCGAAGACATAACAGTCCTCATCTGGTTACATACACTAACTATCTTGGTTTACAATAACTTTTTATAGTTCATTTCTTGCATCTAACATATGCCTCAACAACAGGTCTTATCATTTTTTGATGCTCATCGCTTGAGTGTTCGTTATAAGTTTGCATTACCAAAACAAATGGTTGTGCAGAGTATGATGGATGCATTAAAAGCTGCTGATCAAATTGGTTTTCCTGTTGTTCTAAAATTATTGTCTCCTGATTTTGTTCATAAGACTGAGAATCATTTAGTGGTGAGGGATATTCGTTCTCCTCAGGAATTATCAAAAGCGTATCATGAAGTTATTGAACGTGCACAAAAGGCTAAAAGGAATGTTCATATTGAGGGGATGTTAATTCAAGAATATGTTGAAGGTGATGTGCAAGTTATTATTGGTGGTAAGAAAGATCCTTCTTTTGGTCCCGTTGTTATTGTTGGTGCTGGTGGTATTTTTGCTGAATTGTTAGATGATTCTGTTGCTCGTGTCTGTCCTTTAACATTGAAAGATGCGGAGGAAATGCTTTCTGAATTAAAAATGAAGAAGGTTTTTGAAGGTTTTCGAGGTATAAAAGTTGATGAGAAAGCTGTTGCTGAGGCTATTTTAAGAGTCTCTGCCTTAATGATGAATGAATCGAGTGTAAAAGAGATTGATATTAATCCTTTGATTGTTCTTCCTCATGGTGTTTCCGCTGTTGATGTGCGAGTTGTTGTTTAGAACTCGTATTCGTCTATTCTTGGATCGATTAATTTTCTATAGAATTTTGGGTCTTTACTTGGTTTTTCGAATTGTTTGATGAATGTTTCTCCGAATTGTTGTATGGTTTGTTCTATAATTACCGGGGGTTTCCAATGGGCTCCCGTTTTTTCTCTAAAATCTTTGAATAAATAATATGCGATTTCTATTCCTTTTCTTACTTTATCTAAGTCAGTCATTGCTTTAATGTTTGTTGTTTGTTCTTCTATAATTTTTTCAAATTGCATTGAGATGGTGTGAATATCTTCAGGTCTTACTTCTCTTCCATCAAGTACTACTTTGTATGCGATGAGTTTGTCTCCAATGCTTGTTGTTGAGACAGGATGGTTTGCAAAGGTTAATTTGAGATCAAGATCTTTGTAAATTGCATAGATTTTGAGTGATTGATAGGGCATGTTAAGTTCTGGCCATAATTCTCTTGGGTCGAGGTTATGATAGTCTCTTATGAGAAGTATTGTTCCTTCCCCAAATTTTTGACTTGCATCATAGGGGCCATGGATGTAAAAGCCTCCTGCCATATAGATATCATAGAAGAGTGTATAGCAGAGGTTGTTTGAAATGATGGTGAGTACTGCAAGGTCTCTTTTTTCTTTTTCAGATTGAGGAACGTTCCAAGGAGTATTTGTTAGGATATGATGTATTTCTTCTTTATTGAGTAAGAGATTCTTTCCATCATGGCAGAAGATATCATTATGTGTTTTTTCTTTGAGTATATCAAATAAGAATTCAGTATATTCTATTCGTTGTTCTTTGCTTATGGATGCAGTACCGATGTTCTTAGCAACTTTTAAGCCTATGATTGCATTGTGTTGTAAAAACAATCTAATAATATCCGCAGGGGGGAGCATGTGCGCTATCTCTTTTATAGTGTGGGTTTTTCGTAATGTGGTAAGCCTAGAGTACATATCAACAGCTTCTGTTGCATCAAAGTATGCGTCAACTTGGCCTGCTTTGAGGGGCCATGCAGTGTGAGGGTCCATTCCTGTAAAGATGTGTTCTATAGTATCCAAGAATTCTTCTATTCTCTTGTTGTCCATAGAGTTTAAGAAAGGATCTACTTTAAATCATTATTGGGATTCTTCTTTTGTTTGATGGTACTTCTTCCATAAGAGTCTAAACTCTGGTGAGGTTTTGAGTAAATGATCAAGAGTTCCTGAGGCTATGATCTTTCCCTTATCAAAGAAGTAAATAGTATCAAACATGTGCAAGAGGTGTAATCTATGGATTGTTGATATTACTGTCTTGTTCTTGAATTCGTTGAAGATATTTTCATAGATTAAGCGTTCATTTCGTGCATCAACACTGCTTGTTGGTTCGTCTAAGAGTACGAATTGTTTTTGTTGGCATGCTAATAATCCTCTTGCGAGTGCTAGTCGTTGTTTTTCTCCTCCGCTGAGGTTTACTCCTTTCTCTCCTATTGCTGATTCTAATCCCTTTGGCAATCTCTTAAGTACAGGGGTGAAGTTTGCAAGGTCACAGTGTTTCATAACAGTCTGTGTCGTATAAGATGTTCCCATGGTAATATTTTCTCGTATGGTTGTTGCGAAGAGTTCTGGTTCTTGTGGTAATAAACTAATTTTTGAACTAATATTTTCTAATTGGGGTATCTCTTGTTCATCTACATATAACTTTATTTTTCGTGCAGGGTATAAGCCTCGTAATAATTTCAAGAATGTTGTTTTTCCACTTCCACTCTCTCCTATAAGTGCAATTTTTTCTTTTCTTTTAATGGTGATGGAAATATGATTGAGATGGAGGTCTTCATTGTCTTTGCCATGGTAGGAAAATGTTAGTCCCTGTATCTTGAGTTGTTTCCATGCCTTTCCTATAGGTATTTGTTTTACTGGTTTTTTCTTTTTGAATTCGCTGCTGAGTTCTTCTGCGTTTTCTACTGCTGTTCTGTTCACAACAAATTCTGAGTAACGTCCTGCGAATCGTGAGAATAATCCTGTTACTCTTTCAACATAGCCGTAGAGCGCATAGACTGTTCCGACAAGGATAACTGCTCCTGTTGCAAGCGAGTGGTAAATGTAGACTCCAACGACGACGAATATAATGAATGCTGAGAGCAGTCCGCTTACTCCCCATTTGATTTCGTTAAGTTTGATGTTACGTACAAATGTCTTGTAGGGGTGCATTATTCTTTTGAATATTGCTTTTGTTGAGAGTTTTTCCACACGTAAAATAATGATTGTTGTAATGTTGCTGATAGTATCATAGATTCTCTGTGATAAAATATTCTCTGATTTGTTAATCTCTCTATAGTAGGTTCTTAGTTTTTTATCGAATTGTATAATAACCCCTATTGCCACCATAACCCCGAAGAGTGTAATGAATCCTGCGGGCACATCAAAGTAGAATAGTACTATGATTGATCCTAAGAATCGCACAAGTACTTCTATAATTTCGAATGAGTTTTGTGCGAATTGAAAGAGTGCGTTTGTTCCTTTCTCTATTTTATCAATAGTGTCTCCTGAGTGGTGTTGTGCGTGCCACTCTGGTGAGAGTCTGAATACTCCTTTGATGAGGTAGTTTTTGTAATTTGCGCGTACATGGAATGCGTTTTTTCTTTCTATAACTCTTGCAGGTCCATGGAATATCCAGAATCCTAGTGGTAAGAGAAAGAAGAGTGAGGTAAGCCCTATAAGCTTCCAAAGGTTTTCTTTAGTTATTCCTTGTAATTGGATTACGTCAAGGAGTTTTGCTATAACCAGTGGTTGTAGGAGGAGGATGATGTTTGCAATTAAGAAGAGTATAACAAATAATACCACCTTATGCCTATTGCCCTTTGAGAATCTCCACACTTTTTTGATTAAGTATAGTGTAGGCTCTTCACGTTCACCCATAAGAAAGCTTGAATGTTTACTCGTTTATAATATTTCTTCCTAAAATCTTATATAGCTCTTCTTTTTCATTCGATAATACTATGGTTGATTATCATTGGGCTGATAAAGCCGCTCAGGAAGTTATTGATCGAGAAGATAAGGAAACATATGTTCTTGCTTCTGGTATTACTCCCTCTGGTGTTGTTCATATTGGTAATTTTCGTGAAGCTATTACTACTGATTTAGTTGCGAGAGCGTTACTCAATAAAGGCAAGAAAGTTCGTTTTATTTATTCATGGGATGATTATGATGTGTTTAGAAAAGTTCCTAAGAATATGCCTAATCAAGAATTGTTAAAAACATTATTACGTAAGTCTATTGTTGATGTTCCTGACACGTTTGATTGTAAGCATGAGAGCTATGCTGCGCATAATGAGAAGATCTTTGAAGATTCTCTTCCTGCTGTGGGGATTAGTCCTAAATTTATTTATCAGAGTAAAATGTATCGTGCTTCTAAGTATGCAAAAGAGATGTCTTATGCAATGCAAAATGTTGATAAGTTAAAGTCTATTCTTAATAAGTATCGAACAGAAGATATTGATGAAACTTGGGTTCCTATTAGTATTTTTTGTGAGAAGTGTGGTAAGGACACAACAACAGTTACAAATTTTGATGGGAAATTTGGTGTTTCGTACACGTGTGAGTGTGGGTTTCAAGATACGTTTGATTTACGTAAGAAAGGTGTTGCAAAGTTAGCGTGGCGTGTTGATTGGCCTATGCGTTGGAATTATGAGGGTGTTGATTTTGAGCCTGGTGGTAAAGATCATAGTTCTCCCGGTGGTAGTTATGATACGGGTAAAGATATTGTTCGTGAATTATGGCATCGAGAGCCTCCGTTGTATGTTATGTATGATTTCATTATTTTGAAGGGTGTTGGCGGTAAAATGTCAAGTTCTAGTGGTAACGCTATTAATTTAGCAGATGTTTTAGAGGTGTATACTCCTGAGATTGTTCGTTGGATGTTTGCGTCTTCTCGTCCTAACGCTGAGTTTGCAATAAGCTTTGATTTGGATGTGTTAGGGGTATATGAGGAGTTTGCAAAGTGTGAGCAAATGTATTTTGGTGTATTGAACGCTGATAATGATAAAGAGAAAGAGAATCAAAAAAGAATTTATGAATTATCAGTATTAAAGATTCCTAAGAAGCTTCCTGAACAAGTTACATTTAGGCATTTAGTGAGCTATGTGCAAATGTATAAGGGTGATATTGATCGTGTTGTAAAAGAGTTCAAGAGTAAAGATATTCGTGCAAAAGCTATTTGTGCTTGGAATTGGTCTCAAAAGTATGCTCCTGATGATTTGAAATTTACTATTCAAGAAACGGTTTCTTCAGATATTAAGAGGTTATTATCCTCTGATATGAAGAAAGCTATCCAGATGTTGCGAACAAGATTTGAGTCAAAGAAGTATACAGAGCAGTCCTTGTTTGATGAATTTTATAAGATTTGTCAAGAGTGCAATATTCAGAATAAAGATTTTTTCAAGTATGTCTATTTGGTTCTTATTGCAAAAGAGCGCGGTCCTAAACTAGCAAGTTTGATGTTAGCAATGGATAAGAAAGAAGTTCTTGATTTACTTGGTCAGATCTAATTGTTCTATTTGTGTTTTCCATTCTATTTTGAATTTTCCTATGAAGTCATCAAACTCATGTGATGGTATGCTTCCTCCGCATGATAATTTATGTCCTCCACCTCTGCCAGCGCTTCCTTCGAATGAGCGTTGTAATGCTGCATTAATGTCTCCTCTCTTTGCTCTTATTGCCATTCTGTAATATCCGCCTTTCTCTCTTCCAATTAATACGAGTTTGTCAGGGTTGAGATAGCTTAAATATTCTGCAAGGATTCCTGTTAATGCATACACTCCAACATGTCGATATCCATAGATGATCATGTCTTTTGTTTTTTCTGCGTTCTTATTTGCATCTTCTAAGAGGCTGTCTAGTTCTCTTTTCATATCATAGTATTTTTTGAGAGGGAGCATGTATTTGTCTGGTTGTTTTTCAAAGTCATAGGGGCTTGTTATGTTTTCAAAGAGTTTGATGCATGTTCTGCAGTCAGCATCTTGTCCTTTTAGTGATGCGCGAATGATCATTCCCACCCTTCCAAATTCTGTTGCGAATCGTAATTCTCCTGGATTTTCTGTTTTTCTGATTAAGTCTGGATATTCTTTGATGAGTTGATCAATGAATGGTGGTATTTTCCAGTCTTCCATGATCCCTATTGCTGCTATCCAGTCATAGTCTTGTACGATGTTCCATGCGCATTCGCTTGTTGGTACGTACGCTTCGTCGTCATAATTTCTTGGATTGTAATATAATGCATTTTTAGGATGTTTTGGTTCGTGATGATCAATCCATACGATTGGTGTTCTTGTTCCGTCTAAGAATTCTTCTGATACGTTTGCAATATCTAAAATAATAATGACGTCTGGTTGTTTTTTGTGTACATGTTCAAGGAATTCTTCTCCAATAATAGGTGCTGATTTTACGAGTACAAATTCTCCTTTTTTTAAGTATTTTTTTAGAAGTAAGTATGCGCATACACCATCAGGATCATCGTCTATAATGAAGAGGGGGTTCTCTGCTTTTTCGAGTACGTTTCTAATCTCTTCTATAAGTTCTTGTTCTTTCATCAAAATATCAGTTTAGATGCCTTTTAAAACGGTTTCTATCTGCTCATTATTCCATCCGCGTTCAAGAAGTGCTTCGCGTACTTGTGCTTTTGTCATTCCTCTTGCTAATGCTTCTTTTGCGTATCTCTGTCCTGCTGCTTCTTCAAGTGTTAATTTTCGCGGTGTTGATGGGATGATTGGTGGTTTTGTTTTCGGTGTTGGTTTGAAGCTTGTGAATTCATGTTTTTCTAATTCATCTATTGCGTATTGTTTTCTTTTTTTGAATACCATCCATGCTATGACCCCTGTTGTAATAAGAAGGATGATCACAATGATGATAATAATGAGCCAGAAGTAGCTCTCTTTTTGTTGGCATGATCCACTCACACATTTTTCTCCGTCAGCGCATGGTACATCTTGTATACAGCTGCTGCATGTTTCTCCTGCTTCAACGACTCCATTTCCGCAAGTTTGTGATGTTTGTGGTGGTTGTGGTGGCAGGTTTGTTTCAAGGTTAATATTCCATACTTTAGTAGTGGTTAATATTCCATCGCTTGCTTCTGCAGTTATGATGTAATTTTGTTGTGAGGTGAATGTGTAGGAGAACGTGTTTACTCCTTGTGATTCTAATTGTTGGTTTACATACCATGTTGTGGTTACAGCATCATTGTTGGGGTCTGTTACTCCTATCATAAAGTTGATAGTGTCTCCAACATTGACGGGTGGCATGGTTAATGGAGAGAAGGTGGTTATGGTTGGTGGCAGGTTTGTTTCATTCTCGAAATCATTTACAAAGCTTATAATGAATGTATTTCCACTTGTTGTGTTTTTTCCGTCAGTTGCGTTGAATGATAAACTAATATTTCCTACATAATCAACGGTTGGTGTAATCGTTGCGTCTTGGTTATTATAGGTGAGTGTTGCTCCGCTTATTGCAGTGTTTATGTAGCTAAGATTGTCTCCATCTGCATCAATAAAGTGTTCATCAAGTTCTATGGTAAGGGGTTTATTTTTGAGGACGGTAACATTGCTAAATTTTTGATCAAGTTTTGGTATATCTTCTACTGAGGTGAATGAAATATTGAACGTTTTTGTAATAGTGTGTAGTCCGTCATATGCTACGACTATGAGCGTGCTATTTCCATGATAGTTTTTATCAGGGTTTATAGTGAGTACTCCTCCTGGTGTGCTTATATCAATGTCATCGCTCTTGGTAAACGTGTATGTTTGGGGGTTGTGCTCTTGGTCAACAAATACTTCTGTTAAGTTTAGGCTGGAGTTTGTTACATCTTCATTTGTGATGATTTCTGTTATGCTTGTGTTGATGGTTGGTGGGTTATTATTAAGATTAAACGTAATATCTTTGCTTACATTGAGAAAGACTCCTGGTTCGTTTGTATAGTTTGCAATGAATCTAAATATCATTCCACGTGTGTCAGGAACGGTGCTCATGTTAACAATTCCAGTCTTGAGTGGGAATTTGTAGTGAGTAAGTCCTGGCGTGTTGTTGTTATAAACTAAGACGAAGCTATTTCCATTGTAATAATAGAGTTTTACATCCCATACGTAATCTGTTCCGTTGTAGTTTGCATTTGTTCCTGCAATGGTTCCGTTGAACATTTCTCCTTCAGCAGGTTTTGATGGATCAAGAGTTAGTGCAGAGATAGATGTTGTACATAAAAGAATAATAACAAGGAGTAAGCTTATTTTTTTCATTTGAGTTCCTTGAATCCATATTGTTTTCTTTTGTAGAGTGCATATGCTGTTACAATTAATAGTGTAAGAATGAATATGATTGCAATGGTTCCGTAAATAATTTTGTTATTATTTTGAGCAATTTCTTTTTGGCAAATTCCATTTATGCATTGTTCATCAGAAGCACAAATAACATCTTGAGAACACGTTTCGCAAGTTTCTCCCTCTTGGATGGTTCCATCTCCGCATAGTGCATGGGTGAGTGGAATGAGTGTTAATACTGCGAGTATTGTTATCACTTCTTTTTTCACAAGCGCATAGTAATTATGAAGTGTTTTAAATACCTTGTGGGAGTAGTCTTTTATAGGACCTTAACGTTTGAAAGGGAATGTCCGACACGGTTGCAGTATTGAAAATTGTTGGAATAATCTTAGTTGTTGTTGCAGCTTCTCTGATTTATCTCTCGTATAGAGGTAAGCTAAAGTTTTGGTATGCTCGTAATTTGAAGACTTTTTTGGGAATGCTTGTTTTGCTGCCTTTGATTGTTATTGGATTTATTGTAGCTTCTTCTCTCTTTGTAATTATGGTTTTAGCATTCTTACTTGTAGTGTTTATTGCCTGGTTAGGTTTTGTAATTTTTGGTAGAAAAGAAGTTTAATTACCGCGACCTTTATTTGCATTAAGGCTTGGTCTCATTTTTTCTGCTCCCTTACCCTTATGTCGGAGTCCTCGCATTTTTCTTCCTGCGCTGGTAATTCCTCTGAATGCTCTTCCTCTAGTATTGGTGAGCCATTCATATCCTTTGTAGGTGGAGACTTTATTGCGATCAGCCATAACAATTTCATACCATCTGCTGAGTCCGTCTTCTGCTATCCAGTAGCTTCCGAGTACTTCTGCGTTGGGGTGGTTTCTTGTTGCTCTTTCTTCTGCAATCATACGATGGTTTTTACTGAGAATTAATTGTGCGTGTGATCGTGCTGGTTTTCTTCCGCCCATGAGGTGATGTCTTTTCTTTCCACCGCGGTTTACTTTTACTCTGACGATGAAGAATCCTTGTTTAGCTTTGTATCCGTACTGTCTTGCTTTGTCAATACGTGTTGGATTTTCAATAGTGTTAACGGTTGGTTCTCTTCGTAATTGAATAAGACGTTCTTTGAGAATAGGCCCTAGGCTTTCTTTTGGTTCTTGATATGCTTGTTTGAGGTATTTTATGTATCCCATTGTTGTGTGGTTCAGGGGTCCTTTCTTGGAGTTTCCCTACATTCCGTTGATCTTGCTCAATTAACCCTTTTTAAAGCTTTTGCGAGAGAAGCTATGCACTATCCTTATTTTGTTGTTATTCATGAAGTGAAACTTCATAATCTTTATAAAGGGTTTAAATAGAATGGCCACTATAATGACAACTGCACACACGAACAACTCAATAGTAAACACTGACATGCCTCGACGTAGAGGGTTTTCCCCTAAACTAACGCTTGCAGCCCTTGCTCTCACTGCTAGTATGGGGGGTACTTCTTGTGATAACACTGCTTTAAGATCTTATGAACATACAGTGGATCCCTTAGATGTAGCAAGTGCTCTAGGATTAATATATGCTGCCTCAAGAGTAATAAGATCATCGAGTGATATTACATCAGAAAGAGTCTTAGTATACGGTAGAGAAAGTCGAGAAGTAGATTATTAGTCTCTTCTTTCTTTGATTTTTCTAAGAAAACCTTATAAACCGTTTCTTTACTCCCGATTCTTATGGAAAATCTTAACACAAAACAAGTTACTGCAGCTGATGTTAAGCAGGGAAGTTATGTAGTATTTGAAGGCGCGCCATGTGTCGTAAAGTCTGTTCAAAAATCGAAGACAGGTAAGCACGGAAGCGCAAAATGCCGTATTGAAGCGGTCTCATTAATTGATGATCGAAAGCATATCAAGATTTTACCTGGTCACGATAATGTTGATGTTCCTATTATTGAAAAGAAGAGTGCTCAAGTATTAAGTATTTCAGGTGATAAAGTAAATGTTATGGATGTTGAAACGTTTGAAACGTTTGATTTGCATATTCCTGAAGAATTAAAGGATGAAGTTGCTGAAGGGCAACAAGTTGTATATTGGATCATGCTTGGTCAACGAGCATTAAGGAGTAAAAAATAAATGGCTAAATTTCCTGAAGCAACAGCACGTATTCATCATGGTGTATTCGTCTGTCGTAAATGTAAAACAAAAACTCGTACTGAAATGAGAAAGATCCTTCTTCACAAAGTCTCTTGTAGCAAATGTGGAGGGCGTGCTTTCCGTCCGATTAAAAGTAAAGCATCGAAGTAAACAATGAATTGGGATCTACTCCTTGCTGTTATTTTTTATTTGATTATTCTTGTTATTTTCTTTTGGAAGAGAGAGAAATTTACTGTTCAGTCTAAGATCTTTATTATGTATCGTACCAAATTAGGTCTTAATGGTATGGATAAACTTGCAGAAAAGTATCCTCGTTTGTTAAATTGGATTGGGTATTTGTCTATTACTATTGGTTTTGTGGGTATGATTGTTATTCTTGTCTTGTTAGTGTTAGAAACAATAAAATTATTCACTACACCTGAGGCTGCTCCTGGTCTTGCTCCTGTATTCCCCGGTGTTCAGATTCCTGGTTTGCCTTCTCTTAGTTTTTGGCATTGGATTATTGTTATTTTTATTTTAGCAGCAGTTCATGAATTCGCTCATGGTGTCTTTGCTCGTTTGAATAAGATTCCTGTGAAGTCTTCTGGTTTTGCTTTTTTAGGTCCTATTCCTGCTGCGTTTGTTGAGCCTGAAGAAACGGTTCTTGTTCAAAAATCTAGAAAAGCACAATTAGAAGTTTTTTCTGCAGGTCCTTTTGCTAATTTTGCTATGGCTGTTGTTGCTTTTTTAGTTACGTTACTTATCTTAACTCCTCTGACTGATGCTTCTTCTGCTCCAGGTCTTCCTGTGATTGAAGTTGTTGATAGTTCTCCTGTAAGCACTGCTGGTTTGAATATTGGTGAACGTTTGATTATGGTGAATAATAACTCTATTACGAATGTTGAATCATTTCAGAATGCGGTAAAAGATATTAAACCTGGAGATGAAGTGAATTTAGTTACGAACGATTCTTCGTATACGGTTATAGCTGCGCATCGTGCTGATGATACCTCTAAAGGGTTCTTAGGATTCTCTATTCTTAACTCAACATTTAATGCTTCTGAACATCCTATTCTTACATGGTTTAATCTCTTATTTTTCTGGTTGTTAGTATTGAATATTGGTGTTGGAATGTTTAATCTCCTTCCTCTCGGTCCTGTTGATGGTGGAAGAATGTTCTTATCCGCTATTACATTCTTTGTGAAGAAAGAAGATGTTGCATACAAAATCTTTATGGGTGTGTCTGCATTTGTTCTCTTGCTTATTGTGGTGAATCTTATTCCTTGGTTTATGAAATTGTTTAGTTTCTTAGCTCGTCCTTTCTAGAAAACTCTTTAAAGATGGTATTATTTACAAAAACATGATTGTCGACGCTCATTCTCATGTCTATTTTAAGGATTTTAATAATGATTTTGATAAAGTGTTAGATGAAGCAAAGAGTGTTGGTGTTTCTTTTATTGTGTGTAATGGTCTTGATTTGGATACGAATAAGCAAGTTCTTGCATTAGCTAAGAAGTATTCAATGATTAAGCCTGCTCTTGGATTATATCCTTTAGAGGTGTCTAAATTATCAGATTCTGATGTTGAAAAGGTCTTTTCTTTTATTGAGGATCATATCAAAGAGTGTGTTGCGATTGGTGAGGTTGGTCTTGATTATACGGATAGAACTGCTATTGCAAAGCAAAAGGAAGTGTTAGTGAGGTTTCTTGCATTAGCTAAGAAGTATGATAAACCAATTATTCTTCATTCTCGCAATGCGGAAGCTGATGTTGTTGAGTTAGTAATCAATTCTCAAGTAAAGAACGCTGTCTTTCATTGTTTTTCTGGTAAATACTCTTTAGTGAAGAAGATTGTTGATAATAATTCGTATATTACCATTCCTGTGAATGTTGTAAATTCTGAACATTTTCAAAAAATTGCTAAAGAAGTGAGTTTGAAACAATTGCTTACTGAAACTGATGCTCCATATCTTGGTCCGAAGCGCGGTGAACGTAATGATCCGAAGAATTTAGCATTAACAATTAAAAAAATTTCTGAGCTTCGCGGTCTCAATGTTGATGAAGTTGAAAAAATTTTATTCATGAATGCAAAAAAAATTTTTATGTTCTAATTTTTTTCAAAAAAGAAAACATTTATATAACATTTATACTTTGATATTCTTTAATACATATACTAAAGAGGTGAATGTTACATGCCTGCTAAGAAAAAAGCTGCTAAGAAAAAACGATAATTTTATCAATTAATCAATTTTTTTATTTTTTTTCTTCATTTTTTATTTCAACAATCATTCCAACTGGTCCTGGATTTATGATAAGTGTGTTTTCAATTTTGTCTTTAACTCCAAATGTTTCGTGTAAGTGTCCGCAGAATAATATTTTTGGTTTTAATTCTTTTATTGCTTTATTGATTGATTTATTCCCTACATGCCCAAAGAATGGCAATTTGTCGAGTTTGGTGTTTGATGGTGGTCCGTGTGTGATCATAATAAGTGGTTGAATCATGTTTTTCTTAACTTGTGGTAATAAATTTTCTAATTCTTTATCTTCTCTTGTGAATCCACCATTATTGTATCCGAATACTGAGAAATGGTCTAATTGTACTACTGATCTGTCTGCGTTGTAGACATTTTCTAGTTCTTCGCATAGTTCATCAATAGGATTTCCATCTTCATGGTTTCCTGGTATGAGAATGACTGGTTTTCCTAGCTTATTGAGTCGTAATAATTCTTTTTCTGCATTATTTCCAAAAATGGTAAAGTCCCCGCAACAGAGAAGAACATCAGCTTCAGCTGCTTTTTTCTTTATTTGTGCGAAGCAGGTATCACTTTCGTGATAGTCTGTGAATGCTAATAATTTCATGGAAAGTAATTTTCAGAAGAAGGTTTTTATACTTATCTTCTGTCGAATCATTATGATAAAAGGCAAGAGAGGTGTCTCTGAAGCTATTGAGGTGGTATTATTCTTTGGTTTTGTGTTGTTAGCAATGGCTGGTGTGTTTTTTTGGGCTCAAGGGCGTACGAATGAAGAATTGAGTCATACGGTAACAACGATTGAGGGTTCTATTGAGTGTGAAGATATTCGTATTAATGTTACGTGTGTTGGTGGTTCTGCAAAGATTGGTAATGCTGGTGTATTGACTATTGATGAGATGTTAGTTCGTGCTTCAGATCAAGATTCTATTTTTGAGAATATTTCTTTAAAGCCCTATCAATCAATTATTCTTTCAACGAGTGTTTCAGGTAATTCTTTTGATTTAGTTCCTGTTATGGATATTAATGGTACGAGAGTTGCGTGTTCAACAAAAGCAATAAAGGAAGTTTGTTAAAGTTTTAAGAGTTTAGCCAAAAAGTTTCTGTGTTTTCTTGTTCTTCTCTTATATTTTAAGGTTTCAGCAATGATTGCTCGTACGTCTTTGAATAATGCTTCATTTTTACAAATAATAGGGATGTTATACTCTACAGCTCTCTCTAGTTCTGCTCTCACTCCTGATGAGATTTTATCTCCATAGACCCATACTTCGTCCATTGCTCTTTTGTGAAACATTGCATGGTTTGCTGCAATTCCTAACTCTCGCTCAGCTTCTAGGTGGTCTTTGAGATATTGTAGAGAGACTAAGTATGGTGCAAAGGGAACGATGTTACCATTGCTTGAGATGTGGATTTCATGACAAATATCAAGAATTTTTCGTATATTGCTTTCAACATCTCCTCCGATAGGGTGTGCGATATAAACTACTTTTGACATTATTCTTGTTCTTTTTTCTTGCCTATAAAAGAATTCTGATAATATTGGTCCATGTATTGGAATAACTAAATCTTTTTTAATTCAAGTTGTAGTGTTGTTATGTTAGGTTTTCTCAGTCCCAATACCTCATTTTTTTGTCGTAGAAGGTCTTATATAACTTCGGAAATAGATTTTGGAGAGAGATAGGAGCGTTTACTATGAATAGCAATGACACACAAGAATATGCAGTTAGATTTATTACCTCAGGTAAAAATCAAAGGGGTTTTGGAGAGTTTAGACTAAGCTCCCCATCAGTAGAAATGGCAATGGAGCGTGCTAATACAGTTCTCGTTGGTCTTCATGGAGCATTAGGAAGATTTTACATTACTGGTCAAGAATACTTTATTCCAGGAGTGGGTTGGGGTCAAGTTTTTGGTGATAAACTTACTGAACAACCTCGAATGAGGAGATTACCTACAGATGTTGTTCACCGTATAGCTGAAGTTGGTATTCAATCAAGTACAAATCCAGATTCTGAATTAATAAGAAATTAAAGAAAGAAGAATTAAGCGCAGTATCCTTCCATGAATCCTGCTTCTTCAATACTTATTTCATCATCTTCGAGAAGAATTTCTCGTTCATCCTCTGAATATACTCCGATATCTCTCATGTGTATCATCCTCCTTTTTTATATTAATAGAATAACTCTGCGAGTTCTTCTTTTGTATAGTGCTCCCAATGTGCTGTTGGGTTCATGTGTGTCTCCTCTGTGGGAGGCTTCGTAGAATAGTTCCTAACTGTTCTTTGATGTGCGCTTCATTGAAGTTTCGTGGGGTGATGTTCATGGTTGTTTCCTCCTTTTTACTGCGTGAGTATGATGCGGCTCTCTTTGGAGAGCTCGCGCTAGGTGTGCAGTACTTTGTTTGGTATACCATAACCAGGGCGTCTTTCCTGATCTTGACTGGTATACATCTTAGATAGAAAATCTACTTAAAAGGGCTGTGCGATTATGTCAGGTTGTCATGTATCTATATGCTGTACTAATCATTTTTTTTGAAGGGTATAGGCGCTAGAATGCAAATCTAGAGATAAGTGCGCTTAATCAGCAAGTTCTTTTTTCTTTCTTCTTAATGTATCAAGTCGAGAAA
The DNA here is from genome assembly GCA_964455655.1 of Candidatus Woesearchaeota archaeon. GTDB lineage: Archaea > Nanobdellota > Nanobdellia > SCGC-AAA011-G17 > JACPNG01 > CAYVWZ01. The sequence goes on from CAYVWZ010000004.1 coordinate 28,580, forward strand.
AATTTGCTTCAGAGCGAGGTCTAACTCTGTGAGCTTCTTTTTTTATTTCTCTTGAAACATCTAACGGATCTTTTCCTACATAGTAAGCATTCTGAAATGTAGTAGCATCAGTTAAATGTAAAACTCCTATAGTTTCTCCATCAAGGATTACTCTATAACTTGCAAAGTCCATAACTATCCCTTCCCGATGAGTATACTGTTCAAACTGTATTCTTGATGCTAATGTTCCTGTTGATGCAGGCATTAATGCTATCATATCTGACTCCATAATTATTCTATCCTATCTACTAGCGTAGGGGTATATCTTGCCAACGCTTCTCCAATAGATAATATTTCCAATCCAGCAGGATACTTATGACCATTTTCTCTGACAGCACCTTCGGTGTAGACCCCAAAAACGTATGAGGGAGGACTTTGATGTTGTATAGCAACGACACGAATTGCTGGATCGAAAGGATCGTGTGAGGAATCATATCTCAAGATTGGTTTTTCTGTTTCCATGAATAAAAAACAAATCTAAAAATTTATAAGATTAGTGCTTACCATATTGATATGGACTTGAAGGGTAAAATTATTGTTGTAACAGGAGCAAGCGACGGTATTGGGAAAGAGATTGCTCTGCGTCTCGCAAAAGAGCATACTAAGCTAGCATTAATCGGAAGAAATGAAAAACGTCTCAAAGAAGTTAGTCTTAAAGCAAAAAAACTTGGTGCTTCTCAAGTAAAGATTTATTCATGCGATCTTCGGCAAACCAAAAAATTAGCAAGTACAGTGAAAACAATCATTGCAGACTTCAAGGGTATTGATATTCTTATTAATAATGCAGGTATTTGGCATAAAGTAGGTCCTGTTGAGAATATTAAACCAGAAGTTATAGATGAAACTATTCAAACAAATTTATTAGCATTAATTCATCTTACAAGATTATTTCTTCCAATATTAAAATCAAGAAATGAAGCTGCAATAATTAATATTTCTTCCAAGTCAGGAACTGTTGCTCAAGAAGGTCAATCAGTATACTCTGCAAGTAAGTATGGCGTAAGAGGTTTTACTGAAGTGCTGAGAACTGATCTAAAATCTACAAAAGTAAGAGTAGCTGGACTATATCAAGGCGGTATTAATACGAATATGTTTAAGAAAGCTGGTGATAATTTTCCAATTCAAAATTTTACTCCTCCTGAAGCACTAGCTGATGTTGTTGCATTTATGTTATCAAGGCCTGAGAAAACCTGGTTATATGATGTTCGTGTACAATATTAACTCTCATAAAATATTAGAACCACTCAATGATTTCTTAGGTGGATTAGTTATTTAAAAAATAAATTATAAAAAATAAAAAGAAATTAAATGGCGTTTCTGATGACGCCAATGCTAGTGATTAATGCCCAGATCCATGCAAGTAGCCAGATAACAAATCCAATCATAGCGAATTGTTGACTTAATACGAATCCAACAACAAAAATTAATAATTGCCATGATCCAGAAAAGATTCTTCTGCTGACGAGACTTCCAAGTCCAGGAATAATTATGTTAAGCACGAGCCCGAGAATTCCTACTCCGAGCCCAACCTGCTTATGAGTGTGCATCATTGGTTTATGTTGATGCATAGCATGATCATGATGCTCATGAACTGGTGGAGAAGCGCGTTTTGCTGTAGGTTTTTTCCTGGTTGCTTTCTTAACAGTTTTCTTTTTTTTAGCAGCCATTGATATTTCCTCCTCTTTTAGCAAAGACAACTTTGCTTATGTTGCACAGTGTCCTTTCTATATAAACATTATTGTTTTTATATAACGTTTCCAGTAGGTGAATCTTTTTAAGAGAACTTAGGATGTAAATGATAATGAGTGCGAGAAATACCCCTCCAAAACTTGTAATAGCTGTAGATATGAAAAGGGGTCCGAGAAGATGGTTTATTGCTGAAACGACTCCTCCTAAACTAATGAAGGATCTCCCTAATAGTGCTGCGTATTCTATTGCAAAACCAACATTCGAAACGCTAGGTGTTGATGGTGGTGCTGTGACTTCACATGATCAACGAACACTAACTAGATCTTTTGCTCCTGAGGCAAGTCTTGAATCTGAGATTAGTGGATTGTTTATGTCTGCTCAATCTGAAGCTGCTTCAAAAAATGCTCAATATTTTAGTTTGAGTAATATTGTAGTAAGAACAACGCCTGATGGCAATATTTTAGAAGCATCTTATTCTGCGGTAAACTCTCGTTATAGACGCTAATAATCTTTTAGAGTCTTTGTATTTCCTGGATAGAATATTCTTACATTTCCGCCTTGTTCGCTTGGTACTTCTTTAGAACTAATGCTCTTTGCTTCTAATAAGTTTGTTATGAGTCGTTGGAATGTTCTATAACTCTTGTCTCCTCGATACAAATCAAATAATTCCCTTGTATTTTTTCCTTGATAGGTTCTTATTAATTTTAATACGTCTTGTTCTCCCTCTGTTAGTTGTGAGTCTTTTTTTAACGTAAAGTTTTCTACGTGTGATAATGCTTTTTCTACATCTCTTCGTTCTATTTTTCTTGATGCTCTTGCTTCTGCTGTATTTCCTGCTTCTTTTAATAAAAATAGTCCTGTTCGTATGTCTCCTGTTTTTATTGTTGCTTGCACGATATCTTGGAATCCTTCTTCATCAAAGACTTCAGGAACGAATGCATAGTCTTTTCTTGTTTGTAATATTTGTTGTATTTGTCCGGGTGTATATGATTCGAATGCTAAGTCTTGTGGTGTTAATCGTGAGATTATTCTTTGGTCTATTTCTTGTAAGATGTCTTTTTCGTTCGCAATGAGAATAATTGTTTTTTTGTAGATCTCTTCTAGTAATGAGTATAAAATTTTATGATCTTCTAATTTGTCAAATTCATCTAATACGATAACAGCTGCTGATTTGTTAATAATTTCTGCTATTTTTTGGATTAATTCTTCCGTGTTTTTATTTTGTATCCATGGATAATTGATTTGTTCGCAAATGCTTAAGACTACTTTGTGTGATGTTTCTTTTTTCCAACAATTGATATAGATTAAGTATAATCCCTCTCCTGTTTCTTCTAATTCTTGTAAGACGTGTTTAATAGAAACTGTTTTTCCTACACCCGGTGGTCCGTGTACTAAGATATTTACTCCATTTCTCTTTTGTAATAATGGTCGTATTGCTTGTGCTATTGTTTCTTGATGGTTCTCTCTAAACTTAAGATGCTTAGGCTGATAGTCAAAGTCTAAGTGTTCTGGATTCAAAAATAAGGACTCGTGGTCCTTGAGCATGGTATCAAAAAGGCCCATACGCGTGTGAATCATGAAGGTATTTTAAGAATTGTGGTTATAGCCTTTCCAGACTCTCTTCTTGAGGAGTAACAAGCTATTTATACAAGTATGCTCTCTCGAAAGGCATAGTCATAACAGGTGTAGCAATGGGTCGCAAACGTATTGTAGGATTAACCTTGGCATTTCTTATTGGTCCGCCAGTTGTAGGTTCTGTAATTTATGATCCTCTTCTTGATCGTTCTCAAGATGCGCTTGCACAACCCGATACTGAAGAAATTTTTTCAGATTCTTCTTCTGTACTTGTTCCTTCACAAGGTTCGGGATTTGATGAAGTTATTAGTGCCTATCAAGGGTGTGCTATTACGCGTGTTGATGGTACGTACATGCTTGTTTCACAGTATACAGATATTAGTGGTGCTCCTGTTAAAGTATTTAGAGAAAAAACCCATGCCTGTGAAGAAGGTTCTCCTGTGCAAGGGTTTTCTGCAAGGCCTACCAGAATTGCCCATGGAGATATGGGTGCTGCATCTTTGAGTGTCGAGTGATAAATGAATCCCTATCATAAGCTCTTTCGATCTCGTATTCCTTTAATGAGATCTGAGACTTTTGCAGAGGTTTTTCCACGTTTTGTTAGTTCTGATTATATTGCGGCAGTATTAGCTGACATGAGCCTTTCTCAACCGGCATTACATATGTTCTTAACATCCTCAATAGTAGAACCTCGAGAAGCAGAGGATTTTTTTATATTAGGGGGTGCGTTAACGTATACGTGTTTGGATATTGAAGCAGGCTTGAACGAGATAACTCTTCCTCTTATTTCTCCTGAAGATATTTGTGCGGTTGAATTAACCTATCGTAGAGAGGGCAATGCTTTTGAACGTCGCCTTGGTGCTTCTAACATAGATTTTTTCCACCTCATTGATGAAACTGGAGAGGGTTTTGCAAGAGATCTTGGTAGTGATGCAATTGGAAAAAGTCTCTATATTGGTGCTGGTTTTACTTATGGTCCTTTCTATATGAAAGCACATCAAGAGCTCACAAAGTTAGCTTCTCGGAATTAATTACTTCAACACTTCACCAGTGCTCATTGCCCAGAATAATAAATCTAATTCATCAGAATTAATCTTAACTTTATTCGCAAATCTAAAAAATTCTTTTTCTAATGCTAAGTAATTCTTCTTACTTAATGGTGGAATTTCTTGTAGGGCTCCAAATTCTATCATTCTATTGAGAATATGCCTATCTAATATTGCTAATCCTGTATGTCCTGTATTTCGTAAGTAATGGCTTGCTTCTTTCATGCCAAATCCTTTTACTAAGTTCAATAAGTCTTCTCTTTTGTCTTGTGCGTTTTTATTACTCGAAACTATTTGAGAAATATCGCTGCTTTTCTTTCGTGCTTCTAAGATCCATTGTGCTTTATTATTATGAAAGCGTATATGTTGTTTTAATAATGGGATAATATCTTGTTGTCGTTGATAATACTTCATTTTTTGTAATTCCTTCACAACAAAGTCTGCTTTTTTCCCTTTGGTTTGTACTGCGAGTAAACAGAAGCATACTTCATAGAAGAGTTCTTCTTCAGTTCTTTCTTTCTTGAATTCTTGTAATCGTTCTTGAATAGTTTTCTTATATGTTTGATATTCTCGTTGTAATTTCATTCTGTTTATAATTCTGAAAATTTTATAAAGCTTGATGAGAACAAGTTCTATTATGAATCTATTCTGATCACTGCTTCTAGTGCTTCTTTTTTTCTTTCTGGATTTTTGAATTTGAATGCATCTTTCATTTCTCTTCCATCTCGAGTGTAAGGTACCATTTCTACTTGTTCTGGATCATATGCTAAGAATACATCTATTCTCATCGGATCTTTTCCTTTTGCTTTGGGTAATTGATAGGCATTTTGTAGGAAGCGTTCGCTCATAGTGTGTCCTTTTTCTATTCTTGATCTCGCTGCAAAGAAGTCGCACTCAACATTGTGGTATCCTCTTCCTCTAACAGTGGAGTCTACTCTGTCTGTTCCGTTTTCCATTACTCTTTCGACTAATGCTTGTACTGGTAGTCCATGGTCTCCTGCTCCTAATGCTCTTAAAACCATAGTTCTTCCTTCAAAAAGTCTGAGAAGTTCAGCATTGATTTTTGAGCCTATAGCTACATAATCAGGTTCTGTATCGACGGTATATTCTGGTACGCTGATATGGCTATAGAGAGTCATCACACACCTCAAGTTTGTTACAGAACTTACTGGTTTCCGCGTATATAAACCTTATTAATTTAACTACTTCTAAGTAACACTAAAAGCAAGTTTTATATAGCTTTAAATCATAGTAGGTTTCAGTAAACACCATGGCAACAAGCGAAACTACAGATTATCTAGCACCTGTACGAAACGTAAAAGGAGCTCTTGGTAGAGCAATGATTGCATTGGACACTGCAGGCGCAGTAGAGCAAAAAGCAATTGCTGACGAACTTTTAGCAGCATTAAACGATCCAGGCTATAAGCGCTTTAGAGATTCTTTCGGAAAACTCGTGTTTATGATGCCCTCTGATTTTCCAGGTGTTCGTGATGTTGAAGGATATCCAGAAGGAATATACATTCACAATTTTAGAGATTTAGCTAGTCATACAACTTTTATAAGAGTGTTTGCTGAGGGTGGAAGATTAGGTCATCAAGTAGTAAGAGATTCAATCATTCATGCATATGTTGCGCATCAACTTGCTGAAGTTTACGCTGAAGATATTAATGAAGCATTTAGACAAAGGGGACAAACGGATGGCACGCATTAGAAGTTCAATTGCAGGTAGTGTATTAGCAATAGCATATGCACTTTCCCCTAATCAAGTTTCTGCTCAACAAGTTTCTCAAATAACGTATCCAACTTCACAAAGTTCTGTTGTTTGTACTCAAGAACAGCAGAGATCGCTGGTAAGTAATCCTCAAGCACTTGAAACTGTCGCGCAAGCAGCGTTTACAGGATGTGTAAAAAGCACTTCGGTAAACGACTGCAGAAGTGTCAGCAATATTAATGATATCAGAACAGGACTAACAGGAAAACTCCTTACAATGCTAACATCAGCAGAATATGATCCTCAACATGGAACAATTACATTAAATCTTGAAGCACAGGGAAGAAAAGGTTTTGTCCAATATCAAGATGTCAACCCAAATGCTATGACCTCTGTTGTAAACACCACCAGACTTTTCTGTTATTAGAAAGGGCAGTCACCTCTTGCGATTTCTTCAGGTGTGCACTTTGGTTCTCCGCCGCTACTTGGTGGAGGACTAACAGGTTCTTCTTTCGGAGGAGTTTCTGCAGGTGGATTAGATCCACTTTCTGATGGTAATATAATCTCAGAATTTCCTGATGTATTCCCTCCACTGTTAGAACCATCTCCGAATAAGTCTCCTATTCCACTACGTGTTTCATTCACAATTCTACATTCATTACAAGTGTTTGGTGTTTCAGAAGTATCGCAAATATCATTCCAACAACATACATATTCTTCACAACTTCCTACAAAGTATGCTCCTCCAGAATTAATTTTTGCTACGAAATAATTTCCTTCTCTTCTTGTTTCTAGTGTTCTTCCTGTTCTTGCGTCTACAATTCCATAATTTCCTTCTTCTCCTGTAAGAGAATAAATCCATAATTCTCCTTCTTTACTTACATTAAATTGACTTAGAGAAACATACAAGCTTTGATTTATTTCAGATATTCTAAGACTAAGTTCATTGGTATTAATGCCGCTTCCTCTCGTAAGAATAACTTCTGCTAAGTCTCCTAAACTCTTTAGTTCAACTTTCTTAGAGAGTCTCTTATTGCTCACAGGTAAATCATAGGTTTGTTCTAGCAAGTACGTATAGGTTTTTGGACTACTTCGTGCTGTAGTATTAATGCCAACGATAGTAATGGGGTAGGTTAGACTAACTAAAACACTTTCATTCGTAACGTGTGTTTGTGCTATTCCTTCCTCTGCTATAATTTTATATGAATCATCTTCATAATCTAATAATTCTTCACAATTTATTTTTCGTAAATATGTGCTTATTCCTTCAATCCCTACTTCTTGTAATCCTACAAGTAAGTGTTGTTCTAAGCAATCTTCAACATAGACTTGTACTTCGTCTAATTTTTCTTGTGCATTTATTGCTTGGTGTGTTTTTAAAACAAATAAGTTAGTAGTAAATAATACGATTAATGCAATAAATACAAGAATAACAAATCCTAAAATGACAAAAACAGATACTTGCCCCTTTTGCATTATACTTTAGCGTTATTTCATAATTTATTAGGTTTTCCTGAAAGATTTTCAATGTTTTGTACTAAACATATTTTAGTGAGGCTTACTATAGACCTTTATGAACTCAGATAGTGCATTTTCAAAGTCTACAACATTAATTTCAGTACTCCTTATGCTCCTCGCTGGCGCGGGTATTATCATTAAACCAGAAAATGCACTGATAATTCTTGTTGGTGCTGTAGTGGTAGTGATTTTAGTAATTATTAATGACAGATTTAACCAGATTGACGAGAACGCAGAAGAAATAGAATTACTCAACCGAAAACTAGATATAGAAAAACGTTTATTTGCTTTAGAAAGAGAGATTGCTGAGCAAAACGGAAAGCTCTCAATGGTGATTCAAAATGGACAAAAGAGCGCGAGCCGATAAAACAATAATAATCATCCTCATTGTTATAATGGTAGCTTGGCTTATTTATATGGTTGTGCAGCCTCTCTTAAAATAATCAATGGTGATAAAAAATGAATGATGATGTTAGTAGGGCAATATTGATCATTATACTTATTTTACTCGCAGGGCTTATTATTTATCTTGGGTTTGGAAGGTTAATTTTTAATTAACTTAAGGGTATAATTAACATTAAGAATGCAACTAATAACACAACAACGATTAGGCTGCTTAAGAAGAAATTTACATTTTTTAATTGATGAGCAACTCTTCGTTGCATGACTAAGCCACTATCTCGTTGGTATGCTTGAGCTAAGAGCATTCCAGTATTCCCTAAGGTGTACAAATTCTTTCCTTGTGGATTCTTTTGAGCTGCTTTGATAATAATATTATTTTTTTGGAGGTTATCTCTCACATCCTCTGGGAATTCTTGTTCGTATGGTCCGACGTAATAGGATGGATATTCTTGATACATAGAGAGAATTAAGTTTCGTAAGTGCTGTGATGGGGTCTTTGTTTTCATAACCTCAAATGATCAATGCAGTATTTTAAGGCTTATTATACTGGAACAGTTGTGTTAAGAAGGTTGGCTTGAATTATCGTTAAAATTATATAACAAACAATAATCTTTAGGTGATGCCTACGCTTGAAGCACTGGAAAGGGTTATGAAAGAATCTTGGGGTGCTGATACGTGTTATCCTCCTTTAGTTGAGCAATGGTCTCCTGAAAATCCTGCACTAGGACAATGTGCGGTTACAGCATTGATTGTTCAAGATTTTTTTGGTGGTAGTTTAGCATATTGTCGCCCATTACACCACTATTATAACATGGGTGTGCCATTAGTGGGCCATGCTCCAATGATTGATCTTACACGCTCTCAATTTCCTGCAGATGCAATAATTACTCATGATGAGACAAGAACAAGAGAACATGTCTTAGGAACAGAAGATGCTATTCGTGAAAGAACAGCTGAAAGATATAGAATATTATCTGAGAGAGTCAGAGCGAAAATTGTTTATTGACAGGTGTATACCTCACAACTTCCAACATAGTAACTTCCACCATGGGTTATTTGTGTTGTAATATACTCTCCTGTTCTGCTGCTTGGTAGAGTGCTATTTGTTCGTACGTCAACAATTGCTACATTTCCTTCATGTGGATAATAAATGAGTAATGCTCCCCATGGATCAAAGCTATTTTGGTTAATAGTGATAATATCGCTTAAGATTGCGGTATTGTTTGTTTTCGTAGTATGTACTTCTGTTCTTGCTTGTTCAACGCGTGTTCCTTGTGGAAGTAATAATCTTCCTGTGTCAGTGCTTGTTTTGATAGAGACATCACTAACAGTTTTTCCGTGTTCTAATAATAATTCTTCTATAATGGTTGATGGTAAATAGTCTGTGAATGGTTCTAATTTGGTGTTGGTATTTCCTTTGATGATGCGTAATGGATAGTTGATTGTAATGAGTATTCCTGCTTGGTCTTCAGTGATAGTTATTTGAGAAGGAGCTTCTTGTATGATGGTATATCCGTTAGTTGCTTGTTCTTGATAATTGCATATAATACTTCTTGATTCTATAACACTTACATTTCCTGATTTTATTGCATTCACAACTTCTTGTCGTATGCATTGTGTTAAGCTCTGTTTTAATGCATCAATTTTTTCATTAATGCTTATAGTATTCTGAAAAATACTTAATTCCGTAGTGCTTGTAATAACAACATAACTAATAACAAATAAGAGAATGACGAATCCAATAATAACAAATGTTGAAACTTGTCCTTTCTTCATTTAGGTCTCGAAACAGTAATAATGCGTTGGAAGATCATATTGTTAGGGATTTTGATATATCCCCCTTTTGGGTCTTTGAGCACAACAAACACGACTCCGACGCGAATAACTTTTCCAACAACTTTTTCAGGTGTTATGCGTACGGTGTCTCCTGCTTTGAGTGCTCGTGTAAAGAAGATAATAACTCCTGCTAAGATATTGCTGAGCATGCTCCATACTGCAATAAATCCTACTGCGATTAATGCAAGGAGGCTTGTTAAGAATACCCAGATGTTTTGAAAATTAAGTCCCCATACGAATGTTAAGCTAAAAATTCCTAGAATAATAAGTGAAATGTTAACAATTCTTTTTACAAGTTTAACAGCATGTTCTTTTGTCTTTCCTTTTTTAGCTGTTCTATGGATCATAGAGTTAATTAAAAATTTGATAACAATGCATATAGCTACAATAACTCCTGATATGATCACCTCTCTAAGCATGATAGTTCTTTTTTGTTTCTTCTTTATTAATGTTATGGAGTAAAGTTTATATGAAAAGTATTATTCTTGATGAGATGCAGTATTGGTTAATGAAGACAGAGCCTTCGGATTTTTCTATAGATCATTTAGAGAAAGATAAAAAAACTCTCTGGTCTGGTGTAAGAAATTTTCAGGCAAGAAATTTTATGAAAGTTATGAAAGTTAATGATCTCGTATATATTTATCATTCTTCAACGAAAGTTCCTGGTATTGCTGGTCTTGGTAAGGTTTCTAAAGAGGTTATTCCTGATCCTTCTCAGTTTGATAAGGCCTCTAAGTATTATGATAGTTCTTCTTCAAAAGAAAATCCAAAATGGTATTGTGTTGAGGTTTCTTTTGTGAAAAAATTCTCAAGAATAATTACGCTGGAAGAATTAAGAACTATCAAAGAATTATCTTCAATGAAATTATTACAAAGAGGTTCAAGATTGTCAGTAATGCCTGTATCAAAATCTGAATATGATAAAATTCTTACTCTTTAAATTCTCTTTTGGTTTTTAGTCCCGATCCTATGATTGCTCCAGCGATTATTCCTATGATAATTCCCCATACACTCTCTCTCCAGAGTGCTAAGCCTATTCCAATAATGAGTCCTATGACTGCACCAATAAGTGTTCCTTTGCTCCAGAAATCAAACATTTTCATCTTTTTTTGAGATTGTTTAAACTTTAAGTGTTTTACGGTGTCATAAATAATGATTCCAAATAACAAAATGAGCACAGGTATTGATAAATAGTTATATGCAATCCCTCTTGTAAAGTCTCCTTGTAATATTGATGCGCTTCCTCGAGTTATTCCCACAGAATAACAATGTTCTTTGAGTAGTGCTGCACAAACTGATAATCGTGGTCCTGCTTCTAGAGTATCGACGGGAATGAAAAATAAAAAAAGTAAAATTCCAAGAAAGGTGAATCTTCTGTACTTCGTTGAGAAGCTTAATATTTCGAATACTTCTTGGCTTATTCGACCCATTGAATTCCTTCGAATGGATGTTTTGTCGCGACCAAGACAACGTCAATGATCCACCATATTCCGCATCCGCCTAGGGTTATGAGTTTTAGGATACCAAGTCCGATGTGCCCCATGATGAATCTATCCACTCCTAATGATCCGAAGAGGATTGACATCACTAACACAAGAACCCAGTTCACTTTCTTTTGTTTCATATAGAAGAAAAATAATATCTTACTTATAAAGTGTTGGTTTTGTCGTACTTTTTTCCAATAAAGTATGGTATGATAAGTGCGAGTAAGAATATTGCTACAGCGATGTAGAATTGAGGGCTATTAATGTGTGTTGCATTTGCTGCTAAGTTTGCATACGCAAATGTTGCGGGTAAATTTCCTAATAATGTTCCGAAGAAGTATCCTCTGAATCTCATCTTGCTTAATCCCATAACGTAGTTGAGAACGTTTGTTGGAATAAAAGGTAATAATCGTAAGATGAACATGACCATAAAACTATGTTCTTCTATTTTGGAGTCATACTCATGGAATTTTGGGAATCTCTTTACTAAGTGTCCTCGTACAAAATCTCTTCCTATAGTTCTTGCAATAACAAATGAGATGCATGCTCCTATGGTTGATCCTATAACACTGTATAGCGTTCCTAGCACTGGTCCGAATAATAATCCTCCTAAGAACGTGAATACAGTTCCAGGTACAAATGCTACGGTTGTAATAATATATAATAAGATAAAAATGATGGGTGCATAAAATCCGTATGGTTCTACATATGTTCTGAGTTGTTCTAGGTGTGCGAGTGCTCCTCCGAAGAAACTAAAGACCACTATGATGAATAAAATGAGAAGTATTCCTCCAGTGATACGGAGTTTGTCATTACGAAGCATAGGTATCAGGACTACTTTTTTCTTTTAAGGATTGTGGTGGATGGTTCTTAATGGGCTTGTTGAGTAATAAATTCTCTACCATGATGTTCTTGTAAGTAGAGTTCTAATCCCTGTCTTCCGCACCATGTTGCTCCTCTTCGAGTATTATGTACTAAAACACTCATGGTAATAGTATTCACTGTTTGTTGTTGAATGTCTCCTACAACAATACTCATACCATCTCCTTCCATAACATCTCGTGCTGCTTGTGGCATTCCATCAATAACAGTAAATAAGTGAGATGGTGTTGTGGGTAGTGATCGTACTTCAGGTGTGATGTGGTATGTCCTGAGTCGTTCTTTTATTTGAGCAACGTTTACATCAGCATCAAAATCAACCGTAAGACGTTCTAAATGCCCATAGGGTGTTGGTTGTCGCGCAGTATCAGCAATGATGTGTAATCGTTGTCCTCGCCTTGCGTTCGCCCTATTAAATTGAAAATGTTCCGCTTCTTCTCTAGTATGTACATATCCTAAGATTTTTAGTGGTTCTGCTCGTGACTTCCATTCTTCTTCGTTTCTTCCATCAGATGTTGTCCAATCATCATATGCGTTTCCGCTTGTGGGATTAAATCTTGCTAAATATTCTGGTGTAGTAATAGTGTCTCCTTTTCCTGAGAGCGCTTGTTGAGTATGTACCACAACTCTTGTAAGAGGGTAGTGATTTTCGCGTAATGCGTCAAGGACAGGAACAAATCCTGATGCAGTGCAATTAGGATTACAAATAATTTTTCCAGGGGACTGTTGGCGGTCAAGTAGGTCTAAAGCTTGAGGGTTGACTTCTGGTATGAGTAAGGGTACTTCATGGCCCCATCGATATGCTGAGGAGTTAGAAAATACTATGACTCCTTTTGCTGCGAGTGCTGGTTCTACGGTTTTTGCAATATCACTGTCTAATGCAGATATTGCAACGTCTGCTCTTCGTGCTATCCTGTCTACATCAATTTCTTGTAAGGGCATGCTTCGTAGTTCATCAGAAATAGTTTCTATTGGCCATTGAGGGTATGCGTGGTGTAGTGCTAATTGTTTTCTATCAAAAACTTCTCCAAGAGGGTGTCCTGCAGACTCGCTACTTGCTGCTAAGTATGTTAATTCTCCGTACTGTTTTCCTTGCTGAGTAAGCCAATCATGATGTTCTAGTGCTGCTCTTCCAGCCATTCCTGTTGCACCAAGTAATGCTATCCTCACAGGCTCTTGAGATAAGTCTTTCATGTGTTTTTGGAGTAGTCTTTAATTATAAATATATTATGATACTAGAATAGTTATTCTGCTCTTATCTGTAATGTTTGTTCTGTTGATATCGAACTCATTTCTCGTGCAAATCCTCTTCCGAAGTGGTATGCTCCTTGTGCGCTTACTCCTGTTAGAACATCAAAAATACTATGTTCTTGTTCGTATCTAATGGTTGTTGCGTTAGAAATGTTTGCGAGTTCTTCTACTTTTTTTATTCCTTCATCCATATTTCCGTAAGCATCTATGAGTCCTAATTCTTTTGCTTCAGTTCCAAGGTAGAATCTTCCGTCAGCTATGTCTCTTGTGTTTTCTACGCTCATGTTTCTGTTTGTTGCTACGGTTTGAATGAATTCTTCATGGATGACATCAATGTTTTTTTGTAAGAATGCTCTTTCTTTTGGTGTTAGTGGTTTGAATGGGCTTCCAGCGTCTTTGTATTCTCCCGCTTTTAGTTCTTGGTATGTTATTCCGTATTCTTCAAATAATCCTGAGAATTCTAAATAGCTTCCAATAACTCCGATGCTTCCTGTGATGCTCATTTGGTCTGCAATAATATAGTCTGTTGCGCTTGCAATCCAGTATGCTCCTGATGCTCCGAATTCTCGTATGACTGCAACTACTGGTTTTTTTGAATTTTTTACTTCATCTGCTATTTCTTTACTTGCTAATACAGTTCCTCCGGGGCTATTTATTTCGAGAATAATTCCTTTGACTGATGGATTATTGTTTGCTTCTTTGATAAAGCTTACAATAGTATTGCTGCTTACGCTATCTCCGCTTCCAAATCCTAGGCTCTGTCCTTCCATGGTAATAGGTCCTTTGATGGGGATGATTGCAATATCATTTTCGAAGTTTCCTTTTTCATAGTTGTAGAGTGTGACAATTCCTAAACTTAGTAAGTATAATCCTATGATAACCATTGCGAATGTTAACCATTTGTTGTTCATTGTTCTACTCCTGTATGTGTTAGTTTATCGCTTAGTCTTTCTTTCTTAATGAGTAAGTATACAATGTCTATGCAGAATAATAATGAAAACGAGGTTAATGCTAGCGCTTTTGTGATGTTTCTTCCAATAACTTGCTTCCATTGGAGTGTTTTGCTAGTGCTGACAACATGAATGTTCATGAGTGCTTTTCCAACAGTTTGTTGGTGTAGTCCTTCTAATAGTACAAAGTATGCAAAGCTGAGTACTGCCATAAGAATACTTAATGCGATAATTATTCCTTGGTATGGTTCTAATTGTTGTGCTATGGAGAATAAACTTTCAAAGGAGTCTGGTGTTCCTAGTCGTGCGGTAATGACTGCTTGTAATGGTGCTAAAATAATGAATTCAAGTATTGCTATGTCAACGATGAATGCTATCGCTCTCTTCCAGAATGATGCTGGTCTGTGTTGGTTAAGAAGGCGTTCCATCTCTTTTTTATGTAATCGCATAAAAGTTTTGTAAGGAAAAACGTATTTAAGCTTTTGGTTGATAAAATAGTCATGCAAGAATCATTTTTGGAAGAGTTACAGAATCGTGTGAAGCATGATAAGATCCATTCTAAACATGAGTTTATGAAATTGAAAGTAGAATTAGCTCGTAAGTATAAATTAACAAATTTTCCATCTGTTATTTCTATTCTTACCAGTCTCCCCAAAGAAGATCGTGAAGTTTTTTTAAAGTTCTTGAGTATAAAACCTACAAGAACGGTATCGGGTGTTGCTCCTGTTGCTATTATGACAAAACCTATGGCCTGCCCTCCTCAAGCAAAATGCACATTCTGTCCAGGTGGACCAAAGTCTGTATTTGGTGATGTTCCTAAATCATATACGGGTAATGAGCCTGCGAGTATGCGTGCTGCGCGTAATGTTTTCTCTGGTTATGCTCAAGTGATGAATCGTTTAGAACAATATTCATTAATGAATCAATCTACAGAAAAAATTGAGTTAATTATTATGGGCGGAACATTCTTGTATTATCCTCGCGCATATCAAGATCAGTTTGTTACGGAATCTTTGCAAGCGATGAATGATTTTTCTGAAATGTTTTGGAAAGGTGATGAATTAGATTTTGATGCGTTTAAAGATTTTTTTGAATTACCTTCAAGTGTAAAAGATTCTGATCGTGCGAAGAAGGTCTTGCAAAAAGTTCTTTCTTCAAGAAAAGACTCTTCTTTAGAAAGGGAACAAAAAAGAAATGAAACTGCTCATACGAGGTGTGTTGCATTGGTAGTGGAAACACGTCCTGATACATGTTCTGAGAGTGATATTGATCAGATGTTAAAATTAGGAACGACTCGTGTTGAGTTAGGTATTCAATCGCTCTCTGATGATATTTTATTGAAGGTTGAGCGTGGTCATAGTGTTCAAGAGTCTATTGATGCAACGAAAATGTTGAAAGATTCTTTTTTGAAAGCGTGTCATCAGATTATGCCTGGATTGTATCAGAGTGTTGATGAATCTGTTGAAATGATTAAGCAATTATTTGAGGATCCTCAGTTCCGTCCTGATGCATTGAAAATTTATCCTTGTCTTGTAATGCCTGGTACAAAGTTATATGAGGAATATAAGGCAGGAAGGTTTACTCCATTGTCTACTGAGGAAGCTGGTGAGGTCTTAGTAAGAGCTGCAAAGTATATTCCGAAGTATTGTAGGGTTATGAGGATTCAAAGGGATATTCCTACGAAAGTTACGATTGATGGTGTAAGTATGACAAATTTTCGTCAGTATGTTGATGAATTGATGAAGAAGAACGATGTGGTTTCTGAAGATATTCATGCTCGTGAGCCAAGGTTAAGAAGTGTTGATTGGGATCATGTTGAATTAGTGCGTCAAGATTATAAAGCAAGTGATGGTGATGAAATTTTCTTATCGTTTGAGGATACCAAGAATAATATTTTGTTAGGTTTCTTACGTTTAAGAAATCCTTCAGCTCCGTATAGAAAGGAAATTCCTCCTGGTACTATGGGGGTAAGAGAGTTACATGTCTATGGTACTGCTACAGGTCTCGCTGAACAAGGGGATATTCAACATCGTGGTTTAGGTAAAAAATTAATGTTAGAAGCTGAAAGAATTTCTAAAGAAGAGTTTCATGCAAAAAAATTAGTTGTTATCTCCGGTATTGGTGTGAGAGAGTATTATAAGAAATTAGGGTATGTTCAAGATGGTCCCTATGTTTCTAAGAATTTAAGGTGAGGTATCGATACTATTTTATACTTCTCTCGGTCTTAACATTCTATGCCTCAAGCATCTCAAGAATCAAAACCTCATAAAGCAAGAAATTTTGTATTTGGTTTAGGTATTTTTGTTGTCTACTTATTTGTGTTAGCTGCTGGTTTTAGAGCTTTTTATCCAGGTCCTGATTATAATGATTTTTGTAAGGCTGAGTTTACTAAGCCATTTCCTATAACGGGTAATTGTACTATTAGTCCTGAAGTAAACACGAAAGAGCAGGAATGTTATACTTCAGAGGGTATGCCGAAGTATGAATATGATGCAAATGGTTGTTATGCAAGTGTTTCTTGTGATTATTGTAATAAAGATTTTCAAAAAGCACAAAGTGATTATGCGAACGTTGTATTCATTGTCTCTCTCGCATTAGGTGTGTTAACAATTCTCATTGGTATTCTTATTTTAAGTATAGAACCTGTAGGTAGTGCATTGATTGCTGCAGGTATTGGTGCAGTTATTTATGGTACAATTATAAACTGGCAAAATTTCACAGCAGTTTGGAGATTTATCTTATTATTACTGGTCTTAGTTGGTCTTGTTTATTTCGCACTGCACCTGAATAAGAAAAACTTATAATCTCCTCTTCTCTGCACCTATATTCTTGTTAAACAAAGAGGTGGTAGATATGTTAGAATTAGGGGGAAATATTAAGTTAGTAGGGTTTACAGATTTAGAACCTGCAAAGTTAGTTGTTGTTAAGAAATTAGTGGGGAATTATGCAAGAAAATTATCTGATCATGTTTCTCCATTTCAAGAGTTGTCTGTTATTTTAAAAGAGGTTCAAGCTGAAAAAAAGCAATATGCAGTGTCGGGCACGGTTATTTTTGATGGACGTTCTCCTATTACTTCAGAAGCAACTGATCATAATTTGTTCTTTGGTTTGGATAAGAGTTTAAGTCAACTATTGTCTGGGGCTCGGTAAATTACTACGTACAAGAGCTGAGTATTCCCTGAACCTAGTGGGCTCTCCTCTTACGATTCTTTCTAAAGTTTGAACGCAATAAAGAATTCCTTTATCTGTATCAACTTCGATAGCGTCAGTATAACCAAAAATAAAAGTGTTAACACCAGCTCTAGCACCACCAGCATCAGGGTCCATATCTCTTTCTGTTAGAGGTGTTTTCTTCTCAAATTTTTCTTTAACATCAGCTCTTCTAAAATATCCGCCCTCATCTCTGAATCCATAACAAACTCCACTGTTTCCCATTAATAGTCCAAAAACAAATGGGGTTCCATTCTTTGATCCATGTTCTTGCGCATTACTTAATGCATCTCCAAGAACGGATCCAATACCTTGAGTTTCTAACTGATCCATAGCAAAGTAGTGAGACTCTATTTCTGAAAGAGTTCCGCCAATAACCCCCCTCCATCCGGCTTCAGGAAGATTAGCAGGCATTACAGTGTACCTTCTTACAGAAATTCTTTCTTCCCACCCAATAATATCAAGCACTCGCTGACTGGGCATAAACATATCAAACTCCATAATTTTGTCTAATCCATAATTCTTATAAAGACTTAGAAACTCGAAACTATCTATGATATATCGAGTTGATTGTCTTCATCTTAAGTATTGATTCTTCTAGTTATTTTTCTGATGGCCGCTGTAGTCTAATGGTAGGACAGAAGACTGTGGCTCTTCGGGCGGGAGTTCGATTCTCCCCAGCGGCCCTTTTATTATCTGAGGGTGTCCTATGACGAAATTGCAAGCTCCGAAAGGGACGAGAGATTTTCCTCCTGAAGAAAAGATTCTTCGTCAAGAGATAGAATCAAGGTTAAAGATTTTGTTCGAATTATATGGGTTTAATCCTATAGAAACTCCTGTCTTTGAATTATATGATACTCTCGCAAGTAAGTATGCGGGTGGTGCTGAAATTCTTAAAGAAACATATACTTTTGAAGATCAGGGGAAGAGAAAATTAGGGTTACGCTATGATTTTACGGTGCCTTTTGCAAGGTTTGTTGCATTAAATCCTACACTAAAGAAGCCTTTCAAGAGATATCAAATGGGTCCTGTCTTTAGAGATGGTCCTATGAAAGTAGGGAGGTACAGGCAATTTGATCAGTGTGATGCTGATGTTGTGGGTGCAAGTTCATTAGTTGCGGATGCTGAATTATTAGCATTAGCTTCTTCTTTCTTTAAGCTTATGCGTTTGGATGTTACGATTTATGTAAATAATAGAAAATTGTTAAATGCATTGTTAGATGCTGCTGGTGTTCCTGAAAAATTACAAGAAAGTGCAATTCTCTCTATTGATAAACTCAAAAAGATTGGTGTTGCAGGAGTAAGTAAAGAATTGGAAGAAAAAGGTGTGTCTACTGCTTCTATTAAGAAAATTTCAGAAATATTTGATATTCCTCAAATTTCAAACATTGCATTAGTAGAACGTTTTGCTAAGATGGTTAAAGATCAGTCTGGTAGTAATGAGATGGCTGAATTGTTACAGTATGCAGAGGCACTTAAAGTGTCAAATGTTCGTTTTGATCCGAGTCTTGCGCGTGGATTAGCATATTATACGGGAACGGTGTTTGAAGTTTTTGCGAATGATTCTTCTGTTACGTCTTCTCTTGCTGCAGGTGGGAGATATGATAACATGATTGGTAATTTAGTAGAGTCTTCAGAGGTGATTCCAGCAGTGGGGTTAAGTGTGGGGTTAGATGCAGTTTTGGAAACATTGAAGGCTGCTCGCACTATTGAATTAAGGAAATCTGTTGTAACAGCATATGTTATTCCTATTAATACGTTAAAGGAGTCTTTAGAATTGGTAACTGCTCTTCGTGAATCGGGGATTCCTACTGATATGGATCTTTCAGGGAAGAGTATTTCTAAGAATTTAGATTTTGCAAATGCGTATGCTATACCCTTTGTGATTATTGTTGGTCAGAAAGAACTCGCTGAGGGTAAGGTTAAACTAAAAAGTATGGCTCTTGGTGAGGAAAAGCTTGCAACTATTCAAGAAATTATAGAATTGTTCACCGTAACACAGAGATCTCAACAATAGTTTTTGAACGATTATAAAGAAATGTTTAAATAAGACTTCTCATCCCTAAAAAGTACTAATGGAGGTGGTGTTCACATTTCACTACAGAAATTTGAAAGATTTTTATTAATTAGTTTACTAATGGTGATATCATCGCTTTTTCTCTTAACAATAGCTTTTGGAGCACATACCGTTACAACTTCTTCAGGCGGAACTTCATATAATATTGTTGAAGATACAGCGAAAAATTTCAACATTTTAGTAAACGTAACAGACACGGCAGCAGGAAGCAACGTTACAGCAGTAAACGTTACAATTCCGAGTTCATTCTCCTATCTTAATGGGAACCAATCAGCTGGTACAAGCCCGGTAACACCAACATTTGCTAACACTTCAACAGTGTTACATTGGAATAGTTCCGCAGGTCTTATTGCGCTTAACTCAACAAGAAATTTTGCATTTAACGCAACGCCAGCAACACCAGGATCGTATAATATTACGGTTAGAGTAACAAACTCGTCGGCTGTTACTACAACGAATATTTCCGTAACCGTTAACGATACGACAACTCCTGACACGATTGATTTTGACTCAACAACGGTTGCTAATGGTACCAACCTAACAAGTTCTAGTATTATTGTTAATATTACAGGAACTGATAATGGAGCAATTAGTGTTCTTTTAGCTAAACTCTATTATGCAAATGGAACATTAGCGAACACGAGTACTTCAGCAACTTCTCCTGTCTATGTAAACTTCTCAGGACATGAAGACGGTGTATACATTATTAACGGATCGATTAATGATACTGCAAACAATGTAAACTCTTCATTAACTGCAAGAATGATTACTGTTGATACGACAGGACCAACGATTACGTTATCGAAGTCTAGTTCAACAAAGACCTCAATTAACTTGGATGTTGATTTGACCGACACCTACGGTAACCTCAATTCCACATGTACCAGTACAAGGGGTACTGTTGCTGGTGGAAGTGATGCATCACAAACTATTGAAGCAACTGGTCTTGGATGTGGTAATAGTTATAGCTTCCAAGTAACGTGTGAAGATAGTTTTGGAAACGTCAACACTGAAACTGCAAGCTTCTCTACAGATAACTGTGGAAGTGGCGGTGGCGGCGGTGGTGGCGGTGGAAGTAGTGGTGGTCTCTCATCTGGTTCCGCGCCAGTAGACCTTCAAACAACCTCTACAGCTACAATCACATCTCGTGAGGGATATGTAAAGCACTTCACAAGCGCTGATGGTGCAAACCATACAATAACCTTTACCGATGTTAGTGATGAGAGCGTAACGTTGAAAATCCAAAGTACACCACAAACTCTTACGTTAAATGTCGGAGATTCTAAGCAAGTAGACCTCAATAGTGATGGTTCTGCTGATGTGAAAGTAACTCTTGACAGTATAACAAATGGTGCAGCAGCAGTGACCTTAGTGTCATTGAAAGAAACACCTGCAAAGGAGACTCCAACGGAAACTCCAACAGTGCCTACTGATCAGCCAAATACTGATGAAGTAGCTCCTGGAGATGATAGTGGAGAACCTACAACACCTACTGATGTTGATACGGGTAGCAGTAAAACAAAGATAGTTGTTATTGGTGTGATTGTTGCAATCATCATTATTGGTGGTGTAATCTACTTTATGAGAAAGCAATAAGCTTTCTTTTTTCTTTTCTTTTTTCTTTAATTTCTTCACCATGTTTAGGAATATTTATATAGCACTTATAGTTTGGATTTCATAAAAGATGGTGATGAAGAAAAAAATTTTCTTACTTGTATTAATTACTCTTCTACTTGCCGTAAGTTCATTCAGTGTTTTAGGTGTGCTCTATAATATTTCTGCTTCTCCGCTAGCATGGAATGGCACTAATTATGATGGTCTTGGTGGTGCAGGTTCAGGAATGTATTTTATAACATTCAGTCAAAACGCAACTCACCTTATCAATCTTGATAATACTACTATTAACCCTTCAACGAACGGAACTATTGGAGGATACAATTTCCACATTGCATTGATTAATAGTTCGATAGGGAACACTACCGTTCTTATAAGTCAAGGGCAGTTTATTACTAATCAATCAGGGTATATTTTTACACAGAATTGTACTGGTGTTGAGGACTTCTTTGGTATGGTTCTTCCCGGTGCATTTGGTGGTAATGTTACATGTAATAATTTTAAATACGGGATTTTCACAAATACAACAGCTTCAGGAGGGTTCTACACCTTTGGAGGGTTTACAAATTTTACCTCTGCAGGCACGGTTACAGAAGTAAATAATTCTAATTTTACTCCATCAACAAATCCATTTATACAAGTTGATATTACAGGAACTATGGCTACTTCTTTTGCATATTTTGTATTTAATAATGTTGGATATAACAACTCTGCAGGTCTTGGAGGAGATCCGGCTCCTGTAGAATATTTCTTTGCAAACGGCGGAGTATCTCAGTCTTATATTACTGCTGATAATCAAAACGTTACGAGTATAACAGGTACGAATGATGTTAATCTGGCGTTAGTTAATGATACTGGTGGTGGTATGGGTTATCTTACTTTCCTTGTAGATAATGCGACGTCTACTTCTTGTGCTGATATTGAAGCGGGTTTTGGATTTAACTTTACTGCAGGTTCTGGCAGTAGTTGTCAGTTTGTATCAAGATTTTTTATTGCGAACGGTCTTAATGTTAATTATACCTATAATAGTACCGCCTTAAGTGGCACGGGTATTTCTTTAGCTTCTGGGTTAACATCTCCCCCTTATTTGTATGCAGTGTTCCCTAACTCAAATTCTGCTCCTTCAGTTCCTACTCTTCACTTGCCTACGAATAACACTGTTTTAACCTATAACACTACTATCGCTTTGAATTGGTCTAATAGTACTGATACGGATAATAACCCTATTACCTATCAAATTCAAGTTGCGAGCGATTCTGCGTTTACGGCTCTTGCATACATAAACTCTGGTGTTGTTGAAACTACGAACACAACAGGAGTTACAATTACTACCCTTTCAAATGGTACCTATTATTGGCGTGTTTTGGCTACTGATGGTACGACAAACTCCTCGTTTTCTCCTATTAGAACATTTAACGTTACAGTAAATAATGCTCCTACTCCTCCTACTCTGCATCTTCCTGCAAATTTAACCGTATTAAGTTACAATACTTCAATTGTTCTTAATTGGTCTAATACAACCGATCCTGATGGTAATGCAATTTCGTATCTTGTCTTAGTGTCTAACACTTCTTCATTTGCTGATTTGTTCTATACAAATACGAGTGTTTCTGAAACTACAAACGTTACAGGAATTACTATCTCTGCTCTAGCAAATGGTCAATATTATTGGAAAGTTCTTGCGAAAGATAGCAGCTTAAACTCATCATTTAGTGTTATTAGAACGTTTAACGTTTCAGCAAATGCTGCTCCTGGCGCTCCAACATTATATCTTCCAGAGAACGCTACAAGTTATGCAGCAGGCACAACAAGTGTTGCTTTGAATTGGTCTAATACTACTGATCCTAACTCTAATCCTATTACGTATATTGTTGAAGTTTCAACAGATATTGCATTTGGTTCTTTCACGTACTTTAATGGTAGTGTTTCTGAAACCACAAACGTTACAGGGGTGACGGTTAGTTCTTTGAGCGCTGGAACTTATTATTGGCGTGTTCTCTCAACGGATAATTCAAGTAATTCTTCTTATAGCACTATTCGTTATTTCAGTATAGCTTCCGCATCTTCTGGTGGCAGTGGTGGTGGAAGTAGTAATCGTGGTGGTGGAGTTTCAACAGGCATTAAGATTGATGTTGATTTCACGTCCATAACTGAGTCTACAGTGTCTGGTCAGGATGGATTCGTAAAACATTTCAGAACAACCGATGGTGAAAATCATACCTTAACGTTTACAGATGTTAGTGATAGTAATGTTACCTTAAAAGTTCAAAGTGAACCTCAAACAGTTATATTAGAACTGAGTCAGTCTAAACGAGTAGACCTTGATACTGATGGTGCTGATGATGTAAGAATGACTCTTG
>CAYVWZ010000004.1:52230-59286 GCA_964455655.1 Candidatus Woesearchaeota archaeon
GTCTATAAACAAGGGTGTTGCAAATGTTACTCTTGTCTCTCTTCATGAAATAGTGCAGGAAGCATCTTCAGAAGAACCAGTTATTGAAGAATCTCCTTCAGAGGCCCCTTCACAAGAAATACCTGTTCCTAATGTTCTTGACACTCCTGAGCCTGTGAATGAGTCTCTCCGTGTAAAACTCATAAGAAATACAAGCCTTATCATAAGGATTGTAGCGGGTATTGCTGTGCTTGTTGTAGTAGCTGCAGCACTCTATGCTGGTATGAACAGGGTTCGCCGTAAATACTAGTAATCTTTATAAAGCCCTTTTAGTGTTCTTAGCCTTATGAAACGAATTGGTGGAATGAGAAGGAAGACTCGTAGTAAACTTCGAAAGAATGTTTCCGAGCGTGGAAAGATTAGTATTCGTGATTACTTACAAAACTTCAAAGAAGGAGAAAAAGTAAGTTTAAGCGCTGAACCAGCATATCAAAAAGGTATGTATTTCCCAAGATTTCATGGTCTTGTTGGAACAATTGTAGGAAAGAAAGGTTCCTGTTATCGTGTTGAGATTAAGGATCGTAATAAATTAAAAGAATTAATTGTTCACCCAGTGCATTTACAGAGGATGAAGTAGATGGCAATGATTGAAATTATTAACAAAGAAGCATTAAGCCTTGCTGCTATGTCAGAGTCTCTTAAAAATTTGGAGAAGCGTGACGGTGAATTAAACTTTCGAGCAAAGAAAGTGAAAGAGTATATTGAACAAATTAAGCCAATGTCCGCAAAGGAAGCAAAGGCCTTTGAAGAAAAGTTAACAAAACTTGATGTTCCAAGATTGAAATCACAGCATGTTGCTAAACTTGTTGATCTTCATCCAAGAGATATGGATACATTGAAGGCATTGTTTAGCACAGAACATATTACCATAAAAAACGAGGATCTAGAAAAGATCCTTACATTACTAAAAGAGTCATAAAATTATGAGAATAAATAAAATAACAACGGGTATTGAACGATGGCAGACGGAGAACGTGAGGAATACGCAATTATATTGGACTTTCTTCAGCATGGATACCCTCTTGATGCAAGACCTGTTCACCGTAAATCTCCAATAGCTCAAGCTATCGGGAAGAGATATTTCTTCTTACTTGAACTCATTCCTAAGAAAGGTGTTAATCTTCAACCTGGGCAAGAAGTCTATATTGGTGGTGGAAGACGTGATGAAGTGCATCACATTATGGGTCGCATTGCTATTGACAAGCTTACGCAAACAGCTCAGAGTGAATTAAAGGCATTGCTTCGTCAATTAGTTGAGGATAATGAACAACGCTTTGTTGATTTTTTTAACAAGGCTGGTCCTATTAATATGAGGCGTCATCAGTTAGAATTACTTCCAGGTGTTGGTAAGAAGCACATGTGGGAAATTTTAGAGTCACGTAAAGAAAAACCTTTTGAGAGTTTTCAAGATATTCGTGAACGTGTTAAATTAATGCCTGATTTAGAGAATGTTATTGTAAAGCGTTTGCTTTCAGAACTTGCTGGTGATGATCGTTATAGATTGTTTGTTGGTGTTGGTTCTAGCGGCTCAATACAGTCAGAAGAGATGTAGTAATAGTTCTGTCTTGGTTTGGAAATTGATAAATAATTTCTTCTACTTCATCAAGATTTAATCCTCTGGGTTTGTATGCTCTTCCTTCTTCTGGTCCTTCTAAACATCCTGCCATCGTGTCCGATTCTGCAACCCAACATGCTACTGAGAGTTCGTGGGGTGTTAGGGGTGTTCGTTGGTGGTTTCCATTAATATTGCCACGTCGTGGGTATCCATTATCGGGGTTTAGTAATTCATGATGGGGGAAAGCCTCTCTAAATGCTCGTTCATAGATACGTTCAAATTCTGGTGTGTGGAATCTTGGATGTGTTCGTACTCTTCGTAAGTGTATAACATGTCCGTCTTTGATGGTTGTAGCTTCCTCAGGTGTTGGTGTTCGAGCTAAATAGAGAATTTCAGGTGGGACCCATCTCTTTCCAAGGTCATGTACTCCTGCTGCTCTTGCAACTTCTGTAATATACCACTCAGCTGCGCCATATTCTGATGCTCCAAGGATTGCATACTGCATAACACGTATAGTATGCCCTACAGTGGGCCCATGGCCGTTTCTTCCTAGATCGTGTAAGCTCTCTAGGAGTGGTGATTCCTGTATAACATTGTCAAAAATTCTTCGTTGTGGTCCTGAAAGCCGCATTCGTAACATGCATTGTCCTTCATCCCTTATAAATATAGGCCCGATACTTTTTTAAATGGATCGTTTCTTTCTCGCCCCATGAATACTGAAAAAACACCAACGAGACAGCTTGTACGTTTAATTGATGTAGACATTCCTGGAACACGTTCTATTAAGGTTGGCATGTGTAAAGTAAAAGGTATTTCTCATGCAATGGCTCATGCAGTGTGCTATGTTAAAAATATTGATCCTTCTCGTCGTATTGGAGATTTTTCTGATCAAGAATTAGGTGCTATTGAAGAAGTTTTAAAGAATCCTCAAAAATTTGGTATTCCTGTTCATATGATTAATCGTCGAAGAGATTATGATTCTGGTGAAGATAAACATCTTGTTGCAACTGATGTTCCTCTAACAAGAGAAACTGACATTAAGAGAATGCGTATGATGCGTTCATTAAAAGGTTTCAGACATGGTAAAAATCTTCCTGTTCGTGGTCAGCGTACAAAAGCTCACTTCAGACATGGTAAATCTCTTGGTGTTACAAAGAAGAAAGGAAATGCAGGTAGAGTATAATGGGTCATATTAAAAAACAACGTAGAAAATACAAGACACCTTCTCATCCATGGAATAGAGAGCGTATTGCTTCTGAAAGAATTATTGTTGATGAATATGGTTTAATGAACAAGAAAGAAATTCTTCGTCTTGAATCTGTTTTAAGAAATATTAAACATCAAGCGAAAGATTTAATCACAAGATCTGATAAACAAGCTGAATTAGAATGGGAACGTTTGAAGGCTCGTCTTCTTCGTATGGGTTTAATCACGGGAGAATTCAAATTAGAGCGTATTTTAGATTTATCAATTAAAGATGTTCTTGAAAGAAGATTACAAACACAAGTTGTAAGAAAGGGTCTTGCTCGTTCAATGACGCAAGCTCGTCAGTTTATTACGCACAGGCATATTTTAGTTGGTGCTCATAAAGTTTCTGTTCCAGGTCATTTAGTTACGATTGAAGAAGAGCATATGATTGCATTCTCTCCAAACTCTCCTTTTATTGATGAAGCTCATCCTGAGCGTATGAGAAAAGAGGTTGTTCCTGAAGTAAAGGAAGAAGAAAAACCTAAGAAAGATTCTAAGAAGAAAAAAGCAAAAGCACCTGAGGCAGAAATTCCTGCTGAAGTAGTTGCTGAGGAAATATAAATGGCTGAAGAAAAGAAAAAACCTGTAAGAAAACCTGAAGTTCATGCTGAGCCTCGTTCAGATGTTAAACAAAGAGGTAAAGAAGCTCCTGCTCAAGAAGTTAAAGAGTCTGAAGAAGTTCAAGCTCCTCCTCGTCATCCAAGAATGATGGATCAAAAATCTCTTCGTTGGGGTATTGCTCATATTTATGCAAGTTACAATAACACAATTATTCATATTACTGATGTTACTGGCGGAGAAACTCTTGCAAAAGCAAGTGGTGGTATGGTTGTTAAATCTCATCGTTTAGAATCAAGTCCAACTGCAGCTATGAACGCTGCAAAGAGAGCTGGTGAAGGTGCTATGGAGAAAGGAATTAATGCATTGAATATTCGTGTTCGTGCTCCTGGTGGTCACTCAGGTATTAATGCTCCTGGTCCTGGTGCTCAAGCTGCTGTTCGTACATTATCTCGTATGGGTTTCAGAGTTGGAACCATTGAAGATGTTACTACAACTCCTACGGATACATGCCGTAAGAAGAGTTTCCGTCGTGGAAGACGTGTATAATCATGGAACTACAAAAGATTGATCAACAAAAGGATAGGTGTTCTTTCATTGTGAAAGGGACGAATCCGGCGTACATGAATACTATTCGCCGTTTAATCATGACTGAAGTGCCTACGATGGCTATTAAGTCTGTTAAATTTATTACAAATACTTCTGCTATGTATGATGAAATGGTTGCTCATCGTCTAGGTTTAATTGTTCTCAAGACTGATTTAGAAGGTTATGAAGTTGCTGATCCGGCTACTCCTCTTGCTGATTTGGGTGCTGTTCATGCTGTTGATTTATCTTTGAAAGCTGAAGGTCCTTGTACGGTCTATGCTGAAATGTTACAATCTCGTGATCCTAAAATTAAACCAGTTTATCCTAAGACAATTATTGCTAAATTAACAAAGGGTCAATCTTTGGAAATTGAAGCAAAGGCTGTTCTTGGTCGTGGTAAAAATCATGTTAAGCACACTCCTGGTCTAGTATACTATCGTGGTAATCCTCAAATTAAGGTTGATCCTAAAGAAGATACTGCTGGTGTAGTTGCATTATGCCCTACAAAAGTTTTCAAAGCTGATGGAAGAAAAGCTGTTGTTGAAAAACCTCTAGCGTGTATTTTATGTATGGCTTGTGCTGATGCATATCCTGAATCTATTAGTGTGAAAGGTTCTGAGGAAGATTTTATTATGTTCATTGAAGCTTGGGGTCAATTATCATTAACAGAAATGATGAATCAAGCTGCTGAAGAATTGAATAGTAAAGTTGATGAGTTTTCAAAAGCTTTGAAGAACGTGAAATAACTTTTTTAGTTTCTAAGTTCTTTTATAGTTATGTTCTTAAAAAGATCCATGCGTAAAAGACTTGTTATTAGTGCGAGTATGCGTTATCGCGATCTTGTGAGAGAGGTAATAAGAGATCTCGACGCTCTAGATATTGATGGTGTGTTTCCTAACCTTGAAATTAGTATGGAAAATCGAGATGTAGCAGAGACGATAGCAGAGAAATTACGCTTGGCGCAGGAACATTTTGAAGCGATGTGTTTAGGAAATGGAATATACTTATTAGCTCCTGAAGGATATATTGGTACAAGTGGTAAAATCGAGTTGGGTTATGCTCTAGCAATTAAGAAACCAATTTATTTATCAGAGCCTACTAATCAACCAGATATTGATTGTTTTGCTAGAGAGGTTATCTCTCTTGATAATCTTAAACGATTTAGAGAAGTTCTTTGATCCACACATTTTATAAAGTTCAATCAAAAAGTTTTCTGTAATTACGCGGGGGTGCCGGAGCGGTCAAACGGGCTAGATTGAGGTTCTAGTGGCTTAGTGCCTGCGCAGGTTCGAACCCTGTCCTCCGCATATTACTCACCGCTCACTCTCGGTGGGATCTTCTTCAAAAATTAACTCGTTCTTCTACAGAAAGCTTTAAAAGCCATAATTCGAGCCCTTTCCTTTATGAAACCAACAGGACCTTCCAATCCTAACAAGAAGCAGTTGATTGCTGACTTGAAGCATTTGTCTACTCAACAGAAGGTTAACCTTTGGAGATCTGTTGCTCTTAACTTATCACGTTCTGCTCGTTTAAGTCCTGAAGTAAGCTTAGCAAAATTAGAAAAGTCTGTTAGAGATGGTGAAATTGCTGTTGTTCCTGGTAAAGTGTTAGCTTCTGGAACATTTTCTCGTAAGCTTACGGTTGCAGCTTGGAATTTTACTGCTGAAGCAAGAACAAAAATTAACAAGACGGGTAAAGCAATTTCTATTCAAGAATTAATGAAGCAAAATCCTAAAGGAAACAAAGTGAGGATTATCGCATGATTATTGATGCTGAGAAACTCGTTGTTGGTAGGCTTGCATCTTTTGTTGCAAAGCAAGCATTAATGGGCGAGACTGTTGAAATTGTTAATGCTGAAAAGGCTGTTATTATTGGTTCTAAGACTGATATTTTAGCAAAATATAAACAACGACGTGCAAGAGGTTCTCCTCATTTCGGTCCGTTCTTTCCTCATGCTCCTGAACGTATTCTTAAAAGAAGTATTCGTGGTATGCTTCCGTACAAGATTACTCGTGGTAGAGATGCATTAGAAAGAGTAAAATGTTATAAAGGTGTTCCTGCTCGTTTCAAAGATAAGGAACTTATTTCCCCGGAGCATGTTCGTATTAGTCAAGAAAAAATGAAGTTTATTTCACTACAAAGATTATCGGAGTTATTATGAATAAAGTTGTTCACGTTTCAGGATCTCGTAAACAAGCTCGTGCTCGTGCTACATTGAAAGATGGTGGTAAGGGTATGGTTCGTGTGAACGGTCAATTACTTGATTTTTATAGCAATAGTGTTGCGCGTATGCGTATTTCTGAGCCATTAGTACTTGCTGGAGATATTGCAAAAAAGATTGATGTCTCTGTTACAGTATCTGGTGGTGGATGGAGCGCTCAAGCTGATGCAATTCGTTTAGCTGTTGCAAAGTCTCTTGCTGAATATGATAAAACATTGAAAAAAACATTCTTAGATTATGATCGTTTATTATTAGTTGCTGATGTACGACGTAACGAAACATCTAAACCTAACGATTCTAAGCCTCGTGCTAAACGTCAGAAATCTTATCGTTAAATCGATTTATTTTTTTATTAATTTTTTTAGTTATCCGAACAGTACCATATTCCCTCTGTCGAGATATCTTTCCCATTCTGTTGCAACTTTTTGTAGTGCTTTGATTTCTTCAAATTCTGCTTGAGAAAGTGTTTGATTTTGGAGATGCGATATGCTAAGATCTCTTGCAAGTTGGGGTATTATTCGTGTTGCAAGTTCATAGCATTCTGCGAGATCTCCCTCTCTTGCTAGGGTTATAACATTTTGGCATAGTCCTTGACATAATTCTCGAACACTAGTGTACTGATCAAAGCCTCTCGTAGCGTATTCTAGTCCTTCATTGGTGCATGAAAGTTCTTCTAAGAGTCTATTTACTCGTAAGCCATTAACTCCATTAAATGTTTTAGAGGGTCTTACGCCTACACCATTTCCTAAATCTTCAATAAGTATTCCAAGATTTTGTAATGTGGAAATAACTCTTCCTTGGTGGGTTGTTAGCTCTTCAGTATTATAACGCAAGCAGTAAAGTATTC
>CAYVWZ010000005.1:0-48486 GCA_964455655.1 Candidatus Woesearchaeota archaeon
CATTATATTGAATAACACCAATACTATACTCCGGATCATTCACAACCGCATTAAGCACTGCATATGCATGATACGCAGAAGTCTCATGAAGATGTTCTGTGGCTTCCCCGTGATTAGTTGATCTCATCGTAGTAATGAACATATACTCCTTTTTATTATATTAGTTTGCCCTCTCTCTTATTCTTTCTTTCTGTTTATTACTGAGCAGGCTCCATTCATGTACATAAGCATTACCATAACGATAACTTGCTTCAGCCCAAGCATCTAAAAAATCCTCAGGTTGTAATAGTTCAACAAAGAACATCCTTTCAAGATGATAGAAAGTCTGTTCATAAACAGAACCATCTAACTCCACCACATTCATTTCTTCTTTACGACATCGACTTTGATATGGAGTTCTCGTAACTGCTTCGGATCAACTTCTGAAGGAGCGCCCATCATTACATCCTCAGCAGACTTACTCTTAGGGAATGCCGTAACCTCACGAATATTAGGTTCACCACGTAAGATCATAACTAAACGTTCAATACCTGGAGCAAAACCACAGTGGGGAGGAGCACCAAACTTAAATGCACTAATCATATGACCAAACTTCTTTTCAACAGTTTCTCTCTTATACCCAGCAATATCAAATGCCTTATACATAATATCAGGAACATTATTTCTTACTGCACCAGAAGATAATTCCGTACCATTACACACAATATCATACTGATATGCAAGAATCTTCA
Organism: Candidatus Woesearchaeota archaeon; assembly: GCA_964455655.1. Classification (GTDB taxonomy): domain Archaea; phylum Nanobdellota; class Nanobdellia; order SCGC-AAA011-G17; family JACPNG01; genus CAYVWZ01. The sequence continues at coordinate 732 of CAYVWZ010000005.1, forward strand.
AAGGATCCTGCGATTCTAAGGCTTCTAAACCACCCTGAGGCATAGAGAAAGGATTATGCGCAAAATCAATACTATTCGTATCATCATTCCATTCAAACATCGGAAAATCAACAATCCACGTCCACGCAAGAATAGACTGATCAATAACACCTAAACGCTTTCCAAGATCCAAACGCAACTGACCAAGAATCTTTGCAGCTTTTAACTCCTTATCAGCCATGAAGAAAATAATATCTCCATCTTTCGCATTTACTTCTTTGATAATCTTATGAACTAACTCATCACCAAGGAATTTTTTTAGAGGAGACTTAACTTCCTTGTCTTTCAAAGAAATATATCCCAGACCTTTTGCACCAAGATCCTGAACTAATTTTGTAACATCATCAAGATCAGAACGCGTAAACTTGTTAGCAGCACCAGGAGCAACAAGAGCTCTTACCACACCACCATCCTTAATAGTATTCTTAAAAACTTCAAAACCAGAATCCTTTACCAAATGAGAAACTTCTTGAATTTCCATACCAAAACGAATATCAGGCTTATCAGAACCATACTTCAATAGAGCATCATTAAATTTAATTCTAGGGAATGGAACCTGCATAATCTTCTTATCACAGAACTTTTTAGAAACCTCAATCATGAGAGGCTCCATCAATTGGAAAAATTCTTCCTGCGTTAAAAAACTCGTTTCAACATCTAATTGATAAAACTCACCAGGAGAACGATCAGCACGAGCATCCTCATCACGCATACATGCAGCAATCTGGAAGTACTTATCCATACCACCAACCATTAACAATTGCTTATACTGTTGAGGAGCTTGAGGAAGCGCATAAAACTTTCCAGGATGAATACGAGAAGGAACAAGAAAATCACGAGCACCCTCAGGAGATGAAGCAGATAAGAGAGGAGTCTCAACTTCAACAAAACCATGAGCATGCATCCAATCACGCAAAAACTTAATCACTTGCGCCCTAAATACTAAATTATTACTCAAACGCTCACGACGCAAATCAAGATAACGATACTTTAATCGAATCTCTTCAGCAGTCTCAACACGATCATCCAACTCAAAAGGAGGAGTCTCAGAAGTATTCAAAATTTCTAAATGATCAACAAAAATCTCAACTTTACCCGTCTCTAACTTAGGATTCTCCATACCAGGCTTTCTTAAATCAACAAGACCGGAAACATGAATACAAAATTCTCTTCCTAAACGCTCAGCTTGCTTGAAATCCTTACAATCAGGCTCAAAAACAATTTGAGTAATACCAAAACGATCTCTTAAATCAATAAAGATAACACCACCATGATCTCTTCTCTTCACAACCCAACCAGCTAATTTAACTTTCTTACCCTTATCAGAATCTCTTAATTCTCCACAAGTATGCGTTCTATATTTGGTATTCATCGTAATTTTAATCCTAATGCAATCTCTTCAAGCTTTTTAAGATTCCATTGAATACTATCAACCTTCTTCCTTAATTCACCATTACGTAAATTAAATTGCAAAAATAAACCATACAAATTCTCAACAAACGTATGAATCTTTAAAGCATTTTGAGGATTACCACGAATAACATCTTGAACAGCTCTTCTTACTAACTCACCTGTTAAATCACACAACCCCAACAAATAATTTTCTGTAGAAACTTTCAAATCTTTCTGAGAAGGAATTTTACCATTCTTCATAAACTCATAATACGTAATAGCTTCCACATATTCTTGGAATGCAACATTACCCATATTTTCATCATAGGACTGAGGAGAGAGAAGTTTAACCTTCTTTTCCATCTCTTGAATATGTTTTTGAGCTGTAGGAAGATCATTTCGATGAACACTATAAATAACAAGTTTAGACAGTTTAATGACCTCTCTCCCAACAGAGATCTGCCTCTCACGAGCAGCGTCAAAAGCCTCCAAATCACGCTTAATACGGGCAAATTCTTTAGAGTCGAGCATAGCCCCAGAGTCATGACAACAAGTTTTTAAAGGTTTGGGGATGAACAATAACGATGCAAGATCAACTCATTTCTCAAGGGCTCATACCACTCGACAAATCATGGACTATTCGCATGGGAATGCTAGATTTAGTACACCACACACATTATACTTTACCCATACTCCAACAACACTCACTAGGAAACGATCTCTTCGCACTACGACAAGCATTACACGAATGGCCAACACAAGATATCATCCACGTTGGAGAATCAGGAACATTATACAGATTCTTACAATATTTATCATGGAAAGAAGGAGCAGATAAAGAATTTATCAAAGAAGGAACATTACTCGCAAGAGCAATAACTTACAATCCAAAAATAATTACGTACCCCATCGCACAATTATTACACCTTGATCATGGAACAAGCCAATGGGCAAGCGCAGCATTACTCTCAGGACACCAAGAAAGAATCATGAGACCACCCTATCATCTCGCAATGACCTACGAAGCACTAGACCATTGGAATACACACCAAAAAAATGGAAAACCATGGGAAACAAGATTCGACCAAACTATCCTCAAACAAGCAAAGACATTCATGAACTTACAACAAGGAAAACGAGAATTTATTCCAGAACAACCAGAAGATTATTGCTTTGCAAGAGCATTCGAATTCATAACATTACAAGAAGGACTACAACGATGGCCAAGCTTACAAGGACATGAGAGCAATAGAATAGAAGAAATGGAAAGAGCACTAGAAGACAACGCCAAAGGAAGAGAAATCACTACCCAAGATCATAGAATTATTCAAGCAATAGCAATGAAAAATGCAATAGATGGAAGAACAATCAGTTTTACACATCCAGAAGCAGTACGTAAGAGCTGGCCACAATTCTGGAATTTTCTTGAATACGTTCAAAGACCATAAAACACTACTATAGTTATAACCATGAAGCGACCACGAAAACTTCTTGCAAACATTGGAGCAAGCATTGCACTTCTCACAGGATTACCAGAACAAGCAAGAGCACAAGAAACAACAAACACAACACATTACGAAATCCGTTACGAACAAGAATCATCACCCGCAATAACACCAAATATTGATTTAACAGTAGGAATAGATGATGTCTTCAGAGTACACTACCCCTTTCATGATGCAAAAGATGATCTTGAATTCGAACATGGATCATTAGGAGATTATATTGAAAGAGTTAAAGAAAATCCATTACCAGAGACCATTAAAACTGTTAGAGATGCATTGCATCTTATTGATACAACATGCAGCTTTGCACAAAAATGCGAAAAAGGAGCATGGGCCATTGATGAACCCATAAAAATTACAACAGGAATCTCAGCAGCAGCACAATTACACAATCATCACTTCAAAAAACTCTACGGACTCGATATTGGAGCACAACTTGATGGAAGAGGAAAACTACATCTTACAGGAGATAACCTCAATAATTTTACACAACCAGCATTTCCATTCTTTGGAATAAACAGCACAACAACATTCGACGCAGGAATTAACTTCGCTGCAACAACAGAAAACCATTATCGCTTAGAAGCACTCGTTATCTACCCCTACGAAGGAATAACTTTAGGAGGAGGTTACACTGCACAATACCAACAACAATCAGTAATAGACCAAACATTTAACATTGGAGGAGATATTAGGTTCACCTCAAGAGCAAGAGGAACATTACTCACAACAGATGTTGAACTTCTTGAAGACTCAACAACAAGAAGCGCAACAACATACCTCTTCAGACCAGTATTTACTGTAGGCATTGAACGAGACTCTCGCTTTAGAGGATACTCATTACCTATTGATGCCTCTATTGAAATAGGAATACCATTCACCAACACAAGACACAAGACAAAGAGAATACTTGAAAGAGACGAAGTCGCAGGACAAGACTCAGTTTCAGGAGTGCTTACTGATGCAGAATCATTCTTTGAACCGAAAGCGGTAGAAACCATTAATGATCGAACAAGAAGAGAGGAATTTGGTACAGGATTTGATTATCATGTACATGCAGGACTACCACTACCTGTAACACGTGATTACGGAATAAGACCCTACATCACCTTCCTTAACGATGATACCAAAAATACTATAGAAGTTGGAGGAACAGGATACATTGAAACACCTCTCTTCTCACTTGCTGGAGCAGTCACCTACGAAGGAGCACTGGAAAGAACATTATTTATTAACAACCACCCAACGATTACACTTCTCCTTCCTTTATTCTCTCCAGGAAGAAGAGGAAGAGTAAGCGCAGAACATCTTGATAAACGACTAGAAGCAAGAAACCAATTTATTTTACCAGGATTCCAAACACAACTCCTTAAGGAACAGTATAGAAGACTACCAGGAGGATACATTGGAGGAACATTCTCCCCCGATAATGGATTCTCCGTATTCTTTGGAGGAAACACTAGATATGTTGGAGGAGAACTTGAAGCAACATTCAATGAAGGAGTATACATTTTTGATGGAGCAATAGACCTTGATGGAATGAGCCTAGGCCCAAGTTATAGTTATGAACGCAACCCCAATGAATCAGGAGTCGCCCTTCAAAGATTTATTTTAGGGCTAACCTTACGAGACTAAATCAATTACTGTAATCTCACTCTTTGTACCTAAACGCATCGGAGGACCCCACGTACCAGTACCAGCAGAAACATATTGAGCAGAACTCTTTGATACTTTAAGACCATGAATATTCGAATAAAACAATCTTGTTAACAAACCAAAAGGAAATAATTGCCCATTATGCGTATGACCCGCAAGATGAAGATTAATCTTGTACTTTTCAAGAACAGACAATTGAACAGGAACATGATACAATAACAGTGAAGGCTGTTGAGTATTCATCGTTCTTAAAACACCCTCAAGATATTCAGAACCATGACCATAATCAACACCAATAATCTGCACACCCTTATACGTAACAGACTCATTTCTTAACACACGAATCTTTGTTGACTTAAGAATTGGTAATACTTGATCATAATGCTCATACAACTCATGATTACCTGTTACAAAATAAATAGGCATACTTAATGTATTAAACTGATCAACCATTTTAGGATGGAGAGGAGCAGTACCATCAAAGAGATCTCCTGTAATAACAACAACATCAGGATTTATGTCCTGAACCTTACGAAGAATCTTTTCAAGATAACCATGATTACGAATCGTTCCAAGATGAACATCAGACAATTGAACTATGCGCAACGGTTTCTTCAAACCTTTTATTACAACAGAGAGAGTAACAGTGTAAATATTAGACGCATGAAGAATAGCATACACACTAACCATAACTGCAATACCAAGAATGATTATCCCTGCTAGAAATTTATCAAAAGAAAAAAAGATACTAAGAACCCTATATATAACCGTTAAAACAAACAAGAAAAACATAAAGCCCATCTCCACAGCATTCAAAACATAGAACGCCTTTGATACTACATTCGGACTATATCGTTCAAGCGTTGTAGACAGAATAAATGATACAGGAAACAAAAAAACAAAAAATAGTACGTAAGGAATGTGCCAACTAAACAACATAAAAATTGTTGATAATGCAACATAGTGCCCAAACGCATACACCACACTAAAAATAAGCATAAACAACGCAATACCAAAAAATCTCTTCATGCTTAGAACCATCAATATCTTACCTTAAAAGGTTTGCTTGAACCAATATTCTTAAGACACAACATCTTTTTAATATCATAAAACACTATAGCACTATGAAACAAGTAAAGGGGCCAGAATATTTCAAGTATTTACAACAACTCCAACAAGAAGCACTAAAAAATGTAGGAAAAGAATTCAACGGATCAAGCCCTCCAGAAGTTTTTGTAGGAGAATACAATTACCCAAACGTCTTCACAGGAATACTAGCACCAGCAACACAGACACAAGAAGAAATACCCTACAGCCCAGAATTATGGTACAAGAACCAATTCAGCACCCACGATATTATGATGCAAAGAGGAGGAATGATCTATTCTCGATTTATACAACCCGTCAAAAGACAAACACAATTCACAGGAATACTACAAGAAGTAAGCATGGCTAAGAAACACACAGACTTAGCATTTGAATTATTCAAAAAACCAACAATCAACCTCAAACTCGACAGCATCCACCATCCTGTTTTTAATCCTGCACCACTAAAATTCGTAAAACCAGAACAAAACATTAGTGTAGCAAAAAGAATTGATTATATTACAAACGACCACCACTTAAAAGCACAAGAAGGAATACTCGATTTATACAAACATGACTTTGATATTACCAAAATAAACAGAATACTAAGCGCAGGACTCTTAGGAATAAAACCACAAAGAAAACTCGTACCAACAAAATGGAGCATTACTGCAACAGACGATATTATTTCACAGCACTTACTCAACCAAATATACCACTACCAATGGATTAACGATATTGAAGTATATTCTGGAGACTATTTAGGAAATCACTATGAAATTATTTTAATGCCAAGACAATGGAGCTTCGAAGTACTAGAAGCAACATGGAATCAAGATCCCTACGCAATAAAATTCTGGCAAGACTATGAAACACACTATAAGAGAAAAACCTATGCAAGCAGTGTTGTAGGAGGCTATTACGCGGTACGCATTGCCGTAGCAGAACATTTAGCACAGAGACAGAGACAAGCATCAGTGTTAGTATTACGACAAGTAAAAGACTATGACATACCATGCGGAGTAGGAATATTACGAGAACTAACAAGAGACATTATGACAAAACAACCAGAAAAATTCACCACCTTAAACGAAGCATTAATCCATGTACAAAAAAAATTACTTATCCCCTTACACTTATACACCAAAAAAAGTAATTTAATTAAAGAGCTCACCACACAGAAAACATTACAACAATACTTCTAAAATATCCATAAGAAAAGTTCAAAAAACACTACAAACAACAACGATTAACCACCATAAATCTTTTAAACTTCACTAAGTTAGGGAGAAACATGAAATTCTTAAGCCACATTCCAGGATTAGAAGAAGATAGTTTTGACTATGATGTCGACTTTAATGACGATGATAGCGAAATGCAACTTCCTGAGCAACGCAAGAAACTCTTCATGGCATCATGATAACACTTATTGAAATTTTTAGATTATTACTTATGACAGCCGCAATAGGCTATATTTTCTCTGTTAGCATAAAATACACAGGACCATATGACCCCTTAGTACAACCCAAAAAAAACTATTGGGAAGGAATCACATTAGGAATTCTTGCTGCTGCACCAGCAGTCGTACTCCACGAAATGGCACATAAGTTTGTCGCATTAGCATTCGGATTACAAGCAGAATTCTTTGCAAGCTATTTTGGATTAGCATTAGGAGTTGTATTACGTGCAATAAGTTCACCAATCTTAATATTCATCCCAGGATATGTACAAATTGTAGGAGCAACACCATTACAATCAGCAATAACAGCATTTGTAGGGCCCCTCATGAACGGAGCACTATGGCTCGCATCATTCCTCATACTCAAATATGCAAAAAACCTTAATGAAAAAACAATACTCATACTTACCATTAGCAGAAAAATAAACGGCTTATTATTCTGGTTTAACCTCATACCCATACCACCATTTGATGGAGGGCACGTCGCCCAAGGCCTTATAGAAATGTTTAAAGCTTCTTCTGCATAGGCAGTGTAATGTTTACCTTATTTAGAGCAGAGAGAATTTTGGAGTATCATACTTGGAAAGAAAGTACTGATGTCGCAGCAGAGATCAGAGAATTAAGATTAGAACAGATTCGTAACCTTCCTTCATTTCTCGCAGCCATTTTAGAAAGAAGAGTGCCAGAAGAGCCTGATTATCATGGATCACAACTAGCTTTAGATATTCTTGTTGATAATGGTATCGCAGAAAGAAGAATTAAAGCAATTTCACCTGAAAGAAAAGCATCAAGAGGCGGAACTAATGCATACGAGTATAGATTAGTTCCGCAAGGATATAGACAAAGATCTTTTGGGCAAGCACTAATACCTATACCAATATATGCAGGAAGAACGAGATAACTATTTCTTTTTATTAGGAGGAAGAACTTTAGGTTTAGGAGCTACCTTTGTAGGAACAACTTTCGTTTTAGGAACTTGCTTTACTGGTGCTTGCTTTTGAGGAGCTACCTTTGCAGGAACTTTCACAGGAGCTTTAACCATAGGTTTTGCACTAGCCTTTGCTGCTTTCTTATCAGCTTTCTTCTGAGCAGCAACAGCCTTCTTCATAGCTTTCTTCTCAGCTTCTTTCTTCTCAGCATCCTTCTTTGCTTTTTCAGCAGCACGCTTTGTCGCAGCCTCAATACGAGCAGCTTCTTCAGCAGCAATACGCTCTAATTCTTGCATTTCCAATTTAACACGTTCAACATCTTTCTGTAATGCTTTCACAATTTTATCTTTATCTTGAACTTCTAACAATTCATTACATTCAGGACAATGAAAGTCATATTCTAATGCAGTTGCAGCATCAACACGAAGAGCAATCTTACTATGAGCCTTACAAATATAATGATGCTCCTGAGACTCAACATCTAGCTGACGAGTCAATTCAGCAAGCTTTCTTCTCTTATGAGCTTCTAACAAAAGCGTAGCTTCTTGATCACTAAATGTCCAATAATAAATATACCAACCTTTTTTCTTATCTTTCTTACGTGAAGAGAAAACAAGATTATGCTCATTCATTCTATAGAGCATATTACGAACCTGATTAATTCCTAGCTTCATTCTCTCTGCTAACTTAAACTCAGAAATATTCTTTGATTTTCTTAAAATTTGAACTAAAGGAATAACATCAGAACCTGCTAATTCTCCAACTAACGACTCAATCTGCTCTGGAGGAATCTTCATTCGTTTAATCCTCTCATAACCTTTAGAAAGTAAATACACGCACCCATAGTCATCTCCTGCTAATTTCTCTATATAAATAGATTTCCTTCTTACTAACAGAAACATTTAATAATACTACAGCATCCAAGAGCAGTAACAGAGGTGATCATATGGGTTGGTTCAATAAAAAAGAAGAAAAGAAAGAAGAAAGTTCTCAAAATACCGATCAAACTCCACAATTCAAATCAGAATTTCCACGATACGAAAGCAATTCTAAACCTACGGAAGATATTAACAAGCATAGAGAAGCACTTGCAAACCATAGTGATATGCCCCCTTTAAAGCGCCCTCCAACATTACAGTCTCAACCGCAGCCAATAATGAGACCCCAACCTATGATGGGCCCTGGAAGTGAAAAAGTATTAGTACGAAGAGATGCACTCCCCTTCCCACAACCCCTGTACCAAGCACCACCAAAAGTTGTGCCACAGCAACACATACCTATGATCAAGCATGAGAATATTCCTATAGGAAGAGAACATCCCAGTACCCTACGCCCAAGCCTTATTGATAAGGGAAAAATGCCAGAAGAAGCCCCATTAAAACAAGGAAAAACAATCTTCGTTAAAGTAGGACAATACGAAGAAGCAATGGAAAAAATCAATGCAATCATGAGCCAAATTGATAATGCAGAAGACACTATATCCAAACTAGAAAAACTACGAGAACAAGAAGTTCAAGAAATACAAACTTGGAAAAAAGAACTTGAAGACATTAAAACAAGACTCAAAAGTGTTGACATGACACTCTTTGGACGATGAACGACGACCACTATTATTCTATAGATGATCCACTAACAGCAAGAAGAGACGTTTTACAAGCACACTTATGGACATTAGAATTACAAAAGAAACAAGATGTTCTCGATGCAATTGATGCAAAGAAAAATACACAATTCAAAAAATTAGAAAACCAAATATCAAGTATTAAAAGAAGCTTACAACAATTACAAAAAACCTTACCAGAAGTACCAGAACAAGTCATTGTACAACAAAAAGCTCAAAAGAAACAAACGAGAAAAGAAATATTCCCCACAACACCACAAGAACCAGATATGACAGAACTAGAAAGAGAAATTCTAGAATTAAAGAAAAAAATAGATACGTTGTAAATTCATCTAAAATCTGAATGACATTAGACTTTTATAGAGTGCTTATGGTCGATTATGTATGGTAAGAAACACTAAAACACCACCACCAATGCCACCACCAAGCCCAGAACCTCCTCGAGCAAGAACTCAATGGTATTTTGAAAGACCTGCTGTTGGAACACCAACACGTATGATTTCGGGAAGAGTTGTGGAACCATTGTATTTTACTCTAAACATAACCGCTGATCACGGAAAGATTGTAGGACAAGCGTCACGAGTAGAACTCCTTGTTGAAGAAACAGGATCCAGTTGTGTTGAAAGAGTAATTTTTTACGGAAGGGCTGAGTTTGATGCAGGTGATGAATTTGCAGCAGAAGTTTACATGGCTCAACCAACACATACTGTTGATGCAAGAGAACTACAACTTTGTAGAAATGGTAGGAAAGTCCGAACTTATAAAACTGATTAAGTTTGTTCAAATATATCTTCACTTCTAAGGATGCATACATTTAGAACACTACTATAATTTGTTTGTTACTGATTCAGGACTTTTCTTATTAATATGAGGAATTCTCGGGGTAATAACCGAAATAACTGCAGCAATAATTGCAACAAGGTAATAATTAAACCCTATAGCCATACCAATAGCCCCTGCAAACCAAATACTTGCTGCTGTAGTTAAATTGCGCACGTTTGTACCATCTTTCATAATTAATCCTGCACCAAGAAACCCAATACCTGTAACAATACCTGCAGCTATAGACTTTGACGCTGTATCAACACTAAGAGACATAAATGCAAAAAGCATTGCACCAAGAATTACAAAGATATGAGTGCTAATTCCTGCATCTTTACCACGCGATTCTCGCTCCGCCCCAATAATATAACCAAGGACTAAACAAAGAATGACATCAATAATAAAATAGCCTTCTCTTGCAGTAAAAATTGTTTCAAACATACTCATAAGAATAGTAGAGGTAATATAAATATTTCTAAAGAATATTCAAGAGTTTAATTCTTTTTACCATTGAATATATAGGAAATCTAGAAGGAGAAGAAATTTCCGCTAAACGCGCAAACCTTTCAAGAAAACCACCACAAAATTTATATAGACACTATAGTAGCTATATAACATGCAAAAAACTACTATCCAGCTCACAAAAGCAACTCTTGAAAGACTTAGAGACTTCAAAGCTCATGAAAGAGAATCTTATGAAGAGGTCATTATAAGCCTCATGGATGAAAAAGAAACCCTCACCAAAGAAGAAATTTCAGATATCCAAGAAGCGCTTGAAGAAGTCAAGCAAGGCAAGACCAAACCTATAGAACTTATTGCAAAAGAGTTTGGGATAAAATTAACATAATGTACACCATCGAGCTCACTACAAAATCTGAAAAATTTCTTAAAAAGCTCCCAAAAAAAGATGCGCAAATTATCTTAACAAAAATCTACTCAATAAGAGAAAATCCTTTTCCACATCTGAAACATCTCGAAGGATACAAACTATGGAGACTTCGTGTAATGGACTATAGAGTAAGTATTGATGTTGTTATTTCTGGAAGAAAAATTATCGTTCTTCGCATTGGGCATAGAAAAAACGTCTATGAGGGAATTGATTAGTTATTCAACAATAGCTTTAATTCTACGAATACCAGCAGCAACAGATTCTTCTTTAACAATTTTGAAATGACCTAACTCACCCGTATGAGCAACGTGAGGACCACCACATAATTCTAAAGAAAAATCACCAACTTTATACACGGAAACTTGATCAGGATATTTAACACCAAACTCAGCTTGAGCATTTAACTTCAAAGCATCTTTCAAAGGCATTTCCATACGCTCAACTTTGAAATCTTTCTTGATTTGTTCATTCACACAATCTTCAACTTTTTTAAGTTCTTCAGGAGTAAGCTTACGATCAAAATTAAAATCAAATCTTAAACGTTCACTCGTAATATTACTTCCACGCTGTTTAATATCAGGAGAAATAACCTTTCTTAAAGCTTCATTTAACAAGTGAGTAGCAGTATGCAATTTAGTCGTTTCTTCACTTGCATCAGCTAAACCACCCTTGAATTTTTGTTCAGCACCTTTACGAGAAATTTCTTGATGATTCTCAAACTCTTTTCTAAAACCTTTTGCATCAACAGAAATATTCTTTTCTTTTGCAAGCTCCTCAATCATTTCAAGAGGGAAACCATAACTCTGGAATAATAAGAACGCCTCTGTTCCAGAAATATCTTTCTTTTGCACAGCTAATTTTTCAAATTGTTGCAGGCCACTACGAAGAGTTTTTCTGAACTTCTCCTCTTCTAATCTTACTTCCTCTCTAATCTCTGCACGCTTTGCATAGGTATCAGGATACGCTTCTTTATAATAATCAAGAATAGGCTCAACTAATTCTGAAAAACCTGCATCTGAAATCCCTAACTTATCCCAGAATCGAACTGCTCTACGAATAAGCCTACGAACAAAATAACCTTGATCTGTGTTTGAAGGTCTTACTCCATCACCAATCAAGAAAACCGAAGCACGCAAATGATCAGCAATAACTCTAAATGCAGGAGTATACTCCGGATCATCATAAGACTTACCAGAGTTTTTTTCTAAATATACAATAGTAGCATGGAATACATCAAGACGAATAATATCATTCATCTTTTGAGCTGCCATAGAAATACGCTCAAGCCCACCACCAAAATCCACATTACGCTGAGGAAGCTTACTAAATGAACCATCAGGATTCTTCTTATATTCCATAAAAACGGAATTACCAATCTCCAAGAAACGACCACAATCACAATTAGGGTGGCAATGCTCACCAAACTTTTTATTATGTTTTACCTCAGTAAACTCATAGAACATTTCTGAATCAGGACCACCAGGTTCACCAGCAGGCATTTTATCAGGAGTTCCGGAACGACTCCACCAATTCTTCTTCGCATCATAGAAGAAAATTCTACCACCCTGCATACCAACTTTGTACCCATTCTCTTCACTACCAATCTCAATTGCTTTTGCATCAATACCTTTTTGTTTGAAAAGCTTCTTCCAAATAGCAACAGACTCTTCATCTTTAGGAATATTATTTACTTCATCGCCACTAAATACGGTGACGTATAATCTATTAGGATCAATACCTACAACTTCTGTAACAAACTCAAAAAAGTAAGGAAGTTGCTCTTCTTTAAAATACGAACCAAGAGACCAATTACCAAGCATTTCGAAAAATGTTGTATGACGATTATCACCAACCTCTTCAATATCACCAGAACGGAAAGATTTTTGAGAATTTACTAATTTATTTCCTTGAGGATGCTTCTGACCTAATAAATAGGGAATAAGAGGCTGCATACCAGAACCTGTGAACAGAGTAGTAGGATCATTTTCAGGAACAAGTTTAGCAGAAGGAATAACAGCATGCTGTCTCGCCTTGAAAAATTCAAGATACTTCTTCCTCAATTCGTTGCTTTTCATAGGAATTCGAGCATAATACCCCCTATTTATAGCTTACGAGATACATAAATCTTATAATTAACAATACCCGCAAAACCTTATGGAAATAGAAAGAAAATGGATACCAAAGAAAATGCCAAATCTTAGCAAGCTCCAACCACTAAGATCAGAAAGATATTTTCTCTACCACAAAAATGGAACCGAACTACGAATACAATCAAAAGGAACAAAATACGAGCTTGAAAGAAAATCAGACACATCAGACTTATCACACACAAAAGAAAAAATACTGATTAGTAAAGAAGAGTTTAATACTCTCAAGAAGTTTGCAAAAGAATCATTAATTAGAGATAATTATAAAATCTCCGACTCACCAAATATCTCTCTCAAAGTTTACCATGGAAAATTTAAAGGACTTGTTAGAATTGAAGTAGAATTTAGTTCTGAAAAAGAAGCCAAAAACTTCAAACCTCTACCATGGTTTGGAAAAGAAATAACTAATTTAGCAATAGGGAGAGACTCAAAACTTATTACTTTGTCAGATAAAGAGTTTAAGAAACAACTGGCGAACCTCAGTGATTGATAAGAAAACTGCGATAGAGATTGGATCTGAACTTCAATTAGGAAGAGAGTGTATTGTAGAAGCAGCAAGAGCTCATCGATTTAATACCTATGCAGATAAGAAAATAATACCCGTACTTATCGAACAAGGAGCAGAAGGAAGAGTTTTAGAAGTGATTGTAAACACTGCAAGAAATGTGTGGATTGTGGATGTTGATTGGGGAACACCATACGGCATTCATCCTTACGTACATGAAAAAGAAACGCCTCTACAAGAAATTTTGTATAAAGGGATAAGAGATCCACCTTACGATGGACCAGAATTACCTTTTAAAAAATAAAAAAATAGTTGTTAATCAACAACTACTGCAGCTTCTCTCGCATATGCAACACCACCATAATAAGGTTGAGGTGGTTGCACAACGACACTTTGGAAAATCATTCCAAAGACCAATGCTAAAATTAATGCTAAGAGTATTGTAAAGAACAACGTCATACCAATAATAGCAAGACCCTTTCCAATACCATACTTAGAACCAAAGTACACCCCAGGGCCTACGAGAACAAACACTCCTAACAAGAATGCTAGTAACACATAGAACAACACAAAGAGCTGATTATATTGATATCCAAGATATTGACCGAACTTTGGAATCAAAAACCATGATACTGCCATGAGCAATACTAAAATCACAGCACTACCAACACTTGTTAATACCATACTGAGAAGATTCCCACCCATAGGCATTGACGTAAGCTTCCAAATTCCAACAACGAGCAATGCAAGTAAAATCAATGCAACTGCAATAGAACCGAAAACTTTTCCTTTGTTCAAGTCAAACCATGATTTCGCATACTCTCCTTTAACATGGAAGCTTTCTAAAGGATCTAAACCTTCAGCAGTCTTTACATATCCGGAAGCCCATTGAACACGATTACTTATGTCTTGCAATGCAGCACTCTTCATAGCTTCAGGAGCAGCAGCACCAGCATCAGCACTTGTTAATACTGAATTATCACGATAGTTTGTAGATGAATCTCCACCATCTAAGAAGAGATCACCAGATACCGTGATTGCAACACGAGTATTTTGTAAGTCGAAAGGAACTTTTATTGTTTCAAAATCAAAATCATAAGTATTACCTGATTGTTCAACTAAACCTTCAGCCTTGTAATACACTAAGATGACTGCTTGATCCTGAGACTCAACAGGCTGAGGAAGTTTCACGTCAAGAGCTATTGATTTTGAAAGTTCTGAAACTTTAGGCTCGATAACAGAATATTTTGGTTGATAGTCAGGATATTCTTGATATTCAAGACATGAACCATTAGTATCATATTTGATACATTCTTCACGAGTGCCATACCATTCCTGAACAATATTAATTAATCTAATATTCTCACCAGGAATTTCTAGCTTCACGTTCTTCAAATCATCTTTCTGATAATTTGTTAAGACAAGCTTTGCAAGAACTGTTGCTTCTCCCTCTTCATCAAAAGATACCGCATAGAACTGGCCTTCACTACCAGGATCATAGTACGGTGCAAATGCACGTGCAGATACACCTAGAGATGCAATAAGCACTGCAAGCATTAAAAATGCAAAAAATTTCTTCATTGTAGTCCCTCCAGACATTGTTGATATTCAGGCGTGTTTGCCCACTGACAAATACCATCATTACATCCGCATGATGTTTCTTTCAAACATGCATAATCATTACGATATTCACATGTCGTAACGGTATCACTCACTACTTCTTTTAATCCACATAATTGACCAGAACAACCTCCAGTCATACAATCAGCATCCGTTTGACACTGACCACCAAGAGATAAATCTTGGAGATTATTTATGGGAATATCTTTAGATACTCCATCACAAGACATACCCTCAATAGAACATGTACATGAATGAACACCGGTTTCATCAATAAGATTCAGTGATGGACCAGCATTACCACATGTCATAATACATTTTTGTGCTTGATCTTTGAGAGAGTCTTTTACGATGAGATCACCAAACTCTGTGACTAAACATAAGGTCCCTGTTGGGAACGTCGAAGTTGCGCATGTTCCAGGTTTGGACAAATTGTAATAATCTCCCCTACAAGAAAATGCATTTGCTCTTTCCTCAACTTCATCAACACAGTTTTGCACGGTGTCTTCTTTCGTTTGAGGAACAACAACATCACCAACTTCAGTGATTAAACAAGAAGTTCCTGTTGGGAAAATTGCAGTTGCACAAAATCCCTTATCATACAAGTCATATGTTTGCCCTTTACACCAAAATGTATTGGCTACAGGAGCTTGATCAGGACATGCAAAGAACTCACAATTATTCTCAGGATCTCTTCCTACTGAAGTTCCATCAGGACAGACCTTTGCATCTTCTGTACAAACAGTTTCTTGAGGTTCACAACCACATCCCGTTTCATCTGAGAACGCCTGCATTCCTTTTACACACATATATCTTATACGTGAGCATTCCTCAGTACTATTACTCACATATTTCCGTTCGTTTTGAACAGGCGTTTCTGAGCTGTTAGAACATGCACTTAAAAAAACTGCAAGTACAATAACAACTAAGCTGAATATAATAAATCCTCTTTTCATTTTCTCATCCTCCAATAATTATACCCAAATGAAAGAACAGCAACTAATACTGCACCAGCAAAAAACCATAGTGCAATATTGTGATCAGGAAGAGGTGGAGCAGCAGGGGCAGCTAAAGCTTTGGCAGCAAACGTTTCTGATTCGGCCATAGCACTGTCCATCATCGCTTGCTGGCCTGCCTGCAAATTCTCCACGAGGGTAGGGGGTGATGTATAGTAAACAATTAACGAAATAATACCTGCAATACCAATAAATGATAACGGACCACGAGCTAAACTCCAAAAAGAACTATTCTTTGGAGCTAATACAATAGCTCTCCTTGCTGTTTCATACACATGAATCTTATTACCCTTCTGACTATACAATGAATCCTTAATCATAATTAGTTCATTACGCAACAAATTCTGAACATTATAATGAACTGTGCTTAACGGAATGTTTAACGCTTTAGCTAAATCTGACTCTGAAGCAGCATGCTCAGATAAATAAGATAAGATCTTCCTTGCAGACTCATTGCTTAACAACGTAGCAATCTCTTTAGACTTATCATCCTGCAAATCAAATAATAGGTACTTATCTGTCATAGCTTTAACCATACCTTTAGGGTTTAATAAAGGTTGTTTAAGCTTTAAGGCAAGTTAAAGCTATACATAATAACCTTTAAAAGTGATGGAAGGTATAAATCTATTATGAAAAAAGAATTAGCAATGTTTGGCGCAGGATGTTTCTGGGGCGTAGAAGAAGCATTTAGAACATTAAAGGGTATAGCTAAAACATCAGTAGGATATGCTGGTGGAAAACTAAAGAATCCTTCCTACGAACAAGTATGCACAGATCGAACAGGACATGCAGAAGTTGTACAAATAGAATATGATCCTAGTATTATTAGTTATGACCAACTATTAGAAGCATTTTGGAAATGCCATGACCCAACAACACCCAACAGACAGGGACCAGATGTAGGAACGCAGTACAGATCAGTCATTTTTTACTATACAGAAGAACAAGAAAAACAAGCATTAACATCTAAACACGCAATGAGCAAGAAATATAAGAACCCTATCGTTACCGCAATAGAAAAAGCAGGAACTTTTTATCCCGCAGAAGAATACCATCAAAAATACTTACTAAAACGAGGAGCAAAAATATGCCATTAAAAAAATATTTCTTATTTGGTCTTATTGTACTTGCCGTACTTCTTGTTGGATGCACAAAAGCAGTGGTAACACTCGACACACCTATTGAAATAAATTATCAAGACTCTTTAACTATTAATGACAAACTTAGTTTAAAATTTTCTAACGTTACCGAAGACTCACGATGCCCAGAAGGAGCACAATGTATCTGGGAAGGAAGAATAACTATCGTTTTAGAGGTTATAGAGAATGGAGAGAAAACAGGAGAGCTTAGTTTAAGTAATAACCCACGAGATGAGATGCAAGTTCAAGGAATAAATGAGTACACCATAACCTTAATTGATGTCAAACCATATCCAAAAATTGATAACCCCTTCAACAAAACAGATTATGTAGCAACCATAAACGTTAGTAAATAGATATGAAAAAGAAAATTAAAAACATTTTTGGAGAAAATTTAGATGTTCTTATTGAAGGCAATCCAAAATCAAAGAAAGTTATTATTTTTGTACATGGATTCGGAACGGATAAGAATGAAGGATTTGCCAGTTTTCTCGATCTCTCGCACTATTTAAAAAAAGATTATCTCACAATCCGATTTGATCTTTCAGGATATGGAAAAAGCGAAGGAAAAGATTACGAGTTTCAGTTCCAGAAAGCAGCAGGAGATGTGGATTCTATCATTCGATATGCTAGAAAGAACTACAAAAACAAAGAGATTAACATTATTGCACATTCATTAGGAGCATTTGTTGTAAGCATACTCTCACCACATAATATTAAGAAGATAGTATTTACTTCTATACCAAATGCGAATACCGAATTTATTATCAAAGAACTAAAACAAAGAATTCTTTCTAAAGGCGGAAAAATTAATGAAAAAGGCAATACCATTTACCCTCGAACAAGTGGAGCAACACAATATATAGGAAAAGACTTCTGGAGAACATTTAGATCATTCAACCCTGTAGAATATATTAAAGAACTGGGACATAAAACAGAGCTTATCATATTCAAACCTCTACAAGATGATGTGCTTAAAAACAAACATTTTGATGAATATAAAAAAATAAAAAATATTATCTATATTGAAGTTGATGGTAACCATAACTTTACAAAGAAAGAAGACAGAAACAACTTATTCAAACAGATTAAAAAATTTTTAGATTAATCACTCAGCAACAATAGCGGGCTTACCAGGAGCAGCATTCTTTGCTTTTGCATGTTTCGAACTATCAGCAAGCTCAACAACAACTTTCGTAGAGCACTCAGACTCAAAGTAAGAAACAGCTTCTGATAGCATACGCTTATCTAATTCCTGAGAAGTAACTTCAGAAATATTCTGATTAATCAATGAAGGAACAATCCTTGTAATATCTTGACCATACTTCTTCAAATCAGTAGCCATAACTTTCTTCAAAATCTCAGAAGGATTGCGGGTCTTTTCTAATTCTCTCGCAACAAGCTTATACAATTCATATTTCCATGATGGAGACACAATAAAAGTTAATTTTTTAGGGGCATCAATCTTTGCAAGCTTCAAAACCTCTTGAACATCAGAAGAAACTTTCCTAATTAGTTCTTCAGAAGCATTTAATGAAGAATTAATCTTCCTACTATTCGCAACAGGCCAAGAAGCATTCATGACAAAACCTTTCTTACCAAGCTTTTCCCAAATTTCTTCACAAATATGAGGAGTAAATGGGCTTAACATGATAACTTGTGACTCAATAGCTTGTTTCATCAATTCTTTATGAGGTTTATTATTACAACGCCTCAAATACCATTTAAACATGTTCTGGAAGCCAAAGGAGATGTTTTGAATTGCAGACCTAAAATTTGTTTCTTCCATTTGTGCAGTTGTTTTTTGGATTAATTCATTTAATTGAGACTCAAACCAATCATCAATCAACAAGCGATCAGATCTGCCTTTAGTATAATATTCTTGAGCAAATTCTTCAAGAGTATCTAACTTTGAACGAATAGACTTAGCAAAAGGAGACTCCCAATTAGGATCATCCATACCTTCCCCACCATTCAAAATAGTAATTCTTGCTGCATCAGCAGAATATTCTTGAACAATATCACGAATAAGCATAACATTACCCAGAGACTTTGACATTTTTTGCCCATCAACCATTACATATCCATTAGCACCAATACCCTTCGGCCAATGTTCTTTAGGGAAAATTGCTACATGATTAAACATAAAGAATGTTAAATGATTTTGAACTAAGTCCTTACCAGAATTTCTAAAATCAACAGGATACCAATACAAAAATTCCTCTCTTAATTCTTGAGCAAGCTTTGAAGGAGCTTTACCTTTACCCAAAAACACAAAATCAAAGAACTTTTCATCTAACATTTTAGGATCTAACTCTTTAATTCTATGCGAAATGGTATAATATGCCATATAAATCGTACTATCAGATAGAGATTCAATTAACCATTTCTCATCCCAAGGTAATCTTGTACCTAGGCCAGCTTCTCTCGTACACGCCCATTCATGTAACCAATCAACAACATATTCAAATTGTTGCCTTGATTTTTCAGGATATAACTTCATATTCTTTAAACATTGATGAGTAAGTTTTTTCCATTCAGGATTCGCATAATCCAAAAACCACTGATTATCAACAATCTTCACAATACACTCAGAAAGATTACGAGAAACAACTCTACCTGTTAATTCATAATACGTATCAGCCCAACCACTCTTGACCAAATCTTTCTTAATAATTTCTTTACCTTCAGAAACTTTAATCCCCGATAAATTCTTTGAAAACCCTTTAGCATATTTTTCATTAAAAGAAGCCGTGTGGAAACTTATTTTATAGAGCTCTTTTTTGATCTTTTCTAACTTATCACGATCATTCTGAGAGTTAACTTTGTACTCATCAACCAGCTTCTGCGCAGGTAAATCTCCATAACCAGGAGTGTTCAAAACAGCAATAGGAACAATCTTATTTACATCATCAGACTTTAGGTTATATTTCTTCAAAACTGATTCATTCTTTTGTAAATCACGAAGAGCCATTAAATCATCAGCAGACTCAGAAGGAACAGAATGAACCATACCCGTACCAAAGTTTGCATCAATAAACGTAGCAGGCAAGATAAGAACCTTATGACCATCAAACTCTGTTGTTATTTTACCAATCAATTCTTTACCAGCAATATCACCAACAACTTTGAATACCTTTTCTTGCTCAGAGAACTTCTTTAAGACAGGCTCAGAAACAATCCATCTCTCTTTATTCGTCTCAATCTCCTTATAGATAACATCAGGATGAACGAATAAATTAGTAATACCTAAAATTGTATCAGGACGCAGAGTAGCAGTAATAACAAATCTCTTATCAGCAAGTTTGTGCTTGACTAGCAAAAATTCTTGAGGGGTCTCACCTTCACCTTCCTTACGATCATGATCACCAACAGCAGCATTCACAACAGGATCCCAAACAACAGGAAATTTACCTTTGATAACATAGCCTTTTTCTTTTAATTTAAGAAATTGCCAACGAATAAACTGATCATAATAAGGATTCAAAGAAGTTGTAATAAACTCTCTACGCCAATCAATAGTCATACCTAACGAAGAGACATCAGCCTTGTATTTTGGAGGAAAATACTCAATCCAAAACTCAGGCTTTGCAAATTTAGAAATATCCTTCTCAGCAACACCAAGATCTTTTAAAATTTTAATTTGTTGAGGCTCCTTCTCAGCAACCCTACGAGCAGCACTTACAATTGGAGAACCGGTACAATGCCAACCTTGAGGAAATAAGATATTATACCCTTGTAATCTCTTATAACGCGCAAACGCTTCAACACGCATTAATGTAAACATGTGACCAATATGAGGAAGACCATTAACGTACGGATACGGAAACGTTAAGAAAAACTTCTTACGCTTATCAGGAACAGCATCAAATACCTTAGACTCAGTCCACTTCTTCTGCCATTTCTCCTCTACCTTCTTGAAATCAGCCATAGCTTTACGAGCAAAGAAGAACTTTAAAAAACTTTGGAGAAGGCTATTTTACAAATTCTACGTGAGGCTTGCCTTCAAACTGTTTATCTCCCGTTAGAAATTTCATACCATGCGTAACAGCAAAAACATACCCCATACAGTCTACATAGCTTAATTTTTCTCTACGATTCTGAAAGCGAAATTCCATTGCTTGCTTCATAAGAGCTAGAGGAATACGTTTTGAAAAAAATGCCCATTCTTGAATATGCCGAAATGCGTTTTCTGGAGTGGTACTTTTTAATAAATGATAATAAAACTCCATGAGATTAAGATCTGAAGTTACACTCATGAGATGAAAATATTTTTCAAATTTAGGGTTTCCGTTTACGGCCTCCATTAATGCGTAGGTATCCCAAAAGAACGTATTACCAGTCATGATCCCATCCATCATCTTCTGCTAGAATCTCATCAGTAGATTTGCCAAACTTTACTGTGCCAAAGAGTTTTTTGATTCGGCGCATATCTGTTTGAAGAACCATAAGTGTTACTTTTTGACCTTCTTTCAGTTCTTGTTCTTTCATAAGCTCTTTAGGAATAACCACTCCAACAGAGCTTCCCCATTTCTTAATTGTTGCTTCAAATGTTCCGTTTGCCATAAGGATATTATCTAATTCTATTATATTTAAGTCTTCCTGCATTTTTCCACCCCTTTTTGTTATTTGATTCCTGCTTGTTAAACTTCTTAAGATTCCAAGGTTTTTTGTTTTCAAACTTGGTATATGATTTCTGAGGCACTTTCTTTTCAGAAAAAATCCACCAACCAGCGCCCGCTAAAATAATAATTCCTCCAACAGCATACATCCACAAATTATTTTCTGGTAATGAACTTTTAACAGATCTTGCAACATTTCCTGTAACCTTATTTGAAACTTCTTGAACCCTTTCAGAAACTGTCGTTGTATGAGAGCCATAGGGCACATCTAAACCCGCAACAACAGAAAAACCTGATACACTCGAAACCTCACGAACTTCAACAACACCAGACTCTAACGCATCTTTTCTCAATTTTAGTTTAACAAGCTTCTTCTCACGAGCAGGAATAGAAATATCCTGCTTCAAAACAGAACCTTGAACAATATAATGCGATTCTAAAGTGTGATCATTCACAATATACAATTCTGCACTTCCATCTTGAAACGTTAATGATGCTGGAGAAACAGCAATACCTACAACACCTGGAAGTAATAATAAAAAGAAAAAAAGAATACACCTCATGGTCTTCCCACCACACTAACTGCACCAACATACTCACCTGCAGGAGCACTTCCAGGAATATTCGCAACGAAACTAATATCTTTAGAAGAACCTGGAGTCAAATTCAATGCTAGGTTTGTTGTATAATCTAAGGAAGTTGTTTGTGCATCAGTTGTTACAGAAATAACACCAGGTGCTAATGCTGTTGACCCGCTCGTAAAATTACTTGCAGATAATGCAGCATTTACTACGGTATTCCCTGTATTTCTTAAGGTAACAACCTTCTCAGATGAAGTTTGATTCTGTGTAATAGCACCAAAATCTAATGTGTTTGTACTTGTCTGTAATGCAAGTAAGGGCATCACCTCAAATGTTATTACATCATCAACAAACTTCGAACCATCCACAACATGTATACTTACAGAATAATTCCCTGCTTGTAATGAGAACGGAATACTCACTTGCGCAGAGAGATCAGTACCGTTTGCTACTAACGGAATCGTTGCGTTTTGGAAGGTAAGAGAACCCGATGCATTCAACGCACTTGCTAATTTTATTCCAAGCATTACTTGACGATCACTCCCTGGAGATGGAATCAATTGAAATCCTCCTTGAGGGAGATCATCAGAGAATGTTTTATTCACAATACTTATTTGAGAAGGCTCTACCATAAATGAAACATGCAAAGTAGAATCCTCGCTTCTTCCAGGAGTACCACCAAGAATTACACTTTCACCCCAATTCTCAGCAGTATTTGGAAGATTTATATCTCTACGATACAAGGAATTTCCATTATTTTTACCACCCCAAGAACTTGAATAGTTCAGAAACTCTTGAATTCCTTCGCTATTTGTTAGAGTGATAGTACCCTCATCAACTAAGGACATGGTTGCTTGCACTGCTGCAAAACCATCATTCCAAACACCATCACTATTTCCATATGTCGACTCAAAACTATTATTCCCAACAAGTTTACGAGCAACAACCATATACTGCCCTGGCTGTAAGGTGTTCGACAAATGAGCACTGTTTAATGTCCAAGAACTTAAATCAATAGCTGTTGTTCCATTATTATAGAGTTCTACCCACTCTCCTTCTGTATCACTTACAGGAGAAGGATTATACATTATTTCTGTTACGATAACATTTGCAAAAACTGAAGGCAAAATGGTTAACGCACATAAGATTGCAAATAACTTCTTCATAACACACCCCCAAAAGAATTTTTAGCAAATTATGAGAGAAGAGTTTAATATTACGTTCTGAAGAAATTATGAAAAAAATTCAAGAAAGATAATAAATTATTCAGGAATTCTTGTTTGATCAGAATGAAAATTGTTCCATTATCTCCATATAACTCATCATCCCAATATTTTATGAGAGGAGACCAGATAGTGCTTGTTTATCTTGAAGTTTAGGCATAAATTAAGGCTTAGAATGCTCATATACATCTTTTATGGACATAATAACAAACTATAAAAACACGCCAACTAGCGATAAAACAACCATTATGGCCCTGTAGCGCAGCCTGGATAGCGCATCTGCCTTCTAAGCAGGAGGTCGAGGGTTCGAATCCCTCCGGGGCCATTTTATATTCATCTCAATATCTATATCTTATGAACATAATGATTTTAAAGTTCTCATCCAAGACAGAATTATGTCAGACATTTCACAACCAGACTTTGTATCTTCAGATGGTTATTTTCATTTCTACTCAAATCCCAGAGATGATCCTGATGCATATATGGCAATGGTAGGCAGACCACCGCAACAAGGAAACAATTTCTATATACATGGAAGAGGATGTCTTGATCAATTAACAGATCCTACAACAACTGTTGATTCAATGATGAGAAGTCTCGATGCTATGTGTGGAAGAGGCCGCGTAGAAACTTTGTTACAGAGAGTTGGACGTGATGTAAAAGATGTTCGAATTGCTCTACTTGAATTACGTGTAAGAGACCTTAGCGATCAAGTAGAAACTGCGCTCACTTTAGACCTTCATGAAGGCGGCGGAACTCCTCCGTAAAATTAAACCGTAATTAATTCTTTTGTAACTTTTGAAAGAACTCTCGTCTTACCTTTAAGAATTGCCAAATCATCCTCAATTCTAATTCCAAACTTACCAGGATAATACACACCAGGCTCTATCGTAAAATACGTGCCCTCCTTCAAAACATAGGAACTTTTAGGACTCAGATTTGGAGATTCATGAACATCGACACCAATACCATGACCAAGAGCATGGCAAAAAGCACTTCCTAATTTGTTTGCAGCATGATTATGAATATCTGAACATTTAACTCCTTCTTGAGATTTATCAATACATTCTTCTTGAACATTCCTAACTTTTTCATATACTAATCTTTCTTTCTTTGAGGGGTTACCAATGTATAACGTACGAGCAATATCAGTGCAATAATTCTTATAGAGAATACCAAAATCAACAACACAAAAACCTTTTTGCAAGTTTACAACTTTAGGCTCATAATGAGGTTGAGAAGCATTCTTTCCAGAAGCAACAATAGTAGAAAATGAAGGAACACAACCATACTTTGCAGTCTCCTGAGTTAAGAATGCAGAAACATCAGCCTCCGTCTTGAATGAAGAAAAATTATTAATCATTGATTTAACAATTTTATCTGTTAACGGAGAAGCCTCTTCATAAATTTCTTGCTCCCTCTTATTCTTAATAACCTTAGCCTGATCAATTAATTCATCCATAGGCTTCGTTTTAACTTTGAAAATTTTTTTAATCTTCTCATGATGAGCAACAGATAAACGTTCAGACTCATACCCAATAACTTCCGCATTCTTGAAAGTTTTCTGTAATGCCTCTAACGCAGAACCTTTCCATAAGTGAACACTTGATTGAGAAACCTTCTTTGCCTTCTCTACTTCTAACGCAGGAACATACAACACAGATTTACCCCTTTGCGGAAGCGCAAGAATACCTGAAGAACTATACCCTGAAAGATAGGCCATTGTAGTATTAGGAACAACAGAATCAGAATTTAACGTTAAAAAGAGATCAATCTTTTCCTTTTGCATAAGATCTTGTAAGTGCATGATCACGATGAGAGATCGTGAGTTATAAATCTTATGAGTTATCACTAAACTATTACTCTTAACACTGTTAAGCAAAAATTATGGAAGTTACCACCTAAAAATTTAAAAAGAAGACACCCCTCAAACAACCCATGGCAACCAAAAATTCTAAACCAATGCAAAAATCAACTCCGACACAAAAACCAATGACAAAACCTTCTCAAAAAGTAATAACGGTTTATGGAATACAATCACCACACGTCGCAAGAGTACGAGCAGCATTATTTATCAAAGGACTACCATTCCAACACGTCAGCGTAAACTTACGAAATCGTTCACCAGAATTTATCAAACTCGCACCACACGGAAAAATACCTGTCTTAGAAGATACTGACGGAACTGTTGTAGGAGACAGCTTCTTCATCATCAAATACTTAGACGAAAAATATCCAAACACTCCACGAGTAGTCCCTAACACACCAGAAGGAACAGTCATGTTAGGAAAAACAAACGATATTATTACAACATTAATGAACAGAATTGAACCACTCTACGTAGAAAAATTCAACATGGCAGAAGGCTTAACCAAAAGTGGAATG
This sequence comes from Candidatus Woesearchaeota archaeon, assembly GCA_964455655.1. Lineage (GTDB taxonomy): Archaea > Nanobdellota > Nanobdellia > SCGC-AAA011-G17 > JACPNG01 > CAYVWZ01. Next base: position 27,368 of record CAYVWZ010000005.1, read on the forward strand.
AGCCAACGAGCAATTGTGTACTCAAAACAACAAAAAGAAGATTTGAAAAAAGAAGTAAAACAAAAACTAGAAACTCTTGACAAAATAAGAGCCGGTAAAAAATATTTTACAGGAAGTTTATCATATGTAGACATTGCATTACTTTCTTTACTTAGCAGTTTACAATGGTTCGAGATTTCAATCGATCCATTACAAGGATGGATGAATGATCGCATGAAAGAAAAACCATTACAACAAATGTTCGCACCACAAACCGAAAAAGGCGTACGAGAAATTTAGTACTACATCATAGTAAGGCAAGGCTTTTATTACAGGATTAGAACTCCGAAGAATGCTATTCGACTTTTCTTTAGGCAAACTCTCGAGATATAAACCAGCAGTATTTATTGCACTTGCAGAGAGATTTGATATACCCCTTGAACACATAAACACCCAAAGACCTGAAGGCAAGAGAAGAGTTCTTGAAGGGGTCGTAGAAAGAATCGAACCTGGAGCACCATTTTCATTAGACGCAATGCTTTCTATCCTAGACTATGCTCATGACAGCGCAGTAGGTGAAGATGACCTTGCAGGATTGTATACCTTTGCACTAGCTCTTGAAGACCACAAAAAAGCAGTTCTCTGCACCTTAGAAAAACCAGATATTCCCTCTAAAACACACTACAATTAAGCTCTAACCAAACCTTTTTAAGCCTCTAACAGCCCGCCAAGACTGCGCGGATAGCCAAGCAGTAAGGCAAGAGGCTGCAACCCTCTGATCCTGGGTGCAATTCCCAGTCCGCGCTTATTCTAAAAAGAGGTTGAATAAGAATAGCAAACAGAGTAGAGTATGGAAAAACTTGGCAGAGTATTAGCAATAGCAAGAGCACAAGCAGAAACTCTTGTTGAATCTTCAAGAGAAGAATTCGTAGCAGACTATAGAAAGAAGATGACTAAAGATGCTCTGGCACAAAAATATATTCCAGAGGTGTATGATAGAAGTAAAGCTGCAGCAAGAGCAGTAATTAAACAAGCACTTGATAGGGTTATACCACCTCGAGAGAGAAAAAGGATTTCTGATGACATACAGTACCAAGCAGGAATACTTGCAAGAGACAATAATTTAGGGATACATAGCCCTCAAAGTCTTAGAGCTGCAACACGCGCTAGAGGTTGTGTTCCATTTCATGACAAAGTGAGAGCCACCGAGTTAGGACGAATGACTGAATTACAATATGTTCTTCGCAGGTTTGCTGAAGTCGAAGGAAACGTGTCCTATGGCTTCTGGGAGAATCTTGCTGATGACGTAAATGATAAATATGGGAACAACAGAGGAAGAAGATCTCTCTACAGATTGTGTAAGACCAAGGGAACAACTAAATGAGACAAGGTATGGTGCTCCGTATTGCAAGAAAACAAGGTTTAAATCTTGCGGAGAGAATGGGTTCTGAAGTTGCTGCTGATTGCCGAAGATATTTTACAAGAGATGAATTGGCAGAAAAATACGTTCCAGACATTTACGAAAGAGACCATGCAGCTGGAAGAGCAGTAATAGGTGTAGCAATAAAAGAACTAATACCTGATGGAGAAAGAGAAGCAATTGGGAAAGAAGTTAAACGCCGCTCAGGAATAAGAGTTCGCGATGAAAAATTAGGGCATCACTCTGATGAGTCCCATAGAGAGGTGACCTTAAGTAGAGGGGAAACCCCATATGATAATGGCAAACATCAGACACCTTTTGGAGAAATGACTGAAGGAGATTACGCGTTCTTAATGTACCAACTTGCCATGATCTCACCTCGACCATATGGACTTTGGGTTCAAATTAACATAGACCATAATAACGTTTTTGGAAATAATAGAAGTATACGCGCTTTGCGAAAATATTGTAGAATACGCGCTAGAAGAGAATCACTCTAAAAGTAATAAACCCATCATTAAACCAATACCGATTAAGAACATAAGAAAATGAAGCATTCTCCTCTGCCAAGCTTTCTCACGCTGATGAATTTCAGGAATTAAATCAGCAGCTGCAATATAAATAAACGTACCCGCAGCAAATGGGACAACCAAACTTAACAACCCATTAAGACTTGTCAAAAAATATCCAACAATACCCCCAATAATTGCTAAGATAGCAGACAAATAATTGTATTCTAAAGCCTTCTTCTTTGAAAGACCACCATGCAACAAGACACCAAAATCAGCAATCTCTTGAGGAATCTCGTGAAGAATAACTGCAAGAGTTGTAGCAACACCAACAGGAAAACTTACTACATAACTTGCTGCAATAACTAAACCATCAACAAAATTATGTATACCATCACCAATTAAATTTGTCCACACAAAGGGCTTAGGTTTCTTCTCACCATGTTTAGGATGCTCACACTCAACAGAGTGATGATGCCAATGAATCCACGCTTCAATCAAGAAAAATATTGCAAGACCAGCAAGTATTGCAAAAGAAACACTTAACGTAAAACCATCTTCGGCAGCTTCTGGAATAAGATGAATAAATGCATCACCTAACAAAGCACCAGCAGAGAGACTTACTAAATATAATAAAAAACTCTTTAATCGAGACTCATTAACTGATAAGGAAACAATACCAATCAAGGAAACAAGACTCACAACAATAACACTTGCAAGAATAAAGAGTAATGATATGTCCATACACTCTTCGTCAAAAACATCTATATAAATTCTCTTATTTCAACGAAGAAACATACTCAGTCTTAAACTTAAAACCATTCCTTTTTGCAACACGCTCAAGAGCTTTATCAATAGCACTCCCATACTGAGCAGCCTTCTTTCTTCGCAAGGCAAATTCTTCAGGAACACCTGCATGAATAGCAAGATTTCGGAAAATCATTTTCTTCTCACCATCAACGATTTTTAATTCAGGAACAATAGACATTGCATACGTAATAACTTCCTCATCTAATAATGGAGCAACTAACGTAATACCAAATCTATCAGCAAGAGCACCATCTCTTGAAAGATCACGCTCATACAAATGCATTAATCCATCCCAACATTCATCATGAAGTTTTGTTAAGCTCTTTTCTAACGCATTCTCATGACGCTCATAACCAGCAAAAATCTCTTCAGATCCTAGACCACCCATAACAAGATCATACCCATCAAGATGAGCCAATTTTAAAACCTCATAGACAACCGTGCCAACACCAACTTTTACAACATCAGGATTTGGAATAATTTTCATAACCTCTTTAAACGTCCTTTCAAGATCATCATCTGATAATTCTTTAATTGTAATAGGCCACGAAAAATAATCAGCAACTTTTTTAGCAGCAACTACATCAGGAGAACCTTTTACCCCTACCGTGTACAAATGAAATTGCTTACCCAACTTTTGAGAAAGAAATGCAAGAGTAGTAGAATCAACACCACCAGAGAATGCAATAGCAAATGGTTCGTCTTTTACGCGAATATCAATAGCATGTTCAATACGCTCTTGCAATTCAGGAAGAATAATTAATTTATCTTTAAGAGAAGGTTTTGGTTTAGGAAGATTTTCAATAAAATTACGAAAGTCTTTAGCTAATGATTCAGGAAACATAAAAAAGAAAAGAAAAAAAGGGTAAATAAACCCTTAGTTTTTACGCTTTGTAAAGAGAACTTTCAAGAAGAGCACAACAAGCACGATTAATACTAGATTACCAATAATCCAGAATACTGTGCTGTTATCCTTAATGAAACTTCCAACACTACCAAAGAAGTTTGAACCTTCCCCGCCAGTTGTTGCTTCTTCACCAAGATTAACACTGAGTGTTTCACTTGCAACGACATCGTCTGAAGCGTCTTTTACATTAACTGTAGCACTTTGTCTTCCAGCAACATCTTCATCAGCTGTTACGTAGAAGTAAATTGTACTTCCTTGATTAGGATTTAATGTAATAACCTTTTCAGATACTGGACTAGCCCAATCTTCAAGATTGTCGAGAGTTACTCTCAAGGTTTGTCGAGTGTTATCGTTGTTGGTTACTTTAACAGGAATACTGAATGTATTTCCTGAAGTAGTAATCTGAGCATCAGCAACTTCAATTAAGACGGTCTCTGGAGGTAATGTGGTACCATCATCATCGTCATCATTTCCACCATTGTTGCTACCATCATCGCAGGTAACATCAAGTGTAATGAATTCTGAAGCTGATTCGTCTCCATCATTGTACGTTACAGAAGCTTCAACTAAATATGATTTAGCTCGTGCATCGTCAGGGATTCTTACCGTAAAACGTTTTCTTGCTTCACTATCAGAACCTGAATCTCCATCATCAAGATCGAATTCATCAGACTTTTCATCAATGCTTAATTCTGATTCTTTAAGTTCAACATAGACGTCTTTTTGGTTGTTACTTCCAACGTTTTCAACATCTACTGAGAATTCAGCAGATTCTCCGCACATAACGGTTGAAGGTGAAACGCTAGCGTCTTGAATACGAACATCATCTTTCTCACGCTTGATTTCAATATCAATTTCGTCTTGAACACATTCTTCGTCTTCATTACCATCTTCATATGCTTTTACGAAGAGAACATAGTTATCATCTTCGCTAACAACATCTGGGTCAGTAGGGATTTCAAGATCGAAATCAAATGTGTCATCGTCTTTATCATTGATATTTACTTCGTCTGAGTCTACTTCTTCTAAATTATCATCTTGGTCGATATTGTAGAGGAATGCTGTGACGGTAATATCGTGATCGTCGTTATCATTGTTATCAACACGAACTTTAATGTTCATGGTGTCACCAGGAGCAAAGTCATCTCCATTATCAGGATCTTTGACATCAATATCTAGATGACCAACTGGTCCATCAGAACAAACTTCTGGTTGAACACGGATATCAAGATTGAAGGTGTCAGAGAGACTTCCACTTGTTACAGTAACAACTCCACTATATGAATCAAGATCAACATCTTGGCCGATATCTGCGTCAATTCTTACGGTTCCTTTCTGTCCAGGGTTCAATGAGGTGAACTGAGGGCTGAACGTAACAGTAATGAAATCGCCGTCACTATCAGAGAGATTGATATTGTGGGTAAAGCTGAGTGAGCTTAATGGAGCGTTTCCTGTGTTTTCAACTTGAATATTTTTTGTAACGGTGTCGTCAGACTGTCCTGTCATAACAACATTGGATTCTACAACATTAATTCCAGGTTTACTTGCTACGGTAAGTTCTAATGAAACCGGAACTGAGTTGCTTCCACCGTCTGAAACTTCAATAGTTCCCACGTATAATCCAGGAGCTTGGCCACTTGGAATATTAATGGTGAATCCTATTGGTTGTGAAGAGCCACTAGGGAGCGAACTAACAATATTAGGCTGTAAGGTAATTTGAGAAGCACTAATTGTTCCCGCAGGCCCTGTGAGCGGATTAAGCACGCTTATTGCGACATTTGTCAGTGCAGATGCACCTGTATTTGTTATTCTAAAACTTCCCTGAAGGCTTGTGCCAGGGTTAGCTGTTGCGATTGTGTTTACTTCATTGCTTACTACTAGGTCGTTTGCTGCGACTGGAGTAAGAATTAGTACAAACGCTATTAAGATGCTTGCAAGCATTTTCTTTAACATGTTATAACCTCCAAAGTTAGGTTTGGTACCATTTTGTTACTATTGCCTGGTTGTTACTGTTTATAAGGTTTTTCCCTACTCCACAAATAACATTACATAGGCCGTGTCGCTATCATAACGGTTCTCTGCGGTCACTTTTACGAGATATGACCCAGGTTTTGTGTCTTCCGGAACGTGGAATACAACATAGCTCCAATCAGAGCCAAAACGATCAAGTTCTATACCCTCTACCTGATCGTAGATATCGAGCTCAGAGCTTGAAACATCAATATCTATCCTCTTTTCTTCTTGATTTCCACGGTTCTTTAAGACCACGTAGAGCTCTGCATCATCCCCTGCAGTTACACGTTCCTCATAGAAGAACGCCTTACTCATACTAAAGCTATGAACCTCTTTGACTTTACTCTGCTTTCCGACCGTAATCGTAACATCCTGGGAAACTTCATTACCTGCTGCGTCTCTAACCGTAAAGGTAACATCAATAGCTCCATTTTCTTTAGGAGTGAACTTGAACGTTGAACCTTCTCTATCGAAACGGTCATCTGAGACCTCATAGGTCAATTTATCATTTTCCGGATCACGAGCTACGAGGCGGTAGATATATTCTTTCCCTACCTCTGCAGTTGTTGGAGGCGCTGTGATAATACTAGGAGCTTGATTTCCTCCATTATTAGAATCACAAACGTCACCGATTCCATCGTCGTCCTCATCATGTTGATCGCTATTAGCATCAAGAGGGCAATTATCATCACCATCTTCTACTGTATCATTATCGTCGTCGCTGTCACAAGCATCCCCTAAAGAGTCATTATCATGGTTCGCTTGATTTGCATTAGAAACTAATGGACAATTATCAGACCCATCACTCACACCATCATTATCATCATCACCATCACAAGCATCCCCTAGAGAGTCATGATCGTTATTCTCCTGATCTTGATTAGGTGTTGTCGGACAATTATCATCATCATTACAGACATAGTCATGATCACTATCTTCACAAACTACCTTCTCAAGAACAGTAACTTTCACTTCTTGAGCAGTACTTGCACTACCATCGGAAGCGGTAATGATGATATGATATACCCCTGCATCATCATCGCCCGTTTCCCAGGTAAAGATATTATCATTTTGTGTGAACTTTGCACTATCAATCATATACGAGATTGAGTCATCTTCTACATCATTCGCATCAGCAGTTATGACAACAGTATCACCTTCCATAACTGTCACATCATCAATTGCATCAAGTATTGGTGCATCGTTGACAGGTATAACTTCTACCTCAAAGAGATTACTCTTCACCGTACTACCACCAGAAGTAGCAGTAATCTTACCTTCAGTTATACCATTCCAATCACGAATAGGGATTAATCGCGCATGATCATTATCAATGATTATTACTACATTACTAAATCCTTCAAATCCATAACGGATTGTTCCACCATCAGGATCAGCAAAGTATTCTGATAAATTCATACTCACTTCATGATCCTCAGCCACTGAAACATCAGCTATATTCTTTGTTAGAACAGGACCTTGATCAACATCACTCACAATAAGAACAAACACTTGAAGATTATATGATGAAGCATCAGCAACCTTAACACGAACAGCATACTGACCAATATCAGCAGTTGTAGGAGTAAAGGTAATGAGACCTGATGAAGGATCAATAACCATTCCTGTAGGAGCTTGCACTAACGAATATTCAAGTGCGTCACCATCAACATCAGACGCATTCACATCATACTGATAGAGACTTCCTTCAAACGCATCAGTTACTGGAACTGAAGTAAACACTGGAGCATCATTTCTTGGAGTAACTACAATCTCAAAGAGATTTGTTGTTACAGACTGAGATGCATCACGAGCAGTGATCCTTCCAGAAGTTTGACCATTCCAATTTAGCGCAGGAGTAAACGTAGCCCTATTACCACTAAATTGCACATTCATATTCTGGAAACCCTCAACACTATACTGTAGAACATTATGATCTGGATCAGTAATATAGGAAGTAAGATCCACACTTAATGCTACATCTTCAGGTGTTGTGAAATTAGGAACTTCACCATTCAATACAGGAGCATCATTAACATCAGCAATTACGAGAACATAATTCTGAATACGACTACCACCATGTTGATCATCAACTTTTAACGTTACTGCAAATTGACCAACATCAGCTTGACCAGGGACAAATGAAATCAATCCTGTTAAATTATCAATACTCATTCCAGGAGGGCCCTTTACAATAGAATAGACTAATACATCATTATCAATATCTACTGCATTAAAGTCATAGGTATATTGCACACCTTGCACTCCTGAAGTTGTAGGCGTTGAGGTGATTGTAGGCATATCATTTGCTGGCAATGTCGTAATAACAATATCATCTTCAATAACAAAATGACCATCACTTATTACAACATGAGCACTATCAGCCCCATTATAATTATGATCAGGAGTTACTTTGATGTTTTTACCAGTGATCACAACAGTGAGATTTTTAACTGTCGTAAGATTGTAGACTAAACTATCACCATCAACATCAGACACATAGGAACTAAAGTCAAACGTTGCTGAAGAATCTTCATTTACAAATTGATCAGGAATCTCACTCGTAAATACAGGAGCATCATTCACAGGAACAACAGTAATATGAAGAACACCTTCAGTGCTTGTTGCGCCATCAGTGACCCTTACACCACACGAAGCAGCACCATTAACATTAAGTGCTGGCGTCATTGTAAGAACTGAATTATCAAGAACACATCCAACCTGGGAAGCATTCTGACCAATTACTTCAAATGAGAGAACATCATTCTCAACATCACTCGTAAATAAAGCAAGATCAATAGAACTTGGAGTATCTTCCGTTACATTCGCAGAAGGAAGATTCAATACAGGAGCATCATTCACAGGAGCAACAGTAATTGTAAAAGAATTACTCTCTACATTTGCAACTCCATCACTTACTATGATTATTCCATCATCTTCTCCATTCCAATTTGCTGAAGGAACAAAGCGCATCATATTTCCCGTTACAGAAACATTGAATGCATCAAAACCATTTGGAGTAAAAGTCAGTGCATCACCCTCAACATCACTTGCTAAGGTTTCAAGATGAAGCTCAAACACTCCATCTTCTTCAATTGAAGCATTACTTATACTCCCTACAATAGGAGCATCATTCACAGGAACAACAGTAATAGCAACAACCGTAGATGCACTACTTGAACCATCACTTGCACCAATCATACAGGACGTCGCTCCATTAAAATTCTCAGCAGGAGTTAACGTAAGAACTGCATTATCAATAGCACAGCCTACGTGAGAACTCTGTGAAAGAATACTGAACTCAATAGCATCTTGTTCTGGATCTGAAGCATAATCTAAAAGATTAAGCGTTAGAGGAACATCTTCAGTTACACTTACCTCAGTAAGATTTACCGTTGGAGCATCATTCACGGAAGTAACTGTTAGCATAAACTCATCGGACTCTGTTGTAAACTCACCATCAGATACTAAGAGTTTACCAGAAGTTTGACCATTCCAATCAGGAGATGGAGTAAACGTTAGAACACTACCATTTTGTGTTACAAGAACATTATCAAACCCTTGCGTACTAAAAGAAAGTTCAGCAGAATCATTATCACTTGCATACAAATGAGCTTTCAACGTTACAGGAGTATCCTCAGAAGTACCAATATTTGGAATAGGTCTCACTGTCGGAGCATCATTTACAGGAGTAACCGTAATTGCTAATATGGAATTAGCACTTTGTAATGAACCATCTGAAGCCACAAGCGTACATGAAGTTTCTCCATTCCAATTAAGTTTAGGAATAATTTCAAGAGTCGTACCTGAAACTACACAAACCGCTTTGTGCTGATCTTGAGCAACGACATCGAAGAATAACGGATCATTATCAGCATCTGAAGCAAGAGGCATAAGATCAATCATTACCGGAGTATCTTCAGGAGTGCTTACAGGAGTTAGCACTAATAGAGGTGCATCATTGATTACAACATTAATCGTCTGTTCAGGAGTAACTTGCGCATTATTTGAGGTATCGACACAAGATACCTTCCATGTTGCAACAGAATTATCAGCAAGACCTAATCGCGTGAACGTACCAGAATATGAAGCACTTGCAATAGTTCTTGTTTCAATAACCTCATTATTTACCATAAATGTACAAGAACTTACTTCAAGATTATCAACAGCGGTAAAATTCACTTTTAACGAACCATCAACTGAAACTGAATCATTTGCTAGATCAATAATTGTGATTTGCGGCGCAAATAAATCTTGATCATTACTTACACCAGGAGTACATGGTCTCTTGATAAAATCATCCTTATCAACATTTGAGTCTTTACCATCAGGACTACGAGCAATACACTCATCAAAGATATCATTAGAATTTCCATTAGGAGCATTATCAGTGGTATCACCATCATTAAAGTGGCCATAACTAACTGAATCAACAAGTACCCCCTCATGATCGAACAATCTTAGTTGCCCATCATTATCGAGAACTCCACCAGGATTATTAATCACAAAGTGTTGATGAGGTTCTAATATACCATTTATGAATTGTTGCGCATCAGTTGCATCATCCATTTCTAACTTCCATGAAACAACAGTCACAGGAGTGGAACCTGGATTGTAAAGTTCAATCATTTCATCAGAAGCTGTTAAGAAACCATCATGATCACGATCTGTTGCAGGATCTGAAGCAAATTCGTTAATGAGCAATACAGGCTTTACTTCAACAGTCACTTCACGAGACGCTTGCTGTTGACCATCAGATACTGACACAATAAAGGTATAGAGACCTGCATCATTATATGTTGTTTGCCATGTAAAAACATTATTCACATTCGTAAATTTTACATCATTGACAGAAACTGTTAATCCTGAAGAGTCCATATCATGAACAACAGGAGCAAGAACAACGGGAGCTCCAGCAACAACTGTAACGTTTTGTAATGCATCCATTTCAGGAGCATCATTTATTGAAAGAACATTTACTAAGAATACTGACTCTTGACTGTTTAATCTTCCATCACTTGCAACAACACCACATGAAGCAACACCATTAAAGTTTACAACAGGAGTAATTGTTAACACACTACCTGAAAGATCACACGCTGCTTGCGAAACATTTTGTTGTGTAACACTAAATGTTAAAGGATCGTTTTGTCCATCGGTTGCAAAACTCGTTAATGTAAGTACTTTAGGAGTATCTTCATTTGTTTCTTGCGCAGGGATATTCAACACAGGAGCAGTGTTTTTTACACGCACCACTAAGTTAAATGAATCATAGACCGTGTTTGTACCATCACTACAGGACACTTGAATAGCATACGTACCTACATCATTCTCTCCTGGAACCCAGGACATTGTGCCCGTTACAGGATTAATATCAAACTTAGCGAAATCATCTCCAAAGGTAAGTTGGTCATTCTCTACATCTGAACAAACTCCTGTGTAAGAGAACTGACTAAATTGTTCAACATCTTGATCAGGAATATCTTGAATAACTGGCGCATCATTTAGTGCATTTACCGTTACTTCGAAACTGTCGCTTACGGAAGCATTTGAAGGGTCTTTTACCATAATTGTTAATGTTTCTTGACCATTCCAGTTCTGAAGAGCGTTTAATGTTACAACATTTCCAACTCTTGAAGTTTGAACATTTGTATTCCCTGTTACTTCAATATTAAGACTTGAAAACTGATTATCAAGATCAGTAATATACTGAGATAAATTTACTTGTGAAGAAGTATCTTCATCAAATGACCTATCAGGAATATCCATGATTAAAGGTTCATCATTGACACAGTTTTGATCAATACCATCATTTAGTTCTACTGCACCCGGATGGATAGCTGGATTTGCATCATTACAATCAACACCTTCATAATAACCATCTTGATCTCCATCTTTACCAAACGCAACCCAATCAGCGCATTGCTTGAATAATTGTTTTGTATTAGGCGTCCAATAATCAGCTGAAACAGCTCCAAAGAAACAACCACGTGCTTTAGCTACTTCTCCATTACGCATTACTGTTCCAGGAGTTCTTACTGCAACAACGGAATCAAGATTATTATTTGTTGTAGATGTAACTTTCTTTAATGCAGGAAGAACATCTAAGCGACTCATGTAATACATGGGAATGTTTGTTCCGCTCGTAAAACAACAACTTGAATATGCTTGCGCTTGAATAGGCTCCTGAGGAAGATTTCTTGTAATATACGCTGCTTCAGGATTATAGACTTGATTCACAACTTTTAGAGGTTGTGTTGATGCGACTTGAGAAACTTGATTTGAGAAACCCCAATCAGCAGTGCTCTCGCTATTCAAAATAATCACCGGATATTTATTTACTGGAATAACACTTGGATTTGTAAAGTGAGAATTTCCAACAACAACTAATTGATAATTAGACAAATTCGTTGCTGCGACATCAGAATCATCAATCATATGAACAGTAAAATTCATCTCTTGTAACGCATTAATGTATCCCTGCTCAAAAAAGTTAGGGTTTGTTACGATATACGCCGCGTCATACGCAAATACTCCACCCACTACCATGAGTGAAGCAAATAATAAAAGTAAAAGTTTTTTGTTCATTGTCGTAGTATGTATACTGCTCCTAAAATGATTATAATTACGATAAGTACGATGAAACTAATCAAAAACCAGTTCGTCTTTCCAGAATCATCAGAGAGAGGATTGGTTATGGTTTCTCCACCAATGTTGAGACCAACAGTACTTCCATTACTACTCTCATTACTTCCTAGAGTTCTTGGAGCTTCTTCATCATCACCGTCAGTGAGATTCCCTAATGGGTTAGGCTCTGTTGAATTTCCTTCTGGAAGTTCTTGAAGAGGAACATCTTGACCTTCACCACTTGCGAGAACTATATACGTTGCACGAAGAACTGCTGGAGTTTCCTCAACACCATCATCTCTTCTGAAATAAACATTAATTTTTCCATCAATAGTTCCTGGTTGAGAAAGCTGAACTTTGAAAGGAATAGGCTTTTCCGTATTAGGATCTAACTTAACAGGATTAACAGGGAATGTTGCAATACCTTTGAATCCATCATCGCCTTCAAGAGTGACCTCAATAGGGAACTCGTTAACATTACGAACGATAAGATCTCTTTGTAAAACATTTTCACTTGCTTTATCTGAAAGCTCGAAATTAATTACTGCTCGAGAACTTCCAAGAGACGCTGTGATTGCATATGCTGGTGATATCACCATAAGAATTGTAAACAGAACGATAAGGAATCGTTTCATAACCATTTGGTAGTCCTCCTCAACATGTTATAACTATGAGTGGTAACACTTCTAAAAATTGTATTTAAACACATTACACAATACATTACAAATATTTCAGCGCGAATATACATAAAAGCCTAGAACTGTCATCAGACATCTCAGTGAAAAAACAACTTTTCTCAAAAAATATGTTTAGGCCTCTGGAAGTTCTAAAAAACGCTCTAACCCTTCAGGATTAAAGAAGCCTGTCCTATTTGCATTTTCTATATACCAATACAATCTCTTTGTGCACAATAGGGAAAACTCTCCTCCAAAAGTATCACCCATCTCGAACGAGCCCCTTGTAATACTTGTATGCCCACTTGCTCGGTAATTCCTCTCAACAGCCTCTAACGCAAGACCATTCATCGTCGGACTCCTTAGAGACACAACAAGCTTACCATCAGAGGATTTGTAGACTTCATAATTGAACTTAACCATCTTAGTGTATTGAGAAGCACTATTAAAAAAAGATTTAGAGAGAATATCTTCTATAATAATACTTAATCAAAAGAATTACCAACGTCGTCCAAAAAATTCCTAACGCAAAACCTCCAAGAACATCACTTAACCAATGCGCACTCAAGTAAATTCTACTAAACCCAATAAGAATAAACATACCAACACAAGAAACTATAAATGCATACTTTAACAATTCAGAATGTAAATCATCTTTTAACGTATACAACAAAATACAAAAGAATATTGCATTCATCGTACTATGCCCACTGACAAAACTATATCCAGCAATCTCTGTTAAAGGATTTAAAGGACGAGAAGAATGAACAAGAGCTTTTATTGAAAGTTCTAATATTAATCCACCAATCATTCCCATACAGAGCAATAATGCATGATGAGTCCACTTCCTATACACAAAGAACACAAGCAAACATAATGAAAAAATTAACAAAGGATACGTACTTCCAAGATGAGTAATCGTATTCATAATATTTACTAAACTAGAACCAGATACTCCTTTAACATGAGCATTAACAACTTGATCAAGAGTTATGAACATTCCATCACTCACAACCTCTAGAAGAAAAAACAAAAACACAAGAAAAGAAACACAAGAAATAGAGAAGAGTAACCAATTGTTCTTAAAGAACACCTTTCTTTCCGCAAGACGCATAAGAGAATTATTACTATAACACTATAATAATATTTCTAAAAATAAAAAGGAAAAATTAGAAGACAGAAACTGCCTTCGTTGTTTGTGCAGTGTTACCAGCAGGATCAACAGCACTAAAGATAATGCTATAATTTCCAGCTTTAAACGAACGCGCTTTGTTATATGAAGAACATGCACTACAGAGCTTCGTTGATTTTACCCCACCATCAGTAGAGTAGAACAAATCAACAGGTTCTGAAGATTGTACAGTAAATACAATTGAACCATCATAAGAACCTCCAGAAGTTGGGGAAGTTACCGTTAGTGTAGGAATAATCGTATCAACAACAGCCTTTTCAGAGTTCTTCATAGCAACAGTTCTACCTGCAATATCTTTCATATAAGCAGTAAACTCAAGCGTTTGATTATTGAAAGCTCCAAGATTCACTGGCAATGCACAAACTCCTTTAGAACTACCAGGGCAATTCGTAAAGGTCTTGTTTGTCCATCCTGTAAGATTTGAGTTTCTATAAGAAAGAACTACCTCAACAGGATTAACTTCTGAATAGAGAAGTATCAATGTTCCGTTCGTTTTCTTATCTAAATCAAAGCCATTAATCTTTGGTGCAGCACTATCAACCGTGAAGTTGTATGTGTGCTCATCCTTGTTACCTGCATCATCCATTGCACGAACAAGAACTTGATGAGGGCCATCAGAGAATGAACGTTGTTTGTTATAGGAAGTACATTGACTACAGAGTTTTGTAAACTTTTCTCCATTGTCAGAATACTCTAAGGTTACTTCTTCACTAATGTTTAAACTAAAGAGAACATTCTTGTCCTGAACATTAGCAAGAGCTCCAGCAGTTAAGATAGGATCAGACGTATCAACACGTCCTGATTGAGTCTTTGAAGTAACATTAGAAGCTCTATCACGAACTTCCGCAGCATACTGCACTGTTTGACCATCAAAGCTTGAAAGATCAATATCAAACTCACAGGTTACTTTCTTACCTGTCGGGCAATCAGTTCTAATAACATGATTTTGGAATGATCCAACACCATAATGTAAAATAACTTGTTCCGTATCTTCCTCTTCAGTGTATTCTACAACGAATGGAGAACCACCAATAGGTTCATTTCCGCCTTTAGGCTCTAGTTTACTAATAGAAGGTTTTCTACTATCAATAAAGAAGTTCAAGGTTTGATCATAGTGATTTAATGAAGAGTCTACTAAACGAACAATAACTTGATTGTCTCCATCAAGAAGACTTAACTTCTTTGTAAAACTTGTACAGGTTCCACTACATAATTTCTTGAAAGTAACACCATCAGTAGAATAATCAAATGATGCTCCCTCTAAGAATGATTGAACCGTAAAATCAACGCTTCTTGAATTAAACACTGAATTATTTCCAGGACTTGTTACAACAAAGGGAAGTTGTGCTAATCCACTGTTAATAGTTAAGGCATACACAGGAGATTGAACAGTGTTCACATCATCTTTCAATTCTACATAGACCTGAACAACTTGCCCTTGAGCATAGCCATTAAAGTTTGCTGTAGCATTACACGATTTAGATTCTCCGCTTGCACAACCAGTGAATGATGCTTGTTGATAACTGCCATCACTTGATTTCTTATAGAATAATTTAGCAGACTGTAGAGAACTCTCCGTGTATTTTACCGTAAATACTTCATTCTCAGGAGCAACAAATGCATTGTTTCCTGGAACAAGCGACTCAATGATTGGAGGGGTGGTATCAACTGTAAAGAATATTTTTTTCTGAGCAATATTACCTGCTAGGTCTTTTGCTTCAATACGAACTGAATGTAACCCGTCACCCATTCTTGATTCTGTACGAGTTGTATCATTACAATTTGAACAGAAACTTCTCAATGAGGAAGAATCAAAAGCATATTTTATGTATAATGCTTTTTCATCTGTTGTTACATGAAGAAGAATATCTGCATCATTATACGTCGTGTTATTTGTTGGAGACACAAAAGTAATTTCTGGAGGTGCTGTGTCTACAGTACCATTACTTCCACTATTACACGCACATTGAGGCTGCGCATTGCCACCAATACAATCAATACTTGGAGTAGAACTTACACAGAGAATACAGCATGTAACTTGACAAATTTCACCTTCACGTCGACCAAAGGCATCACCCTGAGATGCTTCACCATCACTTGTACATTCCCAATATTGATTACGAACAAATGCATGAGCTGAAACTGTGAGTATAAGGATCATTAATGCGATTAATATTAATTTTTGAGTTTTCATTGTTTTATTTTCCTACCATTATTTTTGTTTTAATTAAAAAAAATAAAAAAAGAAGGGCTTACGCCCATCTTTGCTTAGATTGCTTCTCCCCAGAAGTAGATTTGACCATCTGAGAATTGTCCGTTACATGGTTCAGGTAAGAATAATCTGAACGTAACTGACATATCAGCACCAGGGGAAAGAACGTTTCCAGCGAAGTACTCTTTAGCACCACTACCTAAATCGATACGGTGTGCTGCGCTTGTACTTGAAATAACTGGAGCACGGTCACTTTCTTCACCGGTTTCGTATGGGATTCCTACATAACCTTCGATATCACGGCGTGCGTTATCGTTTGAAGTCTTGTAAGCTCCGTTTGTTGCGAAGTAACAGAGAACGTCAAAGTCGGTTTCTGTTGCTAAGTCATCGGATTGGTCCCATTCGTTTTCTTTGAAAGCTGGGTTGTCACAGTTGGTTTGAGCGCTTCTTTGGAAGCTACCAGCTGGGTTAACAGCGCCTTCAGTGGTGTAGTCGTGTCCTGTTCCTCCGCTGTTGAGACGGATTCTGTTGCTTACTGGGCATTTAGCACCGCTGCTTGATGGGTCGTAGAAGTCTGTTCCTGAGATAGTCATATCTAAGAGAACTCCTGATCCTTCATCAGCGTCGTTTGTGATACGGAGTGTATCAGAGTAAGCTGCGCTTCCTTGTCTTACATTTTCAAATGCAAGTTCACCATCGACTGCAAGAGCTACTACTGGGTTAAAGAACCAGTATTCGTTCTCATCAAAGTCTGCTTGGTTTCCATCAAGGTCTTCAACTTCTCCAACTACCCAGTATTCTCCATACATGCTGTTTGGAGTTTCTACGGTTAGGATACAGTTGTAAACTGCCATGGTGTCAGCATCAAGTACGTGTAATTGTTCTTCGCCAATACGAGCGTTGAATCGGTCAATGTTTGAACCGTCGCCTGCGTGTGCGTTGTCACAATTTACTTCGATGTCGTTTCCTTCACCTTGGACTGCTCCAATAGTTACGTAAACGTCCTTGATCTTTTCTTCACCGTTCTTGTCCATTACAAGAACTTCCCATGCAATTTGCTCTCCTTCGAAAGCATAATTGTTTGTTCTCTCGATCATTTCTGCGCCACCATCTGCTGGGTTACGGTAGAAGACACGGGAATCTGCGTTCATCCAAATTAAAGGAAGGAAGTCTTCCGGTTGGATGTCAATTCCGAGTCCAGTACCAACACTTGGAGTGTTTGCCACAGCAAAAGGAGCGAAGCTTAGAACGAGAAGAGCTGCTACGATAACTGATAATAGCCTTTTCATTTTAGAGTTCCTCCCTCAAATAAGGTTGTGTGTTTTGTTGGTATGTACACCTTCTTTTTACCCCCAAAACGGGTATCATGTCATAACGAACCCCTGCGAATCCGTTATGATGTCTTGGATTAAAGACTAGGAAGAAATGATTTGATGATTCTATCAATCTTTTTTCTTGCATTTTTGTCATCCCTATATTTGTGAGTAATACGAAAGTAGGCCTATACCTCAGGCAGAGTTTATTTAAACATTATTTGGAATGAATGTGAATTATACAACACCGAAAACACTGTGGTGTGACAAGTATTACTCACAAGTAACTGAAGAACTGTTATGTGATGTAAACACTGTAGAGAAGAGCTGTAAGCATTAAATGATAGGAGTTCAAAAAAACGAGAGTCATATGCGAAGTTTTTTAAAACATATAGGAGTACTCTTTGAGCACAGATATTCTTGCGAGCTATTTTTAGAGAGACATTTTTGTGTTATAAGAAACCATTATGAAATAACAACAAGGTGTTGATGAGAGACGTTCTATGTAATTGAAAACATATGTTAAAGTGGAGATATGGTTAAAAAAGAAATTCTCAATGCAGCATATAAGAGGTGATTTAATGAGAGTACAATGCCATGTGTGTAAAGCATTTCATGATCAAGGTCATGACTGTCCATATTGTGGCGGCGCTCAACAATCATCTTTAGGAAAATTCTTACGATAAACCCCAGATAACCCTTAAAACCTTTCACTCAGTCATAATTCTATGAAAGAAACACCCCAATATCCTAAATCCTGGAATAAGAACCTTACCACTATAGATATTTTCTTTCCAAACAAACAATTTGGAGGAGCATATCACTTTGGAATGCATATCCTCTACAACTTAATCATGAGCAATCCAAACTTCTATGCAAAAAAAGTATATAGCGATGAAGGAAAATTAGATAGCAAATTAATTGCAATGACTGTTTCTTACGAACGAGACTATCCAAGAATACCTAAACTTTTGAAACAACAAGGAATTAGTTTAGATAAAAATACTCGAGAACAAATAATTTTCTGCGGAGGACCAGCAGTAACCTTAAACTCAAAACCTGTAGAAGATTACGTTGATTTTATCGTGTTTGGAGATGCAGAAGCAGTACTACCACCATTATTAGACGCATACAAAGGACAATCAAAACAAGAATATCTTAACACTATCAAAACTATTCAAGGAGTATATATCCCAGGACTTAATAAAAAAACATTCAATGAACTAAATAACTTAGATGATGCACCCTACCCTTACTACCAACCCCTACCAGAAGAACTTACAAGAGAATTTGTATTTGGAAATTCATTCTTATTAGAAATAGAAAGATCTTGCCCTCACAAGTGTAGCTTCTGCATTATTCCAGCAACAAACAAAAAAACAAAAGTACGAAGTCTAGAACAACTAAAAAAAATTATTGACAAAGGAATCGCTATCAATAAACGAGACAATATCGCCATATACAGCCCCGCATTTACCCACCCCCAACGAAAAGAAATTTTGAAATACATTCTAAGTAAAAACTTGAAATTTACACTACCATCACTACGCGCAGAATTAGTTGATGATGAACTACTAGAATTAATCAAAGAAGGAGGACAACAAAGCATAACTATCGCACCAGAAGCACCAGAACATTTACGAAAAAGTATTCGGAAATATGTTCCCGATAGAATTTATGAAGCAACAATCAAACGAGCACAAGAACACGGCATTAGTGTAAAATTATACATGCTCCTAGGAATACCCGGAATGACAGACGAGGATGTTATCAAAATGGCAGAATGGTTAAACACACAAAAATGCTATGCGTCTATTAATCCTATTGTACCAAAACCAACAACAGAATTAGAAAAACATCCTTTTGATAAGAAATCTTTAAAGAAACATGTAGAACTTCTCAAAAAACATTTGAAAATAAAACACAAAATTGCTAATTTAGATACAAGCGAAGAAGAATATGAATTAGGAATGATGGGACTTTAATCAAAACCTTCATAGGAATCAAATCCCTTATCATAAGGAGTAATCGTCACCTCTACAAAAGAAGGCCCAAAATTTGAGCCTATTTTATGAAGAGTACACCTATGACCTGTTGCGCGACCTACAACATATTTAGCGCCTTGCAATACACGATTTATTAAAACCCCATAAAATTGTAATGCTGCTAACCCCGCTTGGCTTCCAAAAGAAAGCGAGGAATCGCGTGGATAGCGGTGATCTCCATCAGCAGTCAAGTCTACATCAATAGTCCTTAAGTCAGCAGTAACAGGTACTGAGGTTAAACCAGCACGAGACCTCATAAGAGCAGAACTCTGTGTCCCATGAGCAGCAACCTCTAAAGGTTCCATGCTATTATGGGGACCATAACTTCTATAAAAAGATGAATGTTCCAAATCATATGAACTATTGGCAAGATTTACTCCTTCGATTAGGCCTCGCGCTTGTATTCTTGATACTGCCCTACGATATTTTTTATTATTTATTATTACCCCCAACACTCACCATTAGTTCATATTTTATTCACGGAGCAATCCATAACTCTACGAGTATTCTCATTCCAGGATATCGATTAGAATTAATTCCAGCGTGCATTGCCAGTGTTGCATACTTACTGTTAGGTTTACTTATTCTAACAACAAAAGGAATAGCTTGGAGCAAGAGAGTTCTCATGTTTCTTATTGGAGGAATCGTTATTTTTGCAGCAAACACTACAAGAATTATTTTACTTGCTGGGCTCATACAAAAAGATTACCTTGCTTACCAAACATGGCATTTATTCATCTGGAATATTTTTTCAACAGCGTTTGTAGTACTCCTATGGATTGTATTAAGCTATACCTTTAAGGTGTATACTGTGCCTGTATATAGCGATTTTAAAAGTTTATATAAAAAATACAGAAAGTAACTATGTTAGTGTCAGAGTAGAGAAGTGTATATATACAACCTTAGAACTATAACACATATGCCGGTTATTCCTGGAACTATTGCAGAAATTTCTTACAAAGGACCTAAACAATTTGATAAGCTCACAGAACAAGGCCTTGAAAATATGCAGAGATATCTTCGCACGGCAACAGGAGAGAGACTTCTCGGCGTCCATCCCGTGCTACTTGAACAGAGACTTGTTGTTATTAATGGTAAACCTTTAGATGAAAAAATTTTAGCAAGAGGAATAGAGCTCTGGGCAGACACCTATGTTCTTCACCCAGATCACATAGAATTCACACTCCATAAAAACCCACAATACCCAAAAGGACAAGAACCTCCAAAACCTGCTAAAGAAGTTATTGCCAAAGAAAAACCAATAGCGCCTACAGCACTCTCTGGAACAGAAAAACTTGTTGTTGATTATATCAAGAATGGTGGGAAAAATTTCTATGATGTTCATGCATATGTTGCATCTGAAGGGAGGAGTTATGGTTATAGAATTTTTATCTATCCATTTTATATCAACACCAATA
>CAYVWZ010000005.1:48496-49810 GCA_964455655.1 Candidatus Woesearchaeota archaeon
AAAGAAAAATTATATGCTATGATAGAGAGAGCGGAGCGTGCAGTGTTGTTGAGACTTCGAAGAGAGAACGAACAAAAAAAATAGTTGTTAATGAACCCACCGCACCTCAAGAACCACAAGCAGCAGTAGTTCAAGAACCACAAGCAGCACCACCTGTTATTGATGAAGAAATACCAGAACCAACCCCTCGGAGAGCGCGTCGAAGATCATCAACTCCATCGAAAAAACCACTAACACTGACTGAAAGAGCAGCTGTGTTCATCACAGAACATCCTGGCATAACACAAAACGGAATCTATAGAGGATTAGAACTTTCTAAAGAATTCTTATTTGATACTGATTTACGAAGAGCGCTAAAACCACTTCTTGAAGAAAGATATCGTAGAACACAATCAGGACCTAAAGGAAAATGGTACCCACCAAAATAGTCATATTATACTTACTAACTCTATAAAAACAACATAGATTCAATGAAAAAACAATGGCAACATCACCAGCAACAATAGCAGATATTGTATATACTGGAAATAGAGAATTTCATGAACTAAATGATGAAAGACTATGGACAATTGCTGATTATTTAAAAAAGAAAGGATACTCTGGAATTGGCATCTCCCCCAGACCTGCAGAAAAAAGAATCGTTCTTACCAGAAAAGAAGGCGCAATCCCCCACACGGATATTGAGAGTGCAGTACTTGAATGGAGCAGGCGATTTCCTTTCTTATCTCGAGAGAACTTAGATATTATTGCCTATGAAACACCACAATATCCAGAGGGCTATAGAGAAGAAATATTATCTACACCACACACATCCTATTTTGAACGTCCCACTGATGATGAGCTTGTTCTCGCAACACTCAGCTTGGGGAGAGAATCTTTGTCTGATGAACAAGCAACAGGCTATTTTAGCAATCGCACAAGAACACCAAGAGCTGATGTTGCATTAATACGTGAAACTATCCTGGAACGTCTTCAACAAGGCCCTGCAAATAGTTCCGAGATCATGGGATATTTACGATCCAAGGAGCTTACACCTGGAACTATTAGTAATGATTTGCAAGCACTAAGAAAAAAAGGACTTGCAAAACCAAGAGGAAAAAGAAGCACTGCTATTTGGAGCTTAAATAAAACTTAAATACTCCATTACAAAATAACTTCTTGTGAGATTAGCAATAAAAAAGGGATTAAGTTTTGGTCTAGCATCAGGAGTGGTCACAACACTCGGACTTATTGTAGGATTAAACGCTGGAACACACTCATTATTAGCAATTATTAGCGGAATTTTTGTTATTGCTGTCGCAGACGCATTATCAG
>CAYVWZ010000006.1:0-49657 GCA_964455655.1 Candidatus Woesearchaeota archaeon
CTCATGATATTATGACCGATCTTCCTGCTGTAAGTATTCTTGCTATTGCATTTTACTTTTTTGCAAAAAGTGTTAATACTAAAGAAAATCATTATTGGTTTATCACAGGAGTATTCTTTGGTCTTGCTATTTTAATGAAGTTCACAACACTCGTAGTTTTAGTTCTTATTCCTCTCTATTATGTTATTGTAGAACGAATAAAATTGAAGAGTTTATGCTATACTTGTATTGGAGCGTTCCTTATTCTCCTTCCTTATCTTATTTGGGCTCAGGTGAAACTCGGGTTTTTCTTATATCCGTTCATAAGTGCTGTGCAAAAAGTTACTGACTATAATGAAGGAGTATTCTTCTATTTGAAAACTATTAGTACATCTCATGAGTATGCACTACTTATAGGATTAGTTATGTTCATGCTGATGTGGATAGTATTTACAAAGAAACGTTCTTTTGAAACAACAGTACTAGCGTGGGCTGTGGTGTTTATTATCTATCTTTCAATTACATCTCACAAAGAAGCAAGGTATATTATTCCAGCATTTCTTCCACTAAGTATTCTCGCTGGGAGAGGATGGACAATGATTACAAATAAGATGATAAGCAGAATCCTGCTACTACTATTTGTACTAATAGTTCTATTCTCGCTCATACCAGGGATTACAGCAATAAGAGAGAATCGTATTATCCCTTATGAAAGTGAGGCAATGAGAGTTTCTGAAAAGATTGTTGCTACATATCCACCTAATACGATTATTTATGCTAATAATAACTATCCTGTATTTGCATATTATACTAATATGAAAACCGTAAAGGTGTGGAATCAAGATGAGTCTTTTTACAAAGTATTCCCTTCAAATATGAGAGAATCGGGATTAATTATTATTTTCAAAGGAATCAAGCATCCTACAGCAGAGTGGTTAGATTCACATGAAGAATTTAAGAAGGTTATAGAATCTGAAAGTATTTTAGTCTATGAATATGCAGCACAAGGTTGAGTAGAATTATCAAGATGTTCACAAATGATTTGTTCTAGTTCTTGCTCTGTCTGTATTCCGGAGAATTTTTTATCATAAATAATAATTGTTGGTAGCTCATTAATTTTGTAGTTTTCTTTGATGATACTAATAAGAGGTTCTTGTGAAAAGTCAGCGTCTATAGAGAAAATAAGTAATTTTTCTCCGAAGAGATCTTTGAGGTTTGTAAGGATTATTCCCTGTGATGAACAATCAGTGCATTCATTATTAGAATAGAAGTATAAGAGTATTACTGCATCTCTTCCGCAGAGTTCTTGTGTCTGTCGTGCTAATATCCAGTAGCGTAATTCAGCGATCATATATTCTCGTTTTAAGGAGATAAAGTCTTCATTTTCTGTAATGGCTGAAGAGATGTATGTTTCAAGTTTTTTGCGTGTATTTTCTAAATTGTTAATATTAATTTCAAGTGTTTTGAGTGCAGCTCCACAGGATTGTTCTTGATCTCTAAGACTTGATAAATAAACATACTGTAATTGTGTGCTTTCTATATCTAATCGTTGTCGTTCATTATCAGTGCTTATTGCGTTTGCTCGCTCGTTGGTGAGTGTTGTTCCTATGAATAGTCCTACAAGGAATATGAGGAGTGTAATAATTCCTGCTATAATATAGAGGCGTGTTGATGTCGTTCTTTCTACCATCGTTGTTTCTTCCCTCGTGCAAGGTCTACGAAGACTCCTACAAGGACGATAGTTGCCATGAGTCCATATAATAATAAATATGATGGTATGACTAAGTATCCTTCTTTGGTTAGTGGTTCTTTGCATGCCTTATGTGCGTAATAGAGCAGGAATGCTGCGAATACCATGAGCATGATAGTGTAGAAGATATTGGTATAATTAACATCTATGAACTTAAAATTATCAATACCCCATTGAACACTTGGTAAGAGATTAAAATTGCTAAAGTAGAGCATTTTAAGTTTTGTCCAGAGCGGAACAAAGATGTTTGAATATAATACTAATCCAGCTATAAGGACAACAACAATGCTCTCTAATAAGAGTCTTGGCATTTGAATCATTCCGAAATCTCCGTATTTTTTGTTGAATGCCATGTTTTTGAAGGTTACAGCATTGAGTATTGTTCCTTTGTACCATCTGTTTCTTTGATTATAGAATTTTGCGAATGTTGATGGTGCTTTTGTATACACTTCTGTGGTAAATACTTGAACGAGTTTGTAGTGATGCTGTTGTAGGCGTAGTGAGATATTAAGGTCTTCTGTGAGGTTATGTTCATCAAATCCTCCTATTGCGAGGAAGTGTTTTTTTCTATATGCACTAAATGGTCCTGGTGCTACGCTGACGCAGTCTAAATGGCTCATGAGTTTTTTGTAGAAGAGGTTTACCATGTATTCTGCCCATTGAATTTTTTGAATGAACGTTTTAGGTTTCCATACTTTCATGAGTGGGAGGACTGCTGCAATATCTTCATGTTCTTCAAATTCTGGTAATAATTTTTGTAATGCATCACTTCTAATGAGGCTGTCTGCATCGAATGGTATGAATATTTCTCCCTTTGCTTTCCTTGCTGCATTATTGAGTGCTGCTCCCTTTCCTTTATTTTCTTGGTTGATAAGAGTGATAGCGCGTTTGCTTTGTGCAATGTATTTTTCAACAACTTCTCTTGTGTGGTCTGTGCTTCCATCATTAATAACAAGAATTTCTAATTTATCATGGGGATAGTCTAATGCTAGTGCTGATTCTAATGTTTCAATGACGGTGTGTTCTTCATTCCATGCGGGTATTGCAATAGTAACAAGTGGTGTTTTTGTAAGTTTTTTTGGTGTGTCTTCAATTCCTTCTTCAATAAATACAATGAGCCAAAAGATCATAAGATAGAGGAGTAGGAAGTAGACAATCCAGATGATAATCATTGAAAAGGTGATCATAGTTCTACACCCCATATCTCAATAGTATCCCCTTTATAGATGCTCTTGAATTTTGTTGAAGCATCGAGGAAGAAGAGTAGTCCTTCATCAGGTGCATTCCATACTTGTCCGTTTTTCATATCACTATCGATGTAGATGTAGGTTATATTATATTTTTCGATTATGCGTTGAGTTTCGCTAAAATCTCTTGTATGGAAGAGTATTTGGAGGTCTTCCCATCGTTCCTGAGGGTTTGGTGCGAAAGAGTAAGCGGTGTCTATAACGTTCTTTCTCCCCCCTATGCTTGTAATCCAATGGCCATTATCAGGGTGTGATGCTATGGTAATGTTCATATTAGGTTCTCGTTCTTGGAGCGCTTGGAATGCCTCAAAAACTTCAGGTGCGGGGTCGCTAATACTGAGGCTCTGAATATAGAGGAGTATTGAAAGGATTATTCCTAAAAGGAGTATTCCTGTAATAATGTGTTGGAGTATGGGTGATGTCCACTTTGTGTTAAGAAGCTGTGATAGTCCTAGTGCAGTTAAGAATATGAATGGAATGTTGAAGTATAATACTCCTAGAGAATTAAAGAGTGTGAATACAAAGAGAGCAATGATTAAAACATAGAGTGAGAGGTGTGCGTATTGTTCTTTCCATAGTGTGCGTAGTCCAAAGAATGCTAGGACTATTGCGAAGATGCTGAAGCTAATAACTCCTCCTAATACAATGAGGAGTGATTCTATAGATGTTCTTGTAGTAAGTTGTGATGGTTGGGGAGCAGGTATTCCGTAGAGGATGTAGGGTATGAGCCCTATGATAAAGATGAGAAGTACGGGGAAGATAGGATATTTCTTTGTTCTTAGTCCGTGGATGCTAAGAAGCATGATCGCAATGAGTGATTGATAGAATCCAAAGAATGCAGTAAGAATAATTAAGAAAATTGCAGGAGTTGTTCTGTGTTTTTGGTGTAAGTAATATGCTGCGAGGATGAGGAGGATGACGAGTGCATGGTCGGTGATTGTATTTGCAAGATAGAAGAATGGTGGTGATAGTGCTAATAATACCGTGCTTGTTGATGAAAAGAGCTTACTAAACTCGTGGTTACGTAGGATAAGATAGAATAGTCCTAAGATAAGGAGTGCAATAATATAGGGTATGATAAATCCGATAGGTTCTAGCGGTTTTCCTGAGATAAAACTTCCAGAGTATAAGAGGAGTGCATAGGGATGAATGACTGATGTTCTTCCTCCGTAGCTGAGATCATCATGTGTTGAGAGAGGATTTTCTGCAAGGCGTAAGTTATAGTAAGAGTCTCCTCCTATGAGGGTGTTGTCATCTCTTAAGAAGTGAGGGAGTGTGAGAGCTGCTCCTAGTATTACTAAGAGTGGTATAAGAACAAGGAGATCAGCACGTGTATTCATACAGTTTCCCCCCTTCTGGAGTGTCTTTTATGATGGTGAAGCATGGATTGTCTTGAGTATAGGGAAGAATATCTATGTTATGTTCATCTTGTGTTCTTGGAGAGAGATAAATATAGTCTATGTCATATTCTTCAACAAGTTCTTGTGCTTTGATGTTTGATTCTGTGCTATAGAGTTGATTTAATGCATCATATCTTCTATTAGAGTCTGGTGCTCCAATATAGTTGTTGTCCATGAGATTTTTTCTTTCGCTATAATAAGTAAGAATATTTCCTTCGTTAATTCCTGTTAGAATAATGGAGTTTTTAGGAGTGCTTTCTTTGATGAAAGTAAAAAGTTCTATTTCTGAAGCTGTTGGGGTATTTTCTCTTGTTCCATACCCAGAGATAATACTGGGGAGTGTTAAGGTTAGTCCAATGAGTACAATAAGCACAATGAATGCAGGTGTTGTAAGTTTTGAGAATTTTGTTAATGAGATATATCTAAAGAATTGTTCATAGCCAGTGCTTGCCATGAGTACCATTCCAATGCTTAGGAGTATCATTCCTGGAATAAAGGGTATGAGTTTTGCAAAGAGGAGAAGAATGATTGTAAAAATAAATGCGGTAACTAGAGTAAATGGTTCGTTGGGTTTTTTGAGGGTGGTATAAATCCCATATGCTCCGAATATGATAGAGAGTATTCCTATACCTCCGATAAGTACGAAGAGGTTAATGCTACTAAGATAATTATTGAGGAGTGTTTTTGGGGCGCCTTGATAAATAATTTCTGGGCCTAGGGTAGTGATGAGTGTTCTGTAGAGATAGAATTGAAAGAAAAATGTGAAGAGTACAAAGAGGAATGTTGCTTCTCCTCTGATAGGTTCTGGTGTAAAGTTTTCTATGTACATTAAGATATGCCAAACAAGGAGGGTTACTGCTATGATTAAGCTGTAGGGTGTTATAATTCCTAAGAGGAAGGTCATAATAATGAGTGGGAGAAGATGTTTTTGGTTGTTGTCAGCTTCTAAGTAAGTATAGAATAAGAGTATTGCAAGAGGAATAAAAATTAAGAGTAAATCAAGAGAGTTGGTGAGTTCTTTCCACATGATGGGGATCCATGCTGATGATACTGCTGCAAGCCATGCATATTTTTCTTCTTTAAGAAAATGATATGTGATGAGATAAATAAGAAGTGGGAGAACGAGAAAGATAAGTGGGGGGATTATTTTTAGTGCATATATGCCGAATATTCCTAAGAATCCTGCGATGAAATACCAATAGAATGCGCTTCCGTAGAATGTCCTTCCTCCATAGCTTAAACGATCATAGCGTAGAGCTTCATGGTTTTGTATGATGTGTTCTGCTTGTCGCAAGTGCAGATAAGAACTGTCCTGATTAAATGTTGGTTCGCTAAAGGTATAATAAGTTTGTAATCCTGCTGCGAGAATGCTGATAATAATAAGTGATATGATATATTTATTCATTGACTTTTTCCTGTTCTTCAGTAATAATAGTATCCTCTTCGTCTTCGTTATTTACTTCTATAGTATCATCTTCTGATTTTTTCTTTTTCTCATGTTCGTGTTGTTTTTCTTCTAGTGTTTTTTCTATTTTGTCCACTTCTTCTTCCATGTGTTTTGTGTCTTGTTCTATTTGTGTTATTTTTTCATTAGTTAGGCTTGGTACGATTTGTCCTTCTACTAAGTCAAAGTAGTCAAAGAATTTTGGTGCTAATTTCAATACTCTTGTTCTTCCCTTTGGTTCTGATACAATGAACTGGTTGTCTTTGAGGATTTTGATATGGTCATAAGCGCCAACTCCTCTCATGTCAATGATTTCTGACTGGAGTGCTGGTTGTTTATATGCGATTAATGAGAGTGTTTTTAGTGTTGGACCGTCAAGTTCTGATTGGTCTAAGAGTCCTGTGGTGAGGAAGTTGTAATCTTTCTTAATAGTTAATTTATAGCTTCCCTCTTCTTCAACGAGTACTAAAGAGGTCTCTCTTTTTTCATAGTCTTTTTGTAATTCTTGAATAGCCTCTTTAATATGTCCTATGGATCCAATTCCGCAGAGTTGTGCTATTTCTTCTGCATCCATGAATCTTCCAGTCGTGAAGAGAACTGCTTCGATACGGTTTTTTGTATCCTGCATAGAATTCTTGTACGTTGTTTAATTTTTAAAGATTGCTAGAACAGAATTCACGGAAGGTTTTTATAGAACTTGCGCTATTATGATAAAAATGGTGTGGCCTTGGGTATTATTTGGAGCTATTGTTCTTATTCTACTATCTTCTATTCGTCAGATTAATCAGTATCAGCGTGGAGTAAAGTTCAAATTAGGTAAGTATACTGGTGTTATGCAACCTGGATGGCGTTTGGTTATTCCTATCTTTCAAAGTTATCAAAAAGTTGATTTAAGGATTAAAACTGTTGATGTTCCTGCTCAAGAATGTGTTTCTAAGGATAATATTTCATTAAAAGTGAATGCAGTCTTATATTACAAAATTTCTCATCCTGATAAATCAGTGTTAGAGGTTGAAGATGTTGATTATGCTGTTTCTCAGTTAGCGCAAACAACTATGAGAAATATTATTGGTGAGTTTGAACTTGATGATATCCTTGCAAAACGTGAATTGATTAGTTCTAAGATTCAGTCTATTGTTGATAAAGAAACTGACCCTTGGGGTGTTCGTGTTACAAATATTGAGCTTAAAGATATAGAACTTCCTGAAAATATGAAGCGTGCATTGGCTGCTCAGGCTGAAGCAGAGCGTGATCGTCGTGCAAAGGTTACTTCAGCATCTGGAGAGCAAGAAGCAGCAAAGGCATTCTATGAAGCTGCAAAGATTATGAGTAAAGAACCTGGTACTATGAATTTGAGATTGTTGCATACACTTCAAGAGATTGCTGCTGAGAAGAACTCAACTATTGTTCTTCCTATTCCTATTGAATTAATGGAATTTTTTGCAAAGAATAAACGCTAAGATTTATTAAGAATCATAAGTATTCTGTTGAGATGAAAAGGGTAATTTTTTGTTTAGTGTTATTATCTCTCTTTGGTATTGCTTGTCAGCCTATTCCTGAGCTTGCACATCCTACTATTCCAAAAACAACAGAAGTTCCTATTAATAGTACAAATAATTCTATCATCACAAAAAGTACTCCTATTCTTCCAGAGGTTAAAGTTGATAATGTAAAAATTAAGTTTATGACAATAGCTAAAGATGTCGGAGTAGTGTTCAAAGAAGATGAGAGAGAATTATATGTGAAGACAATATTGATGAACGGCGGGGAGATGGTTGCTTTTGATAAGAGTGAATGGAAAGTCTTGTGGGCCCAAGTGTTTCCTCGACAAATTAATGCTCCTCTGTTAAATGAAACAATGATGGGTATTGGAGTATTCGCTGGAGAAAAGCCTAGTGAGGGGTATAATATAACAATCATGAATATTGTTGAGAATAAAGATTCTATTCAAGTGTTTATTGATGAAGTCTACCCTGATATGGATTGTAAAGTGTTATACGCTCCAACAAGACCCTATCATATTATTCAAACTGCAAAGTCAGAAAAACCAATTGATTTTGTTTATGAAAGAAAAGTTTTGAAGTGCGAATAAGTTTTATTGTATTGCATAACGTAGAATTGCTGCGTAGCCACCAAGGTCTTTGAGTTGTCCGCCTTCTTTTGTGTCTAACGAGATGACTTTTACTGTTGCTCCAATAGCTTCTGCTTTCTCTGCTATAATATCAACTTCTTCATCAGGTAGTGATTCTGATAATAATAAGGTATCAACTGCGTTGAGGCTTATTGCATATTCTACTTGTTTTTTTCCGTATGCAGCTTTGTCGGGTGTTTTTGCTAGGGTTTCAAAGAATTTTTCCATAGCTATTTTTTCTTCGATGATAACTTCTTTTGCTAAAACATCTTGTGCTCGTTCTACTAATTCTCGTAATCCTGTTTCACTAGTATCTCCCATATCTTTGATTCCAATAACTTTTCTTCGTAATTCTTCGTTCATGTATTTTCCTTCGTGAAACTCTTCTTTTGTTGGTATTGGTCCGCCGATGAGTATTCCTTTAAGTTCTGTTTTCATTTCTAGGAAATGTTGGTTGCATAATTCTGCTATTCTCTTATAGAATTCTATTGCTGCTCCTTCTCGTAATCTTTCAAATCTCTGTGCTGACTGTCCACCGGCTTTTGTCTTTCCAGGCACTCCTGAAGTAATGTTAGCAAGTGCAATGATTTTTGTTCCTTTTAAGAGCCCGAGTGTTGCTTCTCTTCTATCCATTACTAATAGTCCGAAGACTTCTTTATGTTCAAGCATTTCGTGCAATGGTTCTGTTAAGAATGTTTGATCGCATCGATAGGTTCGGAAGTTAATAGGGTCTGGTGGTTCTACCCCCCATACATGAATGTCTACTTTGTTCTCTGATTCCGATGCATTTCCTGCAAATACTGCTATTCCATTAATCGGTGTTTGTTTATATCCTCGAAGAAGACGTATTGCTCTTTCTAACGAATCAATAACATTATTTCTTGTTCTCGCGTCTTTGATATTGCTTGCTGTTCCTTGTTCTTGCGCTAAGTGTTGGATGATTTTGTTAATATCATATCCTGCGGGAACATAGACTGATACTAATTCTGTATGTCTTCCTCGTACGTGTTCTAATTCAGCAAGAACTTTTCTTAATTTTCTTTTTTCAGCATGTGTTGACATTGTTTAACCTTGAGAAGTTATTGTTTTTAAGTGTTGTCACAAACGAATATCTAATTCGCCATAACTTATTTTCTGTGCAGAATGCGCGTATTTGAGATCTGATTCTATGTTTTTGAAATGTTCTGGAATTTGTAAGGAAGTTATTGGATCTCGTAATGATTTTCCATTTTCTTTCTTTGTTTTCCAGATCATGCTGTTTAATTCTGATAGTTGTTCTTTCGTAAATGTTGCTGCTGGTGCTTTGTGTGATTCTGGGAATTCTTGATCATGGATGTTTTTTCCATACAGATCCTGGTAGATTTTTGCTGTGATGATTGGATTAATAGGGGATAATAATCGTAGGTATGTTCGTAACACTTCGTGTAGAGTATACTGTGCTGATGCTTGTTGTTCTTCCGTAAAGATTTTTTCTTCGTTGTATGCTCTTTTCTTGATTAATTCTAAATAATGACTTGCTAATGGTTCCCATAGGAAGTGTTTGAGTTGTATTGCTGGATTGTGGAAGTCGTATCGTTCATAACATGCATTGCTATATTCAACTAACTTATCTATTTCTGATAATATCCAGGTATCTAGCGTTTCTAATTTTTTAGGTTTTTTTGCATCGTCAAACATTGAAATAAATCTTGCAACATTCCATAGTTTTGCTAAGGTCTTTCCTGCACCATCAATTCTATCAAAACTGCATCTCAAGTCTGTTGTGGTAATGTTTCCTTCAATTGCGCACCATAGTCTAAAGGGTTCTGCTCCAAATCGTTGTAAGATGTCATGGGGGTCTATTCCATTTCCTAATGATTTGCTCATTTTCTTTCCGTTTTCGTCTACAACGTGATAATTAATCCAGATATCTTTGAATGCTACTTCGTCAGTTAATAGCCATGTCTTCAGTAGAGTATAGTATAACCATGTTCTGATAATTTCTTTTCCTTGCGGGCGTAATGTTACAGGTTTGTGTTGTTCATAGAATTTTGTTCCCCATTGTGCTATGTAGAGTGGTGTTGATGCAGAATCAAACCATGTGTCGAATACTCTTGTTTCTCCAACTAATGTCTTGCCTTTGTATTTTTCTTGTAATTCTTTAGGAGCTTTCTCTTTCCATGGTTGGTAGTATTTTCCTTTTGGGGGTGTTACGTATTCTCCTGTTTCTTGTACTTTCCATAAGGGTATTTCTGTTGCATAATATCTTCTTCGTGATAGTGGCCAGTCTATACTGACAGAGTCAATCCAGTCATAGAGTATTTGTCTTGAGCTTTCTTCGTAGAAATTTAAATTTTTAGCTATTTTTTTGAGTTCTTCTTTGAGTTGTGTTTGCTTTAAGTAGAATTCATTCATGCTAACAAATTCTATTTCATCTTTGCTTCGTTCACAAATGGGTACAGAATGTATTAATTTGTCTTGTTTGATTAATAGTCCTTTGTCTTTGAGTGCTTGTATTATTTTTTCTCTTGCTTGTTTACTGCTTAGTCCTTTGAATTCTCCAGCTCGCCCATTCATTCTTCCGTCGGTACCTACTGCTGAGATTGGTTTGATTCCCATTTCTCGTAAGAATCGTACTGCGTCTTGGTCTCCTGCGCTTGCGCTCATGAATACTAATCCGGTTCCAAAATTTGGGTCTGCTTGAGTATGAGGTTGTATAGGGACTTCAATATTGTAGTAGGGTGTTATTGCTATTTTTCCGTTCAAATGTTTGTAGCGTTCATCTTCTGGATGATAAATGATCATTGCTGCAGTGCATAATAATTCTGGTCTGGTTGTTGCTATAGTTATTTTTTCATTACTTCCTTTTATGGTAAAGAGAACTTGGTTGAGGAATGTTTCTTTTTGTTTTCTATCAATTTCTGCATCAGCGATAGTTGTTCTGCATCCAGGGCAATAATTTGTAAGATATTCTGCTTCGTAAATAACTCCTTTCTTCCAAAGATCAATAAATGTTGCTTGTGTTAATGCTCTATATTCTGGTGAGTCTGTGTGGTAGACATCCCCTATATTGTTTCCTCGTTCCCATGAATTAAAGCTTATTCCTAATTGATAGAATGAGTCTGTTGACGCATCGCTTGAGTCTTCTAATATTTTTTCGCAATGTTCTAGTGCTTGTTCTCGTGACATGCTAGTGAGTTTAACATTGAATTTTTTCTCTGCTGCCATCTCGATAGGCAGTCCGTTTCTATCTAGTCCTAGTGGGAATAATACTTCATGTCCTGTCATTCTCTTATATCGTGCGAACATGTCCATCAAGGTGTAGGTAGTTGCGTGCCCAATGTGTATGGGGGAATTAACATAGGGTGGTGGTGTATCTATAGAGTAAACTTTTTTCTTTGTTTTAGAACTAAACGCATAATGTTTCTGTTCTTTCCATACTTTTACAATAGGAACTTCGAGGCTTTTGTCCCACTTAGTTTCGGTTAGTTTTGCTTCGTTCATGTGCTAAGAGTGTGATGTTTGGAAAACCTTTATATATGCTGTGGTGGCAAAAATCTTTGGGCCCGTAGTTCAACCTGGGAGAACACACGACTGAAGCTCGTGACGTTGGGGGTTCAAATCCCCCTAGGCCCACTTTATTTTCTATATATTTGTTTAAGCCAAATTTTCTTAAAGATTGACAATGTTAAAGTAGAAAGTATAAATCCTAAGGTGGGGACTAGTGCATTAATCCAAGGTCTTGGCACATTAATCACATAGAGAAAAAGTACCATGACAAAATAAGTGAGAATTGCTATCAAAAATCTTCTTGTCTTGCTTGTTTCCCAAGCTTTGTCTGCTTCAACTCTCTTATTTCTTTCTTTAATATTGAGAAGTTCTTCTTCCATATTATTTCTTTCTTAATCTCACGTCTAGTTGTGGGAATGGTATTTCTATTTTGTTTTTTCTGAGCGTGTTATAGATTCTTGTGTTTGCTTCGTCGATAGCTCTAAATCTGTGTTCAAAGGTATCTACGTAGAAGTATGCTTTGAGGTTTAATGATGATGATCCCATTTCGGTGAATCTTACAAATGGTTTTGGTTTTTCTAGGCAGTATTTTACTTGTTTTATTTGTTCTAATATTATTTCTTTTACTTTATCCACATCAGTTCCGTATGCTACGGAGAATTGTATAACAGCTCTTGATATGGGTTCTGGTTGTGCGACGTTTTGGATAGTTGTTTCAGCTAGTTTGTTATTTGGTACAATGAGTAATTCATTATCAAAGGTGAGTATTCTCGTGCTTCGTAATCCTACAGATTGTATTTTTCCTTTAGTATTCTGATCTAAGTAAATTAAGTCTCCTTTCTTAATGGTCTTATCAAGAATCATTGACATTCCTGAAAAGACATTGCTTAATGTTGGTTGTAGTGCTAGCGCTACTGCCAAACCTGCAATTCCTAGTCCTGCTAAGAATGGTCCTATCTCAACGCCCCATACAGAGAGTATTACTAAGAAAGTAATTATGCCAAAAATAGCGGTCATAACACTTTTTGCGAGGGATTCTAATGTTGCTTCTGATTCAAAGTTTGTTCCTTTGAGCGCTTTTCGTAATCCTATAATAACAAATAAATCAATGAAATGATAGATAATGATCGCTCCAGCAATAATAATTAATGAAGCCATAATGTGAGTAGTTAAGTATTCTAATCTTGGATGTAATGCAAAAAGTTCTTCTGCAGCAACTCGTAAGCCGATGAATGCTATGAGGAATGTAAAGGGTTTAGATGTTTTTTTAACGAATAAGTCATCAACCGTTGTTTTAGTTTTTTTGGTAAGTTGTAGCGCGATTTTTTCAATAATGTATACTCCAAAGCGTAAAAGAATGAATACTCCTAAGAGTATAACGAGTGCTCGTAAGTATGGGTTTGGTATAAATCCGTCAAATGCCATAAGTAGCTACTGTGAAACATAGGTTTAAGAATCTTATGCTAAGGTTTATATAAGGGTTCATCGTGCAATAGCCCTTAAAGAGGCTGAAAGATTTTGGTTAAGAAAAAGAGATCATCGCGTCGTGGAGCAATTGAGCTCTCTATCACAACGATTATTGTTATTGTTATTGGTGTTGTTCTTTTAGGTCTAGGTATTGCTTTTGTCTCAGGTATTATTGGTGATGCTCAAAGTTTAACAAAGCAGGTGTTTCAAGGAGCACAAGCAAGTATTAGTAAGATAGATATTGGTGGAAAGTTTAGTGTTCCTTCATCTGTTGAAGTTGAAGATGGTGGGGAATCAACGGTTGATATTGTTATAGGGCATGATGGAAGCCTCCCTGGAAAGCAAACTTTTAGAGTTGAATTGACACAAAAGCAGGGCCAAGCTTCTGGTGTTACTGCGACATTATTGTCTGATCCTACTATTGATCTTGAACCAGGTCAACAGGCTACATTCAGGGCTATTGTTGAGGCTCCTCCTGGATCTCTCGCAAAGATTACAAGTGGGGATACTCCTGCATTTTCTGTTAAAATTTTCGCAGGTTCTCAAGTCTATGAGAATAGTGGATTTATTGTGAAGGTTACGAAGGGAACTTCACTCTTTGGTTAACTTTTTATAACTTAGTTCTTAGCATAACTCTATGAGAACTCTTGCTGCTTTGGACTTGTATTTTATTCGTAAAGAACTTGCGAGTTTTGATGGTGCTCATTTAGATAAAGTATACCAGCCTTCTAAAGAAGAATTATTATTACAAATTCATAAAGATGGCAAGCAGCTTATTCGTATTTTAGTTGGTTCTGGAGTATTTCTTTCATCGAGAAAGGCTATTGATGCTCAGTTAACGTTTGCTATGTTCTTAAGAAAGCATTTAGGGAATGCTAGGGTGTATTCTGTTCAAAAGAATTTTGAGCGTATTTTAGAGTTTCATTTCAAGGGTAAGGATGAAAAGATTTTGATTGTTGAGTTGTTTAGCAAGGGTAATATTATTCTCTGTGATGATCAGTATAAGATTATTGGTGTTTTTGAAAAGCAGAATTGGAAAGATCGAAAAGTTGAGATTGGCGGTTCTTATACGTACCCTCCTGCGGGTCATTTGGATATGGCCTCTGCTTCGTTTGGTGAATTTGAAAAAAAATTAGAAGGTTCTTCTCGTGAGAATATTGTGAAATCGTTAGCTATTGAGTTTGGATTGGGAGGGGTGTATGCTGAGGAAGTATGTGCTCGTGCTAATATTGATAAAAATGCAAAAAAGCTTTCTCCTGCTGAGAAGAAAAAAGTGTTTTCAACGATCAAGGATATTCTTGCGCTTCCCTTGTCTCCTATAAAGACTTCTGATGGTGCTGCATTTCCTTTTGAATTAATAACAAAACCTGGAATAAGTATTCCTTCGTTTAGTCAAGCTCTTGAGGATGAGTTTATTACAGGTAAAGATCCTTTGGAGAAAGATCGTGCTAAATTATTAAATGCGATTGCATTACAAGAAGAAAGAAAGAAAGAATTAGAGCAAGAGATAGAGCTTGAAAAAAGAAAAGCAGAAGTATTATACGAGAATTATGATGTTGTTGTTGAGATCTTAAAATCTCCTTTAAACAAAATTAACAATTTCCCGCAGGTTAAAAAGATTGATATGACAAAGAAATCGGTGGTTATTGAATTATGAAGTTATATAATACGCTAACAAGAAAGAAAGAGGATCTCGTTCCTTTAGAGGATAATAAGATTCGTATGTATACTTGTGGTCCTACAGTATATCATTATGCGCATATTGGTAATTTGCGCGGGTATATTATGTGGGATGTTCTTAAGAGAGTTCTTAGAGTAAATCAATTACGTCCATTTCATGTCATGAATATTACTGATGTGGGCCATTTAACATCTGATGCAGATGTTGGTGAAGATAAGATGGAGAAAGGTTCTCGTCGTGAGGGGAAATCTGTTTGGGATGTTGCTGAATTTTATACGAATGCATTTCTTAATGATTTGAAAGAATTAAATATTGATGAGCCTGATATTATTCCAAAAGCTACTGATCATATTAAAGAGCAGATTGAAATGGTGAAAGCTCTTGAAAAGAAAGGCTTAACGTATACCACAAGTGATGGTGTGTATTTTGATACTTCTCAACTAAAGGATTATGGTAAACTTGCAAAGTTAAAGATCGAAGGGTTAGAAGCGGGTAAGAGGATTGAGTTAGGTGAGAAGCGTAATCCTACTGATTTTGCATTATGGAAGTTTTCTCCTAAGAGTGAGAAGCGTCAGATGGAATGGAATTCTCCTTGGGGTGTTGGTTTTCCTGGTTGGCATATTGAATGTTCTGCTATGGCAATAAAGTATCTTGGTGAGCATTTTGATATTCATTGCGGGGGTATTGATCATATTCCCGTGCATCATACAAATGAAATTGCTCAGTCTGAGCCCCTTGTTGGTGTTCCTTGGGTGAAGGTGTGGTTGCATAATGAGTTTGTTGTTGTGAAAGATGAGAAGATGGCAAAGTCTGATGGTAATATTCTTACGATTGCTGAGATTAAGAAGCAGGGTTATGATCCCTTAGCGTATCGTTATATGGTGCTTAATACTCATTATCGTGTTCCTTTGAATTTTTCGTTTGAAGGTTTAAGTTCTGCTCAGAATTCTCTAGAGCATTTGCGTGAAAGGATTGTTGAATTATTATTTGAACAGGATGATTCTCTTGGAGCAAAGAAGAAATCAGAGTTTTTACAAGAAGTATATGATGCTGTAAATGATGATTTGAACACTCCTAAAGCTATGGGTATTGTTTGGGAGGTCTTGAGTAGTAATGATCTTGGTTCTAAAGAGAAGTATGATTTTTTAATAAGGGCGGATGAGCTTTTTGGATTAAAGCTTTCAGAGATTAAGGTTCCTACATTATCTCATGAACAACAAAATTTACTTGATCGTAGAGAAGCTGCTCGTAAGGCTAAAAATTTCAAACTTGCTGATGAGTTGCGTGATGAATTAAAGAAGAAAGGTATTCTTATTGAGGATTCGAAGAAGGGGATTCGTTGGAAGAAGCTATGATTGAGATTACTCTTGATTTAAAGAAAAGTATTGATGAGAACGCAGCAATATATTATGAGCGTTCTAAAAAAGCAAAGAAGAAATTATCGAGTATTGATGTTGCTATTCAGAATCTTAAAGATAAGCTTGATTCATTAAAGCCTAAAGAGTCTTTAAAGAAGGAGGTTCGTAAGAAGGAATGGTTTGAAAAATTCAAATGGTTTGTTTCTTCTGAAGATTTTTTGGTTATTGCTGGTCGTGATACAACAACAAATGATATTATTGTTAAGAAATATACTGATGATGCTGATTATGTGTTCCATACAGAGCTTCCAGGTAGTCCATTTGTGATTATAAAGACTGAGGGGAAGACTCCTTCTAAGGTTACATTTGAAGAATGTGCTATTTTCTGTGCGTCTCATTCTCGTTCTTGGTCTGAGAAGAGAGGTAATGCTGAAGTGTATATGGTACGTCCAGATCAAGTAAAGAAGGAGTTAGGTTTACCAAAAGGAACGTTCATGGTTCATGGTAAAAGAACTTATTATACACCAACTCTTGAGCTTGCTGTAGGGATGTATGATGGTAAGGTGATGGTTGCTCCATTATCTGCGGTAAAGAAGCATTGTGAAAAGTTCTATATTATTTCTCTTGGTAATGATAAGAAGTCTGATATTGCTAAAAAATTAAAGAAGTTGTTAAATGCTTCTCTTGATGAATTAATGCAGGCCCTTCCTCCTGGTGATGCAAAAATTAGAATTCCATAAACTTTAAAAGAAACAAGAATATGGAGATGGTTATGAATAAAAAATTTCTTGTTGCATTGATTGTTATGTTAGTTCTTGTATCTGCATGTGGCGAGAGAATTCGTGATAGGTTGAATGATGATCAAACTCCTCCTGAAGATAATCCTAATATTGATGATAGTGGTACTGATGTTCCTGCAGTAGTTGAAACAGGGGATAGTACTGGATCTCTAAATGTTGATGGAGTAAAGCGTTCTTATCTTCTTCATATTCCTAAAAATTATGATCCTTCTAAAAAATATCCTCTTATTGTAGTATTCCATGGTGGTTCTCAAACAAATACTGAAATTGCGAAATTAACAGGTTTTAGTGAACTTTCTGAGACTGAGGGTTTCTTAGTAGTATATCCTCAGGGTATTGAAAAGAATTGGGATGATGGCCGTGGTGCTACTGATGCTTCAAAGGCGGGTGCTGATGATGTTAGTTTTATTCGTGATCTTGTATCTGAGCTTGAAGGAGCGTATGCTGTTGATAAATCGCGTGTCTATGCTACAGGAACTTCTAATGGCGGTATTATGACTCATCGTATGGGATGTGAATTGTCTGATGTATTTGCTGCTATTGCTCCAGTTATTGGTTCTCTTGCGGAGAATTTAGAAAGTTCTTGTAATCCTTCTCCTATTTCTGTAATGGTTATTCAAGGTACTGCTGATCCATTTATTGATATTAATGGTGGTGAAGTGAAGCATAAGCGATTCTCTAGTTTAGGTGATGGTGGTTTTGTTATTTCTGCTGAGTCTGCTCGTAAGTTGTGGGCTTCTAAGGATGGTTGTGCATCAACACCAAAAACTGAAGAGCTTCCTGTGCGTGTTAATGATGGTACTTCAGTAACAAAAATTTCTTATTCAAATTGTAAAGCAAATACAGAGGTTGTTTATTATATTGTAAATGGTATGGGTCATACGTATCCTCCAAAAGTTCCTGAAATTGCGGGTAATATTGTAGGTCCTTCATCTCAGAATATTGATGCGACGTTGGAAGCTTGGAAGTTCTTTAAGCGTCATTCAAAATAAGAATATTTTTATAGAGAGTTACGCTAACTATGATTAATGAAAAAGAGTGTTCTGATAATAGGTCTTCTTCTATTCATAAGTAGTGTTCTTGCTGCTGGTAGTGGTGGTGGAGGAGGAGGATCTAGTGGAGGGGCGACAAGTAGTATGATTTCTCTAACAATGCTCAATGAAGTTGTGAGTGATAATATTAAAGAGGGTGCTACAAAAAAAATTCAGCTTTCAAATCGTGATCAATACTTGATAACTCTTGATGATGTAAGTGTTAATAGCGCTTCTGTTTCGTTTAAGAATAGTGTTCTTATTATCCCCCTGGGAACTGATAAAAATATTGATTTTAATGATGATGGGTATTTTGATATATCAATTACTTTTGCTTCCTCAAGTGGATCAACAGGTAAATTCTTGTTTAAAGAGATTCATGATCCTGTTAAGAAAAATGGTGTTCCTAAACAAAACATAACTCAACCTGATAATAATTCAAAGCTTAAATGCGGAGATCTTAATTCATTAAAGGCTCGTGTTGCGTGTCGTCTTGACCTTGAGTCTGAAGAGCAAAAATATGAGAATGAATTATTATTTTTCCCTGAAGAGTGTCGTGCTCTTGAGAAAATAAAGCAAGATACGTGTATTGCTGTCTATGCTTCCGTTCAAACATGTTGGCGTTTTGAAGGTGATGAGCGTATTTCTTGTGTGCGTAATAAAATGAACTTAAAATCTCTTGCTCAAGAGCATAGTATTTGTCAATTATTAACGGGAGAAGCAAGAGCTGCTTGTGTTAAGGATTATCAAGATCGTGCATTTTCAGTTATTAAATTTAGATTGTATGATTTAGAAGAGCGTGCTGAGGAGATGCTTGCAAGGGGTGAAGCTTCTGAGGAACAGGTTATTGATATTGTTGCTCAATTAGAACAGTTTAAAGTTGATTTTAATAATGCTGCAACTTTTTCTGAGCGTCGTGCGATTATTCTTGAAGCGCGTACTGCTTGGAGAGAGTTTATGATAGAGGTTAAACAATGAAGAAATTATTTGCTATTCTTATGATCTTAATGGTGCTACTTATTGTTCTTACTGCATGTTCTTCAAATACGGATATTCCAAATTCTGTGGAAAATGATTCTAATAGTAGTGTCTCTGTTGCAAATGATGATGGTCTTGATTCTGCATTGAATGAGTTAGATGATTTAGAAAGATTAGAAAAAGAATAGTTAGAGATCAAGTTTAGTAGTATCAATCCCTCGAGTTCTTATAGCATATCTTGTGTGATGTGTAGTAACAAACTCAAAATGAATATCAGGAGTTGTTTGAGCACTGACTACGTGATCTACAAGACCTGTATACATTAGTCCTAGATCTGCCGTAGGTATGAGCCTTCTAGCTCCTGTAGTAGGTACTGTTAGAAGACTTGCAACTTGTGAAGGGTTATCAAATATTCTCTTAACGTTTTGAGGGTTTAGTTCTACATAAGGTTTGCCGTTTCTCTCATAAGTAATAGAAGGGGTCATTCCTTCTCTAGCAAATGGAAAATCTGCAGCCATCTTATTGTAAACATTTACAAGCTTTATATCCTTTTTTGAATGCTTGTGTCTTTGTTTTGAAGATTATTTTTTTCTTAATGTTTTTTGCGAATGGGCAGCTTTTCATGTGCGCTTTTCCATTTCC
The DNA here is from genome assembly GCA_964455655.1 of Candidatus Woesearchaeota archaeon. Classification (GTDB taxonomy): domain Archaea; phylum Nanobdellota; class Nanobdellia; order SCGC-AAA011-G17; family JACPNG01; genus CAYVWZ01. The sequence goes on from CAYVWZ010000006.1 coordinate 19,398, forward strand.
GTCTTTTGCTGCAATGATTATTTCTTTTTTTGCAACTTTTTTAAGAATGGTCTTTGTTTTGAGTACGGGAACTTTTTTGACAATGGTTTTTGTTCCTGATTTCAGAACTGCGATTTTTTTAAGGTCGTATTCGTGTTGTTTTTTAACCTGGTCGAGTTCTCTCATAGTTTGGAGAAGTGCGTTGTTTAATTGACTGAGTTCTTGTCTTAGTTCGAAGACGTCTTCTTTAACGTTCTTGAATGATACTGCTAGGTTTTCTTGAAATGGGTCAAATGCCATGTATGTTACCTCCGGGTAATAGTAAATATCTCCCGAATCACCTATTTAAACCTTTCTAAATCCACTACTTACAAGTAATAACACAACAAAGCCTTAAAAGGAGCCTCCCCAAAGCATTCCTATGAACTCACTGAAGAAGTATTTTGACCACTGGAGCGAAGAATTTTCTCAACTAACAGATCGTAGAGAGATGTTAGAAGTACTTATCGAGTTAGGGAAAGAACTTCCTGAATTCCCACAAGCAGAAAAGACTTCTCAAAATAAAGTCCCAGGCTGTATCTCAGGAGTCTATATGAGCACGAAGTTAGAACACGGAAAATTACAATTCAAAGGATATTCAGAATCATTAGTCGTAAGAGGATATGTAAAACTTCTCTGTGAAGGATGTTCTAATGTTAGTCCAAAAGAGTTCTTAGAACATGCAGAGCCCATTATTGAAAAATTCTTAAAAGAAACAAAAATAAGTGCAAGTTTAGTTGCTTCTCGCGCTGATGCTTTTGGAAATGTCTTTAGATTTATGAAAGAACAAGTACATAGATTAACAGAATAATCTACAGAAACCTTTTTATACAGGATTTCTCGTCGTTTCCCCTACTCATAACAAAACTAATGCTATTATGAGAAAAAAGCAAAATTCAGACTCAAAATGAAAATTAAAGAAGTAGAAACAAACGATTTCATCGAAAAAGCTGCAAAAGAGCTTCATCCAGTCATAAAAATACCTGAATGGACAAGATTTGTCAAAACAGGCGTAGGAAAGGACCGCCCACCTATCAGAAATGACTGGTACTATGTAAGAGCAGCAGCAATATTACGCCGAATTTACCTCGATGGACCAATCGGAGTCTCAAAATTACGTGTAAAGTACGGAAACAAAAAGAATCGTGGCGTAAAGCCTGAAAAGTTCCGTCCTGCAAGCGGAAAAATTATTCGTACAATCCTTCAACAACTCGAAGAAGCAAAACTTATCGAGAAAGCACAGAAGGGTGTTCACAAAGGAAGAGTTGTTACCCCAAAAGGTAAGAGCTTCCTTGACAAACTCGCTAAGAAATAATGGAAGAACTCGACGAGATTCGTAAAAAGAAACTCGCAGATCTTGAAAAAGAACTTGCGCAGCAAAATGAGGCGCAGGAACAAATCGATAACATAGAGAACTTCGCAAAGAAGTTCCTTACCAAAGAAGCATTGGAGCGCTTTGGGAATCTCAAACAAGCCCACCCTGAAAAGGCATTGCAGTTTGCGTATGCAATCTCACAAGGCGTAAAATCAGGCATGATTAAAGGTTTAGTTGATGATACCCTCATGAAAGAAGTGCTCATTCAAATGCAACCTCACAAACGAGACACGATCATTCGGAGAAGATAATGGGAATAAAATACCTAGCAAAGAAGAAACGACTTGCAAAACGTCGTTCGCAAACAAAGTGGGCACCGTTCTGGACAGTTCCAAAAATATATGGACGTGGACGTAGAGTGCACCCTGGCCGTCATACTTCAGTTAAAAGACATTGGAGACGCACGAAAACGCGAGTATAAACCATGGCAGACCTTGAAAGACAATATGTTATTCCATTAAGAAAGAGCTGGTTAGGTGTAGAAAGTTATCGACGTACTCCTCGTGCTATTTACGAAATTAAAAAATTCTTGTCAAAGCATATGAAGGTTAAGGATGTAAGAATCTTAAAAGAATTAAATGAAGAGCTCCATAAGCATGGAAGAAAGAATCCTCCTCACAAAGTTGCTGTTAAAGTAAAGAAAGTTTCTGAAAAGGAAGGAGATTATGTGTTAGTAAATTTAGTCTCAGCTTCTGTTGAAGTAAAGAAAAAGAAAGATGATAAGAAAAAACCTAAGAAAGAAGAAGCACATGATCACAAGCATGAAACTCCTGAAGAACATGAGAAGCATGAAAAGAAAGAAACTCTTGAACATGCAGAGCATGATCATCCAAAAGAGCATCATTCAAAGGCTGATAAGATGCCTGTTAAAACTTCACCTTCTCCAAAGGCTGAAAAAATTGTTGGCCAAACTGGAAAGAAGTAATAATGTCCGGGAAGCTTCCGTTCGAATCTCTTGATAGGAAAATTTTAATTCGTTCTCACACAAAAACTTCTCAAGAGTTTGGTAAGTTTCCAGAAGACCGTTCTATTCAAGAGTTATTACAATCTTCTGTTATTTGTGTGAATAAACCTTCTGGTCCAACTTCTCATCAGGTTGCTGATTATGTAAAGAAATTATTAAACGCAGATAAAGTAGGCCATGCAGGAACATTAGATCCTCTGCCAACAGGGGTTCTACCTCTAGCATTAAACAATGCCACAAAAGTGGTTCAAGCATTATTGCCTGCGGGGAAGGAGTACATTGCTACAATGTATCTTCATGATGATATTCCTGAAGAAAAGATTAGAAAAGAATTACAAGAGTACATTGGAACAATTACTCAACTACCCCCTGTGAAGTCTTCTGTAAAGCGTGAACTTCGCGAAAGAACCATTTACTATATTGATATTTTAGAAATTGAGGGAAGGAATGTATTATTTCGTATGGGATGTCAAGGTGGAACGTACGTAAGAAAATATATTCATGATTTTGGTTTGCGTTTAAATTCTGGAGCGCATATGAAAGAATTAATTAGGACAAAGGCTGGTCCTTTTACATATCATGATTGGGTTTCCTTAACAGATATTCAAGATGCTTTTGCATTTTATACTGAAGGGAAAGAAGAAGTATTAAAGAAAATCTTACTTCCTGTTGAAAAGGCGGTTGAGCATCTGCCAAAAGTATTTATTGCTGATTCTGCTGTGGGGCATATTGCTCATGGAGCGATGTTATATGTTGGTGGTATCGTAAAAGTTGAGTCCTGTGTTTCTGAAAATAGTTTAGTTGCAGTTCTTTCATTAAAAAATGAATTAGTGTGTTTAGGAACTTCAAGAATGAGCGCTGAGCAAATGATAAAGCTAAAACAAGGTGTTGCAGTAAAAACAGAGCGTGTATTTATGGATTTGAACACATACCCAAAGACTATTGTTGATTAATCAAAACTTACGCCTAAAACTGCATTGGGACAGTTTTCATTGTAAGTTGTTACATATTCTTGAAGTTTTCCAAGACGATAAGAACAATCTTCTCTAGGGTTGTCTGTTCTTACGCAATCATGATTGTACAGTTCTGCATATTGCTCAATAACAACTTCAGCACTATCACAAGTTTCTTGAAGCGTTGAATGGTGAACACTCCGAGAAGGAATAGAAGCTTGAAGAGGTTGTGAATAAATAGTAAGAAGCGAAGCTGCAATAATGCCCACACTAGTTCTTCTTCGTATCACTATTCGCACCCATCAAATTTTTTTCTAAGTTGATTTAAAGATCGTTCTTGTACTATACATCTCCCTCTCTCTTCCAATGTCCAGTCTTGTTTACTTATCATACACTTTGCTGCATAGTCAGGTTCTTGTCTTGCAATGTCGCGTTGTGCAGCAGCGCATTCTTCTGTGGAGAGAGTATTATGTGGGTATCCTGATGGAGCTACTCCACTACAGGCTCTATATGCTTGTTCAGCAGTTCTTACTCTTGCAAGTGCTTCTGAGGGAATATCTAAATCTGTAGTGAATGATGCTGCATGATCAGCGCGTGCTGCTTGAAGTTCAATGGTTTGAGTATAACAAGGAGGGAGAACATTAATCGCTAGGGGTTCAGAGGGTTGTAGTGTAACACATCCAGCAATTCCTAAGAGCATGCTTCCTGCAAAAGGTCGTGTTTTCATGTATCTAAAATTATTACAAAAAATACTTAAAGCTTATGTTTAAAAAAAGAAAAAGAAGGAAGTTTTACTTCCCTTGTTTGAGTAATCGATCTGCTTCAGTTCCTAATGCTTGAACTTTTATTGCAATATCTGCTAGTGTTCCCTGTATTTTGATTTCATTTCGTTCATCAATAGCAGCAATAAGTTCTGGTTGTTTTGCATCGATGCTGTCAAGGATTTGTTGTAATTTTGTGGTATCATATCCCTGTGTTTTGAACCAGTCGACGAATTCTTGTGCTTGACTAAGTTGTGTGTCGTAGATTTCTATTGATTTTTCTTTTCGAACACTCCAATAATTGTCAATTTTTGCATCGTATTCATCTTTGTGTTGGTTTAAGTTGTCGAATGCTTTGATTAATCCTTCTGCAGGTTTACCATTCTTTGCAGTAATTTGTGTGTTGTATTCAGCAATGAAGCTCTCTATGAGTATTCTTGCTTGGTCCATGTGTACATTGATTTCTGCATGGGTATTAGCGTTTAATAATGGATCTCTCTTTGCATTGAAATCATCAAGTATTGATTGTAGTTTTGTTGTGTCTCCGCCGATTTGTGCAATATATGCTACGAATCCTTCTCCGAGCATACTAAGACCATAATGCATTTGATCGAGGTTTGCGTGTCGTATTGCTATTTGGTCTTCCACTACAGGATTTTCAGCAAGTACGGGAATTGCTGCGAGTAAGAGGATTACAAAGATGCTAAATAGTTTTGTGAGTTTCATTTTGCAAGACTCCCGAGGTTATCTTTTTGATCTTGTCCAAAGTCAAAGGTTGGTGCTGGAGGTTGATTTCCAGTATTTCCACCTTGAGTGGTGTTTTGTCCAGGTTGTGATGGTTCTTGTCCACCTTGTACTGGGGTTGTTTGTGTCGGTTTTGGTTGCGGTCCACATCCAACGATGAAGATCGCTATTACTAAGAGTGCTAAAATTGCAATAAATTTTTTCATAACTGAGTTGGCATGACTATGACTTTATAATTATTACGTTGCTGGTAAGATACCATGGCAGAACCCTATGCAGTGAGTTTTTTTCAAGCAACAACTCCATTGTCCGCGAGATACACTCCTATATCAGAAATTAAAGAAAAAGTTTCTTTAACTATAGGATTAGATGTTCCATGTTTTCCAAGAATGAGAAGAGCAATGAAATTTGCAAGAGAGGAATTATGTGGTTCTTGGGATATGGATGAAGATGGGGTTTTATCAAACAGGAATAGACAAGAAACTGATGGTACATTAATTGCGCTAGATCTGAACTATGATTTAGCAAACTCCTTAGGTTATTCAACAACACGAATGATGAATATCTTTAGAATAGAGGCTATTCAAAGAGATGGATACACACGCTATTCTCCAGGATTAATGGTGTTTCTTTATCAAAAACCTGAGCAAAGTTATGATCAAATTAGAGATCCTGTGATTCTTGATAGAAGGAGGCTTGTAAAAACAAGAGAGGGTATATGGGTTCTTAAGAAATATCTCAAAGGTTGATTATTTCTTCTTTGGTGAGTATTGTACAAACCAGCATTCTTTTTCGTTAGTGATGGTTGCAAATCGTGATAATAAGTTGAGGAGTGTGTCTCCATTGTTTGTAGTAGGTAGTTTTTTATCGAATGTTACTCTTGCATAGTCTACGCGTTCATAGCATGCGAGTTGTTTTAAGTTTGTTAAGTTTTTTATGGTTGGTGAGATAGTGTATGTCTCTCCTTGTTTTGTAAATAACCCCTTTGTTGTTAATGAATTAATAATATCATAGATTTCTGAGAATTGTAGTCCTGATTTTGAGAAGAGGTCTGCTGGTTTGAATGATCCTTGTTTTAATGCGATATCAAAGACGCGTTGTTGGCTTGGGCTTAGTTCTAGTTTTGGAAAATTGATGATGGTGCTCTTTCCAGAGTTTGGATCAATAATAAATTCGTTGTTGGTGAGGTTTACTAAGATAGGGAAGTCTTCTCCTCCTTGGTTTAATGTTATTGATTTGCAGGGGATTAATGTTGTACTGAAGTCTGTTCCATGGATGAGTTTAAGGTCTCCTATGCTTGTGTGTGGTTGTACTAGGGGTAATAATTCTCCTTCATGTGATTCTACTTCTTTTGTTATGTCTGTGTCTTCATCATCAGATGATTCTGCTAATAAGGGGCTAATGCTCTCTCCTCCATGTTTGCTCTTTCTTGGTCTTATGTCTACAAATAGTGGTAAGTCTGCTATTCCGGTAACCATTGCGGTTCCTATGGGTATGTTCTTGATTTCTTTCTCTGTCTCTTGTGTTATTCCTTCTACAGAGTTTGCTATTGCTTTGATATCGTGGGGGTTTGTTACTTTGAGGATTAATTGAGTGCTTGCTTGTGATATTACGTTCTTATCTACTCTGCTCGGTCTTTGAGAGATGATTGCGATGCTTATTCCGAATTTTCTTCCTTCGCTTGCTATTCTTCTTATGATTCCTGATGATTTTGCTTCTCCGAAACTTCTTTCTGGGCAATAGTTTTGTGCTTCTTCTATAACCATGAAGAATGGTGGTATGTTTCCTTTCTTTCTTGCTTCGAATAAGTCGCTTGCTAGTTTATACACAATTATTTCTTGGATGTCGTAGGGTGTTCCTTTCAGATTGATGATAGTTGCTTTTCCTGGTTGTACTAATTCTGTTAGTCGTGTTGGTGCTTCTGAGAATAAGTTTAGTTTGTTGACATAGTCTATGATGTTGATAATGCTGTATTTTATGTTTGAATCTTCTGATTCTAATGCCATGATTAAGTCTAGGAAGTTTACTGATTTTCCCATGCTTCTCATAGCGCTATAGAGTACTGAGAGTTGTGCGTTGGAGAGTTTTGCAGGTAATAATTGTAATAAATCGCTTGGTGTTAAGTTCTTATTATCTAATTTTAATGGTCTTGCTGTGGGTACATCTTGTACATTTGGACTATATTCATTTACTGCATATGCTTTTGCTACTAATCCGTGCTTGTCTAAAGATTCTTTTGCGCTTGAATTAGGGAATTTGAGTGTTGAGTATTCTCCATGAGGATCAAAGATTAAGATGGGTATTTTTCTATCTAATATTTCTTCTAATAGTACTCCTGTTGCGTAGGATTTTCCTGCTCCTGTCTTTGCTAATACAACGACGTGTTTACTGAGTACTTTGTTGAGGTCTAGATGTACAGGTATTTCTTCTCTTCCGTTTAATGTTCCTAGGTATGCTCCTTCTTTCTTTCCTAACCCTAGTGTTTGTGTAATGAATTCGTCATTTGCTTGATCGACAGGTGCTCCAGGTGGTGGTGGTGTTTGTAGTGTTACGAGTAAGTCTTTATCGCGTTTTCCTATAATCATGCAGGTAGCGATGGTTGAATTGATATCTTTCTCTATTTCCATGATTTGGGCTAAGGCAAAGCTATCTTCATGGGGTACTTGTACGTATTGGAATTTCTTTGCATTACCCTCAACAAGGAATTTGAATCCGAGAGTGCTTGTTTTTCCAGTTATTGTTCCAAGAACCATGAATAAGGATGTTTCTAATAGAAGGTTTATTAAGTTTTATTGTAGAGTTGTGCTATATGGGAGAAGTTGTAAAAATTACAAAAGCATCAGGTATTCCTCTGCTTGGCTGTCTTGCGTTTGGTATTATTGATCGTGGTACGAACATTTTGCAGGTTCGTGCTACTTCTGCGTGTAATATGAAGTGTTCTTTCTGTTCTACTTCTGCTAATGATTTTGATTTGCATCCTAATAATTTTATTGTTGAAGTTAATTATTTGTTAGATGAGGTTAAAAAAATAGCAAAAATAAAAGGTCCTAATACTATTGTGTTCTTAGATTCTGTTGGTGAGCCTACTTCATATCCTGATTTTGCTAAATTAGTTGCTGGTTTAAGAAAAATTCATGAAATTTCTGAAATTATTGTTATTACGAATGGGACATTCCTTTCAAAAAAATTAATAGAAGACTTAGAACAGGCAAAACTAACAAGAATTAATGTCAGTTTACATTCTCTACATCCTGAACGCTCTAAAAAGTTGTTTGGTATGAATTCATATAATATTGAAAAGGTTTTAGAGAGTTTAAGACTTGTTGCTAAATCAAAGATTGAATTATTAATTACTCCTGTTTGGCTTCCTGGCGTGAATGATGAAGATGTTGAGGATGTAATAAAATTTGCAAAGGAGGTTCATGCAGGTTTAGGTATTCAGAAATATGAAGTGTATCCTCTTTCTAGGAAATTAAAAGTAGCAAAGAAGCTAAATTACTGGAAGTTCTATGATCAATTGAGAAAGTGGGAAAAGAAGTATGATGTGAAGTTAGTTGTTGATAAGAAAGATTTCCATGTTGAAAAGCGTGAGCGTATTCCTGAAGTTTTTAGAGAAGGAGAACGTACTCAAGTTATTATTCGTGCTCCAGGATGGATAAAGCATCAAATGATTGGTGTTGCAAAAGGTCGTGCTATTAGTGTTAACAAGTGTTCTGCAGAGATAGGTGATAAGATTAATGTTAAAATTTTAGAAACAAGTAATAATATTTATCTTGCTGAAGAAAGTAAGTAAAAAAGAGCATAAAACAAGAAAATAACCAATAAAATATACGTAATGCAATACTTTAGTTATTGTGCAATAGTAAATAATGTTTTTATAGTGTAGCTAAGGCCATTATAGGTTATGGTTAAACCAATGAAAGGGGGCGGCTCCTCAATAGGGGGTATCGCTTTTATTATTGGCTTGATTATTGCAGTGCTTGCAGGATTCTTGGTTGACTTAAACTGGGCAACCGTTTTGATCCTCGTAATTCTCGGGGTAATCATTGGATTGCTGAATGTCACTGCAGGCGAAGCAACGCCATTCCTGGTAGCAACTATCGCTTTGATGGTTGCAGGTTCCGCTTCATTAGGGGTTATTCCTGGTGTAGGTAGGTATCTTACAGGTGCGTTGGGTGCGGTAGTAGTATTTGTTGCTCCTGCTGCATTAATCGTCGCGATCAAGCAGATCTACGGATTGGCAAAGAACTAATTCGTATCCTTCTTTTTTTCTTTTTTTTAATTTTATATGTTCTATAGAAACTTTTTTCTCATCTTCGATCAATTTTAAAACATTCCGTTCTCAATAATCATATGAAATACTTACTTACAACGTTTGATAATGGAGAAGATATTCTTGCAAAGGAATGTGAGGAACTAGATCTTAAAACTAAAATTCTTACAAAAGGCAGAGTTATCGTTGACGGTGATTTAGATATTTCCAAAGTTCAGACTGCAATTCGTGCGTTCAGAGTTCTTCATCAATTTCAATTTAATACTATAGAGGATATTTTCAATGTAGACATACAAGGAGAGTTCAAAGCTATCGAATGTTTGCGTGAGGGTAATCAAAACTTTACTTCTCAAGAGGTTCGTAATGGGTTTGTTAAAAAATTAAAAATCAATAAAGAAGCAAAGGAAACGCTAGGTATTGATGTCAAGGATTCTTATTGCACGATTGGTATCTTCTTATCAGAAAAGAAACTATCAACACGTAAGCATATGGTAAGAATTCATCGCTTTGCTGTGCCTCCTCTCATTGCTGCGTTAGCCGTTCATTATTCTCAGTTTGACAAAGACATTCCAATAGTTGATCCTATGTGTTTAGATGGTGGATTAGTCATTGAGGCTTCTAATGCAGGGTTTAGTGCAAAGGGATTTGATAGAGAGAATGAGATTCGTAATGCAAAAATCAATGCTCAAATGGCAAAAGTGAATGTTGAAGTTGAAATTGGTTCTGTTAATAATGTTCCTGAGAAATCTCAAGTTATTACAAGACCTTTTGAGTTTTTTTCGAAGATGAAACCAAAGAAAGTTGAAGAAAAATTGAGAGTATTTTTAGAAAATTTAGCAAAAAAACAAGTCTCAAGGGTTACTTTGATCATGTCTCATCCAGGTACTGCAAAAAATGCTATTATGAATAGTAGTTTTCATCTCATAAAAGAAAAAATGATTCGTTCTGGTGAGTTAGAATGGAACATTTTTGTTTTATCCTCTGAGGAGTGAGAAAAATGGCAATACAGCCCTTCTAGGCAAAAGCTTTAAATACCTCAATTAGAGGCATTCTTACTATAATCATCTGAAAATAAAGGAGGAGATACAATGGCTGAACTTTTAGTCGTTCGAAGTAAAATTAAGGAAACAACAAAAATGAACGTTGCTGGTGACTTTGCTGATGCACTCAGTAAGGAAGTTGAAAAACTTATCAAATCAGCAGAACGTCGAGCTAAAGATAACGGACGTTCAACGATCAAACCTAGAGATCTATAAGCATAATCATTTATGCATTCTTTCTTCTTTTTTTTATTTAATATATTTTAATAAAAGAGGTAATATATGTCAAAAGCAAAAGGGAGTCGCGCTGAAAGAGAATTGTTCCATATGTTTTTTGATGCTGGTTTTATTGCTGTTCGTGCTGCTGGTTCTGGTTCTACTCCATTACCTAATCCTGATTTGATTATTGGTGGAAAAGGAAGGTATTTAGCAATTGAATGTAAAGCTATTAAATCCCCTTACAAATATTTTGATAAGAAAGAAATTGAAGAATTAGTATTGTTTGCTTCTTGTTTTGGTGCAGAGCCTTGGTTGGGCTTAAGATTTGATCGTGAGCCATGGTATTTTGTGAAGGTTGAGGATTTAGAGAGGACTGAGAAGGATTATTTTGGTATTACGCTAAAGAAAGCTAAAGAGAAGAATATCACGTTCGAGTTCTTAATTGAAAATAAAAAAGAAGAAAAGCGCAATTAACGCTTCTCAATAAGATAATATGCAATAGCAGTTATTAATCCGAATAATATTGCAAGAATAGTCCAGAGTGCTTTCTTTCCGCTGCTCATGTTTTGATTCTTTGCAAATACGTCATAGATAACCCAAATAATAGATAGAATCCATACGATTCCTATGACAAATCTTAGAAATGGCATTCTTTACACCTCCTTTAGTTGTTAAAATCCTCTTTGTGATGGGAGACATATCTCCAAGAATATACGGAAAATATCGCTAATACTACTCCTATTAGAGTTATAGGACTGCTAATAATCGAAGAATACAAACTCAATAAGAAAAGTTTAGTGCTAATAATAGTGCCTTTGAATAACCCATAAACAACAAGCCCAAGGACAGTCGCTAAGTGAAATAATGTTAAGAACAAGCTTACTGCTATTAAAAGAATAAGAGGCCAACGCACCCATCTTTTAGCTTTCAAAAATGCATAACCTGTGAGAAGAAAATTTACTGGGCCAAGCAAAAAAACGAAAGCAAGAACAACAAAGGTAGTGGAGGTTACTTCAGCAGAATCAAAGGCTACCGCCATTGCATAAATAAGTGGATAAATTAAAAGGAATAGTATCCCTAACACTAAAAAAATAATTCCTATATGTTTATTATTAATTTTGATTTCCCCCTGTTTTTTTGAGAGTAATTTCGATTGTAGAAACACGAACATTTTTTCCTTCTTTGTTTTGGAATTCTTCGCTGTTAATATTGATGTGTTTGATTCCTACATTGTTTTCGAGAAATCTTTTTGATGCGACTTCTGCAACATCAACACATCGAGAAATGAATTTTCCTCTGCCTTTGATAACAACTTCGTCAGCGTTTTGTGTTGTGAATTGCATGACAACACCGGTGACATAGTTCATGAAAGGTTTTGGTCCGATGAAGATAATATTATCGTTTTCAGCAGCCATGAGTATGCTTTCCGAACGAGTTCATCTTAATCTTGTTGAGATTTGATTTGTCTCGTGAGGGATCCTGCGATAACGTTACGGAGTTTCTTACTTCTAATTTCAGCTTTTTCGTCAGCTAGTTTCTTATTTTGATCGAACGTTGTGGTAAAGGTATTTGGATTCTTGTTGATAAGTATTCGTACCGTTCGTTTAATTTGTTGTGTTTTGATTCTTCCCATGGTGTTAAGTAACTAAGTTTTTGTTAAAATTTAAGGCGAGGGGGTGGTTTTTAAGCTTTCCGTAAAATGGCTGGTGGAGGGGATTACGGGTAATCCTGTCAGAAATGCCTCTTTTTTGACATCTTCAAGGATGAAGTGGATCTGTTTTTCAATGGGGCAGGTGTCTTCTAGTTCTTCAAGAAACTTATGAAGTTCCTGTAGGTCTTTAAATACGGTCTCTGCTAGAAAGTCCCATCCGTTGCTAATCTTAAACAACGTGTTAACTCTTTCATCTTGTTGGAGGTGTGTTTCTAGAGATCTTCTATGTTCCTTTGGTGTTTTGAGGAAGATTGTAGCACGAGTGCCATATCCCAGGGCTTCAAAGTCTAGGAGTATTGTTGGTCTTGTAATAATGGTGCTATGGTAGCGTTTAAGTTTTTCAAATAAGGTAGAGATAGGGATGTTTGTTTTTTTACTTGCATGGGTTAAACTGATTCTTCCGTTTTGTCGCAAGCATGAGATAAGTTGAAGTTCTTTTTTTCTGATCATAGGATGGTTCACCTCTAATGGTTTTCCGTAGAAATAAAAATAGAGTATTTGTAAGTGTGCATTAAATTATATATATTACCTTATAATTATATAGCTTAGAAATTTTTATATAATTAATCAAGATCAAACTATTATGAAACGAAAAGTCATTCAGCTTGCAGGAAACACGTTAGTTGTTTCTCTTCCAAAGAAATGGACAAATAAGCAGAGCATAAAGAAAGGAGATGAAATTGATATAGATGAGAGAGGAAACTCCTTGATTGTTAAAACAGAAGTTCATCAAGCGATAAAAAAGAAGAGTATTGACATCAGAGGGTTGAACCAAAGAGCTGTTATTCATCTTATTTCTGCAGCACACCATAATGGAGTTGATGAAATCGCCATTAAATATGATCAAAAACAAAGTGTTGAAATTATCAAAACACTTCTTCGAGAAGCTTTTATCGGTTTTATTATTACAAAAGAAGAAAAGCACGAGATTATTCTTAAGTCTATTGCGTCAAGTAACCTTGAAGAGTTTGATGCAACATTAAGAAGAGCATTTCTTGTTACAATCTCTCTGAGTGAATCGTGCATTCAATCAATTGAAGAAAAGAAGCTTGCAAGTTTGAAGGAAATCGCAGAAATTGAGAAAACAAATAACCAGCTGGTGTTATTTTGTCAGCGAGTAATTGTAAAGCATGGAGTTAAAGGTAACGCAGATATTTTTCTCTACATAATTCCCTATAACTTAAACCGTATTGGTGATAGTTATAGAGATATTTGTCAGTACCTAAGCAAGAATCAACCACTTTTATCAAAAGAAACTATTGATTTCTTCAAAAGAGTTAACAAACAATTTTTTGATTATTACACCCTCTTTTATCAATATACTCCGCAGCGATTAAATGATGTAAGTAAGGCAAGAGACTTTTTAACAGAAGATGGTATGAAACTGTTACAAAAGGTTAAGAAGGAAGAAGCAATTATTATTATGAATCTTCTTGAGATTATTCGAAGAGTTTCTAGTATGTTAACAAGCACTATTGTGCTGCGTGAGAGCGATTAGTCTCTTCTACTGCAAGATGAAGCATAGGGGGCAATGCATCCAAATCAGTCTTATGGGCATGATAAAACTCTGAGAAGTCTGAAGGGATAGTTGTGAGTGCTTGTCGAGCATTATGTACGTACTGAGCTCTTAGTCGTTGTTCTTGAACATTGTCAGGATGACGAATGGCATGAACAAATCCGAGGTGTATGAGCGCTAAATGATAGTTTAATGCTAGTTCTCGAGGATCAAAGTTTTGTTTTCTCTTTTTTGCATAATGTTGAGCAAATTCTTCATAGGTTATGGGGGCATGTGCTACACCTCCAAAGAGGTTAGCATGGTCTAGTGCGATAGCAGCGATTCCGTGAGATTCCATATCAACTCCAGCTAGTCTCATCTCTCGTTGTGGAACAATGAGATTAGGAGGAATAGAATCAAGCGCAAATGCTTGAGGGCTATGAGTAAGCAAGTAGTCGACCACACTATAATGTGTGCGCAGTGCTTGTTGGAGTTGTGGTTGTAAATTAATTCTATCTAGGAGATAACCTTTGTACTTAAAGGGTTTCAATCCTTGGGTTGGCATTTTTTCATGAAGTATGCCTATCATCTCTGCTGCGTCATAAAAATGTTGCGGGCGTAAACCGTTTGTCATGTCAAGTTCTGCGAAGGTTGGTCCATCAATATATTCTATAAGAAGTTGTGCATTTCGAGTAGGGCTTCCTCTCCGAGCGAGTTTTCTTGCAAGTGTTTTTGGAGTAGTATAAGGAGTTCCTGCTAATAATGTTCTAGCTTGTCGTAGATTTTGTTCTTGCTCTTCGATTGAGTGATAGGAGTCTTTTTTTACAACATAAGATGTTACTCCAATTCTATGTTTTGTTACACTTCCTTCTTTGAGGTCTTCTCCATGATCGAGTAGGTCTATAGCTTGCATCCACAGCAATCCAGCGTTATCTCTTCCTAGTGCTTCTGCTATAGTAGCTTGAACGAGTATTCTTGTTTTAGGATCAGTGATCTTTCTATAGAGGATATCAAATGAGTTTTGCGCTAAGTCTTCATCACCCGTTATTGCTGCACAAAATCCTTGATGTAATAATTCTTTTCGAGAGTATAATTCTAGTCCACTTCCAATTCTCTCTGCTCTTAATTTTACAGGTAAGAACATGAGAAAGTTTTCTAGGTCAGTTCCGAGATGAGCGAGTATGCCTTTTCTTTTCTCTGTTCTTTTTATTTCCTCTAAAAGTTTCTTCCCATGTGCGTAATGGCTTGCTGCTAATGGTAATTCTTCTTCTGCAGTGAGATATGCGTAAGTAAATTCTCCAAGAGGTGCTAATCGTCTCATCGAGCGAAGTCTATTTGCGTGTTCGATAGCTGCTTCTTTATTTCCACGCATATGAGCAAAACCTGTGGAGACTAGCTCACTAAATCCTATAGGAAATTCAGCAATTCTTATTCCATAATCCTTGAGTTCTTCTCCTGAAGATCCAATGACCACTTGTGCGAGGTCTGCTCCAAGAGTTGCTTGGGCAACAATGAGAGGGTCTAAAGGACCGCTGTCTAAAGACGCTGCTATAGCACCAAGAGCTATTAGTCCATCAAGACGAAGAGGATGCTCTCTTGCAAGTTTTCTTACTCTTCCTATAGTTCTTCTAGTGCGCTCTAAAACCATTCAATTTTAGTAAGAAAAAATCATTTAAGCATTGCTATGTGGTCTTTCAAGAACCCATATTTCTCTTCCGAGGCGGGAGTTTGGTGGTACGTATCTGACTGGTGTTTCGAATCCTTTGAGGGGTTTTACCACGCTTAATTTTGCTTTTTTAACGAGAGTTTTAAAGTCCATTTTTACTTCTCTTCCATCGTTTGTAGTATAGTAGGGAACAACAAGAACTATTCTTCCTTTCGTTACCATTGCGAGTTGGTTGAGTAATGCTTGATAGTCTTTAGTGAGTTCTTCCATGGTATGTTCTGCTTGTCTAAAGGTAGGGAGTTTTCGTAAGTAGGGTCCTAAATAGGGTTCTGTTGCAACTGCGTCTACATCTTTCAAGTATGTTGCGAGTCTTCGTGCGTCTTTATTATGAATTTCCCATTCTGCTTTTGTATGGTAGGTTTTTCTTATCCAGTGCATATTTTTGTTGCATCCTTCACAACTTTCCTTATCGAGGTCAAATCCTATAACGTTTATCCCGAGCATGAGTGCTTCTTGCATGATTGTTCCTGTTCCGCAGTAAGGGTCTAAGAGTGTTTCTCCAGGTTTTATTCGCGCAATGTTGATGAGCATTCTTGCGAGTCTAACGCTAATGGTTCTTTTTTCATCAAAGAATGGTTTCTTATCTCGTTCAGCATAACTTCTTGGGTTTGATACGACTTCTGTTTTGAATACGATGTCATCGTAGACTAAGAAATCATATCCTTCTTCTACGATTCTGTGTTTTTCTAAGTCTTTTGGGCCTTCAATATTTTTGTATAAAGGTTTTACTCTTTCTTCTCTGAAGATTTTTCTTAATTTATTTTTGAATTCTTCTTCATCGGTGTTTCCATAAATTTCTATGTGGTATTTTACTTTTGTTTCTTTGAAGAATACTTTGTCAAGGTCTAGTAAAGTTCCTATTTTCTGTGTTCCTGCTAAGTCTTTTATTGCTTGTTGAATGGAGAATGGTTTTGCAATAATGTGTGCTGCTTCTTTTGTGTATGTTTTGAGTTCGAATTCTATTTTTCGTGATTCTAAATAGCTGATTAATTCTAGTATACTGAGTTGTGGATCTCTTCCAAAGACGAATAGGTAGTGTTGCATACTATAGGGCTAATAATTAGTGTTAAAAGGGTTGTGGTTTAAACCTCTCTAAAGATTACTCCACCATGGTATTCTTCTTCGAGGAATTTCTCTGCTTTCTTGCTTAGTTCTCCGCTGCTTAAGAGGAGTATTGGTGATTTGTATTGTTGTCCTTTTGCGTAGGCCATGCCAACATCGTTTTCGTTGAGCTTTTTCTTATCTAAATATATTGCAAAATAAGGCACTGTTCCTAATGCGGCAGGTACGATTACTTTCATATGAATTTCTTTATTCTCATAGTTGTAAATGGGGTCATGTGAGGTTATTCCATGTTTGGTAAAGAATTTTGTAAGTTCATTTGGTAATTCTCTCTTAGCTTGATGATTTGTAGGTGTTGATAGTACAGCTTGTTGTTCTTTTTGTTTTGGTTGTTTCTTTTGAGATTTTGGTTTTATTTTTACTTCAGTTTTTTCTTCCTTTACAAGTTCTTTAATTTCTTCTTTTACTTCAACTTTTGTCTGAACTTCAGGGATAATTTTTATTGGTGGTTCTTCTTTGAGTTCTATTTTTGGAACTTCAACAGGTTTTAATTTTTCTAGTGCGTCTTGTTCTGATACTAAGTACCATCTCCAATAGGTTTCATTATTATAAGTGACTGATTTTGCAAAGTCTACCATTTCTCTATACGCAACTCTCTGCCATGGAGTGCATGCACTATCCTTTACCACAAGATCTGTTTTCAAAATATCATATGCTTTCTTTGGAGTAGCTCCTAAATGATCGTAGAGTATTTGTAGTTTTGTCTCTTGCCCAGGTGTGTAATACACTTTACTTGTTCCTATTTTTGCAGTGCTCATGAAGACTTGTTTGTTTGCGTACAATTCAGAAAGGAGTGCTCCAGCAAGCGTAAGATCAATTTTTAGCCCTTTTGCGAGTTGAACGGGAAGAACTGGTCCATAAGCTCGAACATATGCGAGAGCTCTATCTTGCGGGTCCTGCATAGCTAGTAGGATCAGAAAATTCTTATTTAAGGTTTATGCGAGTAAAGAATAACACTGTTCTGATGAAGAAATGTTTATTAATGCACTTTTGGGCGGATTCTCTATGGAATCAGCTGAGACAAAGTCGTTTAAAATGGGTATATATGTAGGCTTTGTAGGGATGTTTGTAATATTTTCAACAATATTGTTTTTTGTCTTAAAAATTTTTGATCGTATTCCTGATTCGTGGACGTATGTTCATATTTTTTTAGTTTCTCTTCCAATCTTATTTGTGGGAGTAGTGGTAAGAAAGTGGGTTGAGAGTATATGATAAGAGAGTTTGGCAGAGGCATTTGGAAAGGCCAGAAAGAATTTGGAGAGACTATTGGTTCTATAGTTAATACTATTTTGCTTAGTGTAGTATATCTTATTGGTGTAGGCTTAACATCTATTGTTGCTAAGATATCTAAGAAACATTTCCTCGATCTTGAAAGAGAAAAGGTTGATAGTTATTGGGAAGAGTTAAATCTTGGAAAGAAAAAGAAAGAGGAGTATTATCGTCAGTTCTAACCATGTACATTTTAGGTATTAGTTGTTATTATCATGATTCTGCAGCTGCATTAATTAAAGATGGAAGAGTTGTTGCCGCAGGTCAAGAAGAGAGATTTTCGAGAAAGAAACATGACAAAGGATTCCCTATTCATGCTATTCAATACTGTTTAGCCCAAGAAAATATAACTATAGACAAAATTGATTATGTTGCGTTTTATGAAAAACCATTGGTTAAGTTTGAGCGTTTCCTCTACCAACATCTTGAAATGTTTCCTCTCAGTTATCAGAGGTTTGTTTCTTCTATGCCTTCATGGATTAACAAGCGTCTGCGTCTCTTAAGTACGTTAAAAAAAGAATTAAAATACAAGAAAGGTGTCTTGTTTGTTGATCATCATATGGCTCACGCAGCTGGTTCTTTCTTTCCAAGCCCTTTCAAAAAAGCTGCTATCTTAACTATTGATGGTGTTGGGGAATGGACAACAACTGCCTATGGTATTGGGGAGAATACGGAGATTACGTTACAAAAGGAAATAAAGTTTCCCTCATCTATTGGTTTGTTGTATTCTACGATTACCGGGTATTTGGGTTTTAGTGTGAATAATTCTGAATACAAAGTTATGGGTCTTTCGCCTTATGGGGAAATGAATCGTGATAAGAATATGTATTATCGGAGATTGTTGAAAGTTATTGATATCAAGCCTGATGGAAGTTATCGTTTAGACATGAGTTATTTTAAGTTTCATTATGCAAAGAGAATGCCTGGGGAAAAATTATGTGATTTGCTCCATGGTCCTCCTCGTAATCCTGAAGAACCTTTAACGCAGCGTCATAAGGATATTGCTGCTGCTGTTCAGTTGGTGACTGAGGATGTTGTATTAAAAATTTTAAATGATGTTCAAACACGAACAAAGTGTGATAATCTTGTTATGTCAGGTGGTGTTGCGTTGAATAGTGTTTGTAATGGTAAGATATTGAGAAATACAAAATTCAAGAATGTTTGGATACAACCAGAGCCAGGAGATGCAGGTACAAGTATTGGTGCTGCGCTCTATGTGTATCATAGTGTATTAGAACATCAACAAAGGCATCATTTAGAGCATGCCTATCTAGGACCTTCTTTTACTGATGAAGAAATTCGTAAAGTATTCCTTGAAAAGAATATAAGATTCCATGAATGTAAAAACAAGAAAGAAATTATTCAAACAACAGTTGAATTATTAGCGAAAGAAAAGGTTGTTGGATGGTTCCAAGGAAGAATGGAGTGGGGTCCAAGGGCTCTTGGTTCAAGAAGTATTTTAGCTGATGCTTCAAATCCTAAGATGAAGGAAATTCTTAATCTCAAAGTAAAGCACCGTGAGCATTTCCGTCCTTTTGCTCCTGTCGTATGTGAGGATGATGCGCAGAGGTTCTTTGAGTGTGATTCTCCTATTCCTCACGCAACTGATTTTATGCTCATGGTCTATCCTATTCGTAAGCAATGGCATAAGAAGATCCCAGCAGTTACGCATGTTGATGGTTCTGGAAGGTTGCAGACGGTTCGCAAAAATCAAAATCAATTATATTATGAAGTGATTAAGGAGTTTGGTAAAAAGTCTGGAATTCCTATTTTGGTTAATACTTCTTTTAACATTCGTGGAGAGCCTATTGTTTGCACCCCCTACGATGCGTATAGATGTATGATGGGTACGGGTATTGATACGTTAGCGATAGGTTCTTTCGTGGTTCATAGAAATGAGAATCCTCAAGATATGTGGGATAGTGAGAAGTTTGCTCATGACTAAGTTAAAAGAGTGGCACAAGAATGTAATTTTGTTGTGTATTACTTTGCTCATTTGTTTTATTATTCTTGAGGTTAGCTTGCGTCTAGTAAGTTATCCGGTCTATGGTTTCCAAGAGGGTGTTTTTATGAAAGATCAGAGTATAGGGTACAAATTATCTCCGAATTATGAGGGTGTTCAATCAATCTATGGAAGGACTTTTGAATTAAGAACGAACAGTCATGGGCTTCGGGATGATAGAGAATATTCTTATGAAAGATCTAACAAGGTAAGAATGCTTGTGTTAGGTGATTCTTATGCATTTGGAAATGGTGTGAATATAGAAGATACATATGCAGAGTTTCTTCGTCAGGATTATGAAGAGATAGAGGTTATTAATCTCGGTGTTCCTGGCTATGGTATTAACAATGAGTATTTGTCTTATGTGTATGAAGGTTCTAAATATAATCCTGATATTATTCTTGTAGGATTTATGAATAATGATTGGGGAACGCATCAAATTCTTGAGCGTGATGGTAAGCCTGTGATCAATGAAGAGTTTAGTTTGCCTGTAAATGATAAAGGTCTTCTTGCTTCTTCTGAAGGATTTCCTAGAAATATGCATTTGTGGTTATTGTTCCATGTAAGAGTATATAGTTTTGCGTACACAAAGTCTCGTCTTGTTCTAAAAAGTGTTATTGATAGATATTGGGGGGGTCAAGGTGTTCCTATATATTTCAAAGAGAAAAATTCTTCTGAATATCAAGAGGCCTATGATGGATATAGGGCATTGTTAAAAGAGTTGAAAGAAAGTACAAATGCAACTATTGTGATTCTTATCCCTCCATTTACTGAGGATTTGTATTCTCAAGAGCAAGTCCAAAAAACATATCATATAACATATCCTGTAAATACTCGCCAAGCAAAAGAGAGTGTGAAAGAAATTGCTAAAGAGCTTAATATAAGAGTTATTGAGATTGAGTCTGACGATCCATCAATTTATCTCCCGGTAGACAATCATTGGAACCCTGAGGGCCATCGTTTAGTTGCTGATGGTTTATATCGTGGATTAAATGGATTAATTGTTGAAAAAGAAACTTCTCTTAATCATGGGGATATATTTATTAAGGATCAAAAATAGATTCTCTTTATGGAAGAGCAAAACAAATCATTAGCTCGTGAGATTTGGGATTTTCTGAGAATAAGAAAACGCTGGTGGTTACTCCCAATAATTATTTTGTTAATTGTTGTAGGAATATTGATTATCTTTGGACATAGTAGTGCACTATCACCATTCCTCTATGCATTAGGATGAACTCATGGTAGAAGTATTCGAAAAAAGTTTTAGATTGGTAAGAGAATGTTTTAATGTGCTTAAGAAAGATAAGGAATTATTGTGGTTTCCTATACTTTCAGGTATTGTAAGTATTATTATTTTTGTGTCATTTCTCATACCTTTGATTCTATCAGGGTTTATCGGAACGTGGGTGTTTTATGGTGTATTATTCTTATTCTATATTGTGAGTTATGGTGTGGTTATTTTCTTTAATGCGGCTTTGATTGCGTGTGCAAAAATTCGTCTCAGTGGTGGAGATCCTAAAGTAAGAGATGGTATGAAGGTTGCAGTGCAGAGGTTTGGGCGTGTTATAGAGTGGGCTGTTGTTTCAGCAACGGCAGGTATTATTCTTCGTGCATTAAGTGATCGTTCTCGTGGTATTGGGAGGATTATTATTGGTATGTTAGGTATGGTGTGGAGTATTGTGACGTATTTTGTTCTTCCGATTATGATCTTCGAAGATGTTGGTATTGGGAATGCTATAAAGCGCTCTGTTGAGCTCTTGCGTAAGACATGGGGAGAGAATCTAATAGGAACTATTTCTATAGGGGTATTTTTCTTCCTTCTTGCTATTCCTGGTTTTTTAGCGATTGTTGGTGCATTTTTCCTTCTTATATTCCAAGAGCAATTACTATTAGCAGGAGTTATTTTTGCTATTGCGATTCTCTATTTCTTACTATTGGCTGTGGTAAACGCGAGTTTGAATAGTATTTTTGTGACGGCATTATACATGTATGCTGATTCAGGCAAAGTTCCTTCAGCTTTTTCTCCGGAATTAATTAAGAATGCTTTTGATAAGAAGAAAGTCTAAGGTCTTGTCCACGCGCATTCGTAGTAGGTTACATCTCCTTCTTCATCGACAATTGCGAGTAATAGTTTCTTTCTTGTGCTATGTGCGACTCTGTTCTTTGCTGAGAATTCATGCCATGTAAAGCTAGCATTTTCGTGAACAGGGAATATAATCCATTTTGCATGGTCTTCTCCAGGTTTTATTCCTCTATCATATACTCTAAAATCAGCGCCGAATTTGAGTGCTGTTTTTACGATGTATCCTCTATTGCGAAGATCTTTATAGACGATGTAGCGTATGCGGAATGTTGGTTCAATCTCAAGTGCGTGATCAAAGAGTTGTTCTGCAGTGAGTGTTTTTTTCCCTTTGGTAACAGTAAGTTTTTCTTTTTCTAAGAGGTAGAGTCCTTCAAGGAGTGAATAGTTTGCTCTATCTCCTGTTATTTCTCCAAATCTTCCACTATTATATAATTCTCGTAGTTCGTCGGATACGGGTGCAATAATTTTTTCTTGTGATATTGTTGCTGTGTGTAGCTCTTGCTTTTTGACCATCCTTATGAAAGAGAACAAAGGTTTTTTAAGTGTTGTCTAAGTTATACCTATTATGAAACTTATATTCC
Source organism: Candidatus Woesearchaeota archaeon (assembly GCA_964455655.1). Lineage (GTDB taxonomy): Archaea > Nanobdellota > Nanobdellia > SCGC-AAA011-G17 > JACPNG01 > CAYVWZ01. Next base: position 41,734 of record CAYVWZ010000006.1, read on the forward strand.
TTGGTACAGGTTCAATGATTCCAGGTCCGGAGAGGAATACCTCAGGGATGGTTGTGTCTTATAGAAACGAGCATTTTCTTATTGATTGTGGTGAAGGTACTCAGAAACAGATGCGTGTTGCTAAGTTTTCTCCTGCAAAGATTACAAGAATTTTAATTACTCATTGGCATGGTGATCATGTCTTTGGTCTTCCTGGTTATTTAAGCACGCTGACACATGTCCAGTTTCATCCTGATCATGTTATTGAGCTCTATGGTCCTCCTGGAACGAAGAAACATTTAGCTGCATTGTTCTCTTCTTATGTAAGTTTAGAAAAGCTTCCGTTAAAAATCCATGAGATTAAAGAAGGAGTTTTTTTTGAGAATGAATTTTTAAAAGTTGAAGCAAAGAGGATGGATCATGTTGTTCCTTGCTATGCCTATGCGTTTGTTGAGAAGGATACGAGAAGGATTAATATGGACTATCTCAAAAAGTTTGGAGTTACGAGTAGTCCCCTCTTAAAGAATCTCCAGCAAGGAAAATCTATTACTATTAATCGTAAGAAAATTTCTGCAAAGAATGCTACAACAGTGAAGAAAGGTAGGAAGTTAGTAGTAGTGTTTGATACAGGTGTTTGTAAACAAGCTATTGCTCTTGCAAAGAGTTCGGATATTCTTATTTGTGAGGCTACATTTGAGTCTTCATTAAAGAAATTAGCTAAACAGTATAAACATTTAACTTCCGAAGATGCTGCTACGATTGCTAAGAAGGCTAAAGTTAAACATTTAATTATTACTCATTTTTCTCAGCGGTATTATAAAGATGCTTCGTTATTATTAACAGAAGCAAAGAAAGTTTTCCCTAATGTTTCTCTTGCGCATGATTTTCTTGTAATCGATGTGTAAATGCGGCGAAGAGGAATAAGTCTTGCCACATAATAAGGAATATACTATAAACAATAATGAGTACTATTCCAAGTAAGAAAAATATTCCTGAAATATATTGGAATGCTGATCTGATAAGTGTAGCAATAACAAGGATTAGAAGTACGAGTATACTATATCCTGGTCTGTTTAAGAAGAAGGTCATGCTATGATAGAATGCTGTAAGGGGGGTATCTGTTTTTAAGAAGAGGTATGCGTATCTGAAGAGCATTGCTAAGCTTAAGATGAATGAGAGCGTGATAAGTATTGCAAGGAGTATTAGTCTTGTTCTAATGTCTAATGATGCTGTTGCTGATGGTGCAAAGAGTGTTATGAAAAATGCTACGAGTGCTGCTTGTACAATAAAAGTGAGTATTTTCATCCCAACAGTTTTCCAGAAGTATGTTTTAGCATAGGGGATTGCTGCAAAGAATCCTTTGAATATTCCTTGTGGTTTTCCTTCTATGATATCTTTGATAATTCCGTAGCGAATTGCTGTGATTCCTGACCCTGTGATGAAGTATAAGGTAAAGAATATTGCGAAACTAATGAGCACTTTGATGGTGTTATTTGCTAAAAAGTTTTTGAGTTCAAATCCTAAGCTAAATAATGCTTCTTGCCCGAAGGGTAATGGTTGACTGATTAAGAAGTTCCATAGTCCGCTTGTAAAAATGAAGAGTGCTGCAAATAAAATAATACTTAATGCTTGGAGGATAACAGGCCATAAGAGAGTGATGCGTAGTCTAGCAAATGAAATCTTTAATGGTTGTAAGATCATACACCTACAAACAAGAAAATCCCTATTTAAGGATTATGGATAAGAAACAGGATATGCGCAATAGGGGCATTTTGAAGGGGTGATTCGTTCTGTGTTGTAGGGGAAGTGGTATCCACATCTGCTGCATTGATATTTGATTTTTTCTTTGTCAATTCTTGGAAATTTTTTCATTCCCATTTGTTTTTGTTCATACATTTTATCTAAATAATCATCATCAACATCTCGTTGAATTATTTTTTTAGGTGCAGGTGGAGCTACAGGAGCTTTTGATAGAGGTGTTGCTACTTTTGGCATGCTCATTCCTATAGTTTGTGAGGGTTCTGCTTTCATTGCAGGTTTGCTTGGTGTAGATCTATTAATCATGCTAGAGAGTTTTTGTGGAACTGGTTTAGAGGTAGTTTTTGCACAGGAGGCACATATCATCATTTTTCTCTGATGGTCTACAACAAACTGGTCTGCTGGACTTGGTCTTCCGCAGTTTTTACACTTTACTTGTATTCCTCCAGATCTTGATAAACTTGACATGCCCCCACGTATAATAAAGGGAATATTTAAGCATTTGTCACCATACTGTTGGAGTAGATACATGCGAAACGATGGTAGAACATGGTTGATGGAATATGCTTGTTTAAAGGGTTTAGAGTTCTAAGTGCTATAAGCTATGCTTAATTGCAATAATCTTTCAAGTAAGTATTTTGCTCTGCTGTTCTTTGGGATGCTACCATATTACGAAGTTCTTCGCAGGAAGGTTCAGAAGGAACTCCTTGAACATAAGATGGAGTGATGTTTCTTTTAACAAAGTGTTGGTAGGGTCCATAACTGCCAATTGCTATTGCTGGAGCTAGAAATAGTGTGGTTATGGCAAGATCTCTGAGAAGGCTATGATCGGGTTGTCGTGGTGGAGAGGATAATACTGGTTCTCCAGAAAGTGGTTGAGTAAAAAAGTCTCCTTTACGTGCTGGCACTGAACGTGTTGGTTCTTGTAGTCTTCTTCTAAAGTCGTCTGACATGTGGTGCAGTCCTTATTCTTTTTTCTTGATTTGATCTTTAAGGTTTAATTTTTTTAATAATTCTTTGTATCTGTTTCTGATTGTAACTTCAGTAACACCAGCAACATCTGCAACTTCTCTTTGAGTTTTTTTCTCATTGTTGATTAATGCTGCAACGTAGAGTGATGCTGCTGCAATTCCAGTTGGTCCTCTTCCAGATGTTAGTTCTGAATTTTGTGCTTGTTCTAGAATTTCTACAGCTTTACTTTGAGTGTCAGGTGTTAGTTTTAGTGCACTTGCGAATCGTGGTAGATAATCTACGGGATTACTTGGCAGTATTCTAATTCCTAATTCTCTTGTTACGAATCTATAGGTTCTTCCAATCTCTTTTTTGTCAATACCAGATGCTTCTGATAATTCGTCGAGTGTTCTTGGAACTTCGTGTCGTCTGCATGCAGCGTATAACGCTCCTGCAACTACTGATTCCATGCTTCTTCCTCGTACGAGACCTCGTTGTACAGCCATTGTGTAAACTCGTGCTGCTTCTTCCTCAACGGATTTTGGTAATTTTAAGTATGATGCAACTCTTCGTAATTCTGCGAGTGCTAGTTTGAGATTTCTTTCGATTGCAGTTGATACTCTGTACTGCCATTTTCTTAATCTAAAGAATTTGTTTCTATCTTTACTTTCTAATTTGTAGATGTCGCCCTTCTGTCCAATGTCTGTTCCTAATCCTTTATCGAACTTTGTGAAGCTCATTGGAGCTCCAGTTCTTCTCATTCTGTCTGCTTGTTCGTGGTCGAATTCTCTCCATTCTTGTCCGAAGTCAATCATTTTTTCTTCGATAACTAATCCGCAGTCTCGACAAATGATTTCTCCTCTACCTTTATGGTGGGTGAGATTAATACTTCCACATTCTGGGCATTTTTTGACGTATTGGGTTGACATAGGAATCCTCGTAATGAGAGTTTTTTGTTACTCCCTATTTCAGGGGGCAAATGTTTATATAGAACGCCTTGATTTTATTTATAAAAGTTTCGTTTTTTAGCCTTGATTGAGAGCTATAAAAAGGCTGTTCTAAAATGCAAAGAAATGGCTTAATTCCCTAAAAGAATGGCATTTATGGTGTTTTCTTGACCAGGGCGATTAGTAATACGAGCACGTCCTTTATCAGTATCTACAATCGTTCCTTTTGTGAGAATATTACGTCTAACGAAGTGTCGATTTGCAGGGTTTTCCATTACCGTTTTGATCGTTGCTTTAACATATTTCTTAGATTTTGGATCGAAAACGTTTACGTGATCTGCTGAAAGAAGCCTGTGTTTAATGTTATTTCCTCGTTGACGTACAGTTTTATTTTTTTGTGCACCAATCTTTGTAAGCGTAGGTCTGTTTCCTTTTTCGCTTTTTTTCTTTCCTCGATAAGCTACGTATCTTCCGCCAGAAGCTTTTCTTCGAGATCGTCCTTGAATGATTGCCATGATGTCCTTTCGAAAATTTTAGCTATTTAAGCTTATCGTTCATATATACAGAGGAATAGGAAGTCTTATAAATTCTCAACTGGAGTGCATTCCATTATGGATTCAGAAAGACCACTTGATGCATTGAATGCAGTTCGCGGTAAACGTGTAATTGTAGATTTGAAGAATCAGAAACAAATTATTGGAACACTTCGTGCATTTGATATTCATATCAACATCGTGCTTGAAGAAAGCGAAGAACATATGGACGGCCAACTTAAAAGAAAACTTGGACGTGTATTTGTTCGCGGTGATACAATTATTTTAATTTCTGCAGCTTAAAGGAATATAGACCATGACTAAAGGAACTCCTTCAATGGGAAAGAAGGCTGGTAAATCCGGCCTTGTACAACGCTGTCGTCGTTGCGGAAAACGTTCTTATCATATTCGTCACAGTAGATGTTCTTCATGTGGTTATGGTGCTTCTTCTCGTTTGAGAAAGTATGCTTGGAATAAAAAGGTTAAAATGCCTAAAGTTCTTCCAAAGAAAACTTCTTCAAAGCGCGCTTCACGTAAATAATTTCAAAACATTTATAATTTGTTGAAAATTAATTTTTGTATGATTCAGTTATATAGAGAGGCATGTGGCACGATGAGTGCTGGTTTTCTTCATAATTAGTTTGCTGAATCTTAATTCTCGGAGGAATTTAATATGAAACTAGCTAGACTTATGCAAAGAGAAGGTGTAAAATTTGAAAAAGTGTTAATCCCCTCAAACAGTGGATTAAGCACTATAACTCCCGATGTATTTCGCGCATGGGGTTTAGAAAAAAGTGACGCAGATAGATATTATGATGAAAACTTAGGTGTAGAAGTAATACAATATCGTGGAGAGGACATTCCTGATAGGTGTGATGAGTTTACACGTAAAGGAATCCCTGTTGTGGGTATGACTGGTGATGATTTATTTGACGAATATAAGTTAAGAAATCCTGGCTCAAGGCTACGCTTATTAGATACGGTTGATTGGATTACATTAAATTCTCAGGGTTTATTCACTCGCCCGACTCTTTGTCTTCATCGGTAGAGAAGGAACTTCTTTAGAGACAATTTCAGAAGAATCAAGAGTTGTTGTTAATAGTAAGTATGCATACACTGCTCGTCAATATCTTGAAGATTTTGGAATTCGCGTAAGAGAGATATATGAAATTTCTGGAAAATTAGAAAATGAGATTCCAGATAATGCTGAGTATGGTATTGAAATTGTTGTGAGTGGAAACACTCTGAAGTATTTAGACAAGAAAGGAACACCACGCAAGCCATCTCTGCAGGTTATTGAACCAATTCGTCAGAGTGACATGAGTACGATTACGTCGTGGGATACGCAACAACCAAGAGATGATGGAACAGATCCGTTATCTCATCAATACGCTTCTCTTGAAAAGCGTTTGCGCAACCCAACGAGCTCTCTATCTTCGCGGTTATTGCAAGATAGAAATCTTTTAATAAAAAAATTTGGCGAAGAGTCTGCAGAGCTCATTGCAGGATATGTAAGAGGAGATAGCTCAAATGTCTTAGAAGAATCACAGCAAGTATTATGGGTGGTGCAAATGATGCTCCTGTCGAGAGGGCTGTCTTGGAGTGACCTGCAAGATGAAGTAAAGAAAGCTTTAATAGGGAAGTAAAGGAGATTTTATTCTATGCAGGGGTGCCGGAGCGGTCAAACGGACTAGGTTTAGGCCCTAGTGGCTTAGTGCCTACGCAGGTTCAAATCCTGTCCCCTGCATAATCTTTATATAGAGTTATATTCTTCGATCATGTAATGAAAAGAGAGTTGAATAATTCTTCAGATATTAAAGAGAAGAAAGAATATCTTCGTCGTCTTGAACGTCGTCTTGATGATTTAGCTGTTGTTCAAGAGCGTGCACAGAAAGAGGTTAAAAAAGTACAAAAAGAAATTGGTGTTAATGATCCTGAAATGATGGGTTGGGAGCCAGTTGTTGGAATTTTCTTATTAGTTGCTGCTGCTGGTAGTTTTTCATATGCATTAATTCGCGATCCTGTTATTACGGGTAATGCAGTTGGTGTGAGTGCTGGTTCTCCCTCAGTTATTTTGTCTCTAACGTTCTTATTATTTGTTATTTTCTTGGTACTTCCTCGTAAGAAGTGAGTGAAATATTGTTCTTAAGAATGCTAAAATAATAATGCTAATTATTGTTCCAAGTAGTGCTTGTAATAAATGTCCTGTTTGTGTAATGCTAAGATATGTTGAGAAGAGAAAATAAATAATGAATGCATAGGCTATTCCGATAAGTATTCCTAGGGGTATTGTTACGTACCATTTTCTAAAAATTCTTCGTAGAGTGTGCATGTAACTTGCACGTAGGGTAGTAGTAGGAAGCATGCTATAGGCAGCATGTACATAGATGAGCATAAGGAGCGTGATGATAATGTATGCCAGTATTTCAAGAACTGCTTGTTGTGGTGCTGGTGTAAAATTTTCTCGGAGAGGTGCAATTAGACTTAATACTCTGCCAAACATGAGGATCAGAATTATCATGAAGGGTAGGGTAAACAATAAATATTTTCCAAAGGATTTCAAACTTAGTTTTGTTTTACTTAAGATGTGATAATGGAATGTTTGTGCAAGTGTAAATAATAAGTATATTCCAAGAGGTAATAAGACAACACCTAAAAATAGGGCAAATTGTGTTGTTCTATTAACTTCTGTTAGAATATTTTGTAATGCTTGTAAGCTTTCTTGACTCTGTGATTGTTGTAATGCTTGTTCTAATACTGAGAGTTGTGGTAATAATTCTTGTAGCTTTGTTAATGCATTAATGATAAGTTGTCTTATGAGATAAACAAATCCGAACAGTGCTGCAAAGAGAATTATGTCTATAAGTGCATTCTTAATGAATGTTGAGATAGTGTTTGGTTTCATTGGGTTACTTCGAGTTCTCTTTCAACAGGAGGAGTGCTATCAACAGTCATTGTGAGGGTCATTTGAGTTTGCGGTCCTTTAGTAAAATCATATTGAGATGCATAATAACAGTCTGATGAGGAGTCTCCATAAAGTGATTGCGGTCTCCAGACGAGGGGTAGGGGGTTTACTAGTGTAGCAGGAGGAGTAATTGCAGTGTTCTTGAGAGTAAGTTTTCGGGAAGTATCTGAACACGCCGTTCCTTCTCCAGTAACCTCTATGTTGATTATCTGTTTTTTTACACTTGTAGTGCTAGAGGGTATAGAGTTGTAGGTGCCAGATGTTGTTCCGGCAGTGTATGCTTTAAGTTCTATTTTTGAAGTTGGGATTTCTTCTACAATCAGCGTATTTGAGCTTGAACTGAATGCTAAAGTTATATCGTTCGTTGAGTCTCTATCAAGATCAATAGGTCTCGGGGTGGTGTTTAATGTTAATGAGGTTCCTGAGAGTGTAAAGGTGTAATCAAGTCGGGGTTCAATTCCTGTCCGAGGGGAAATAAGAAGGTCGTACTCTTTAGTGTTATGAATAATAGGGAGAATTGCGGGTGCCTCGTTTGTTAGGGTAAGTGTACTTTTAGTGTCAGTCTTTATTGCAGTAAGTTTTACAGGGTTCGAAGAAGGAGTTGGAGGGGTGCTGCTTGGCGTTGTGGGTTGAGTGGTTCCTGTTTTTATGGTTTGATAGATATCATAGACACTGTTTGCATAAGCTGATGGTGCATTGTTTATGGTACTTAATCCTCCATTGTATCCGTTAAGTGCGCGTTTGATTATAGTTTCTTCTGTGCTTGTTGTACTAAAACTTTTTTGAAGCAT
>CAYVWZ010000007.1:0-23451 GCA_964455655.1 Candidatus Woesearchaeota archaeon
AATCACCCTATACTCTCTCCGTGAAGAACATTTATAAAGCCAATTTCCTTATAACATGTATCCCCGCTCATATAGAGAATTTGTGAAATATTTGGGGAAAACACTTGGAGGAACAACAATGAAAAAAACACTCATTTTGGGAGCAGTTATGGGCTTGTTGTTATTACAAACAGCATTCGCATATAACTACGACATCCATGGAACATGGGAAACACGACGTGGAACTGCAACAATGGACAGACATGTCACAGGACAACCAGGTGAAGGAAGAAATCTCAACAGTAACTGGTACCGAGACGGAGAATATCTTGGAAATGTACAACGAGATATTCAATGGTCACGTGACGGAGACTGTGTAAAGAGAACATCAGACATTCACATTAACGGTGCAAATGGATACACAGGACACCACACAAGAAATGGGCAATGGGGATGCTGCTAAACAGCACCATTTTTTCTTTTTTTTAAATAAATACCTTAATATCTCTTGAATTATTCTCAAACCTTATGAAAAACGATCCTGATAGTCCAATGACTGCAATAGGAGCATTACTTGTTCTCGTATTGATCTTTGCAGTAGTCTACTGGCTACTCTTACACTTTGGAGCTTTGTAAAAACTTTAAATTTGAATCTTAGAAAATAAATAACTACCAATAACTAAGAGTACAGCAGTAATACCAATGACTGCAAGACTATTCGTAACCATACTAAAATGCGATGCACCAAGCAAGACACCACGCAATCCATCAACACAATAGGCAAGAGGATCAAACCTTGCAATCCACTCTAATACTTTCGGTAGACCTTGTAATGGAAATAATGCTCCAGACAAGAAGAAAATAGGCATCACCAAGAAGTTCATAATCAAATGAAATCCCTGCATATCATCAAGAACAGAGGCAAGAGCAGTACCTAACGCAGTAAACAACATAGCAGTCCCTAACATAAATAACGCTGCAATCGGCAATAACCACCAATTTGTTGGCCTAAATCCGACAATCAATGCAAGAATAAATACAATAATACCTTGTAATGTAGCAACTGTTGCACCACCAAGTGTTCTTCCAATCATAATCTCAATACGAGATACAGGAGCAACTAACGTTTCTTTCAAAAAACCAAACTGCTTATCCCAAATAATTTCAATACCTGAAAAAATAGCTGTAAACAAAATACCCATTGCAATAATACCTGGAGCTAAGAACTGAATATAATCACCACCACCAGCTTTCTCAAAAATTGGACCAAATCCAAAACCAAGAGCTAACAAAAATAACAGTGGTTGGCCAATAGAACCCACAATACGCGATTTTGACCTAAAGTACCGCTTTAATTGACGAAGCCAAAGAATGTATAACACTCTCATCGTGATTGCTTACTCCATAATTTTGCACCCATACGCATAGTATCAACACTCTTTGCTTCCTCTTCTCTCATACCATGACCTGTTAGTTTGATAAATGCCTCTTCAAGTGTATCCTTCTTTGTTTGCTTCTTTAATTCTGAAGGAGTTCCTTGAGCAACAATCTTTCCATGATCAATAATTGCAATTCTATTTGCAACACGATCTGCTTCTTCCATATAATGTGTTGTAAAAAACACCGTAATATTTTCTTTTTTGTTTAATTCTTTAATATAACTCCACATGTGATTGCGTGTTTGAGGATCTAAACCAAGTGTTGGTTCATCAAGGAATAAAATCTTAGGATGATGCATTAATCCACGAGCGATTTCTAAACGTCGTTTCATACCCCCTGAAAAAGTCTTAACTAAATCATTCTTGCGATCAAACAAATCAACAAACTTTAACATTAATTCAATTCTTTCCTCACGTAATTTTTTTGGAATATGATATAATACCCCATGAAACTCTAAGTTTTCATAGGCAGTTAACTCATCATCTAAACTCTGATCTTGAAATACAATACCGAAAGATTTTCTCACCTCAGCTTGATCATGAACAGGATCCTTCCCATCAATCCTAATAACACCGCTTGTTGGATGAAGTAGTGTTGTAAGCATTTTGATCGTTGTGCTCTTACCAGCACCATTAGGCCCTAAGAACCCAAAGATTTCCCCTCTCTTAACCTCGAAAGAAACATTATCTACTGCGCTAAACTCCTTGAACTTCTTCGAGAGGTCTTTTACAATAATCATTTTTAGAATACCTTTCTGGAGGGTATTTATAGTTTTGCTAGGCAAATTCCATAAAAGAAACATTTATCTTAAGAGTAGACTTCCAAGCTCAAATTAGACTTTATTTACCGAAATCTTTATATACCCAAATTTTCGCCATTTCCCCACAATGGGTGTTGCTAGCATGACCTTTCATGATTTTTTGATGTAATCTCTCACTTAGTAGAGAGAAATATGTCAAAGAACCTCACAAAAGGTCACTATAAGCCGAAAACGGCCCGGTAGCTCAGCCTGGAATCAGAGCACCTGGGCACAAAAAAGCGCGGTGAAACTTTTATTCCAGAAGGAGAAGAGATCAGGGGGTCGCGGGTTCAAATCCCGTCCGGGCCACACCTCACAAAAAAAACAATGAGTGAAGGCATAAACCACATATACGTTCCGAAACACGAGAAACTCTCTCCAGAACAAGCACAGGAAGTTCTTAAGACATATAATATCATGCCTAAACAGCTCCCTGTCATTAATGCTAAAGACGCAGCAATCAGACATCTCAATCCTGAAAAAGGAGACATTATCAAAATTTACAGACCATCACCAACAAGAGGAGAGGCTATCTTTTACCGAATCGTCGCATGAACCCACAAGACATTATCATCAGAAAATTCTTTGAATCAAATTCTTTCGTAGAATCAAACATCCAAAGTTTCAACAACTTCGTTGATAGAGAAATGCAAGAAATTGTAAATGAAATGGGAGAATTAATCCCAACCATCATGCCACAAGAAATACAAGAATTCAAAATCAAATTCGATAAAATATGGATCACAAAACCACAAATCATTGAAGCTGACGGAAGTAAACGAAACGTTTACCCAATGGAAGCAAGACTGAGAGGATTAACCTATTCTTCACCAGTATACTTAGAAGTTTCCGCATACTTAGACGGAGTACAAAGAGAAACATTCACCACAGAAATTGGAAGATTACCAATCATGCTCAGAAGTAAATACTGCCATCTCCATGGTATGAAAAAAGATGAACTCGTAAAACACTTCGAAGACCCTGGAGACGTTGGAGGATACTTCATCTTAAACGGAAATGAAAGAGTACTAATCACCGTAGAAGATTTAGCAAGCAACAAAATATTCATCCAAGAAAACAAAACAGGCCCTAGTAAATTTACTGCAAAAGTCTTCTCAGAACGAGGAAGCTACAGAATACCTCACACTGTAGAACAAATGAAAGATGGAATCATCTATGTAAGCTTCACAAAATACAGAAGAGTTCCTATTATGGCAGTCATCAAAGCCCTTGGACTCGTTAAAGATCAAGACATTACCAACTTTATCACCGAAGGAGAACATTACGACGATATTTTCATCAATCTCTTCAATACCATGGATCTTAAGACTGAAGAAGAAGCATTAGACTTCTTAGCAAAGAAAGCAGGATTAAGCCAACCACCAGAAGTAAGAATTGAAAAAACAAGAGAAACACTAGACAAATACTTATTACCACATTTAGGAATTGATCCAAAAGACAGAATCATCAAAGCATACAACCTCTGTAAAATCATGAAAAAATTCTTCAGAGTAAGTAAAGAAGGATCAGACCCAACAGACAAAGACCACTACATGAACAAGAGATTACGCTTATCTGGAGACTTAATGGCAGACTTATTCAGAGTAAACTTCAGAATCTTAATCAACGACATCTTATACAACTTCCAACGATTAGTCAAGAGAGGAAAATTCTCCAGCGTAAAAATCATTATCAGAGATAAACTACTCACCAGCAGAATACAAAGCGCAATGAGCACAGGAACATGGGTAGGCGGAAGAAAAGGAGTAAGCCAGAACATTGACAGAATCAATCATTTAGCAAGCATTAGTCACGTACAAAGAATTGTCTCATTATTAAGCAGTTCACAAGAAAACTTCGAAGCAAGAGCATTACACCCAACACACTGGGGAAGACTCTGCGCAATCGAAACACCAGAAGGAACAAGCATTGGATTAAGAAAGAACTTAGCAATGATGTGTGATGTCACACAAGAAACCGTTGCAGAAGAAAAAGTATTGAAAGTACTCGAAGCACAAGGAATGGAGCGTGTATCATAATGACTGATATCTACTACAATGAAAAATTCGTAGGCACCTGCAAAGATGCACAAGCATTCTTACAACAACTCAAAAAAGAAAGAAGAGAAGCACGACTACCAAACACTGTAAACTTCTACTACGATGAAAACGCTCAAGAAATACAAATCGATAGCAGCAAAGGAAGACCACGAAGACCATTAATCATTGTAGAAAACGGAAAATCACGATTAACAGAAGAACACCTAAAAAAATTACATGCAAACGAATTAAGCTGGAACGATCTACTCACACAAGGAATCATAGAATATGTAGATGCAGCAGAAGAAGAAAATACTTACATTGCAATAGCACCAGACCAAATAACAAAAGAACACACCCACTTAGAAATCTCACCAACAGTTATCCTCGGAATTATTACAAGCTTAGTACCCTACGCAAACTTCGGACAGAGCTCACGTCTCAACAGAGGAAGTAAGACACAGAAACAAGCACTAGGAATGTACGCACTCAACTATCATTTACGCTTAGACACAGATGTAAACGTCTTACACTACCCACAAGCACCACTCGTACGATCATTCATGCATGACTTAGTAGATTATAGCAACCACCCATCAGGACAAAACGTCACCATCGCAGTTATGAGTTACAAGGGATATAACATGAGTGACGGAATCATCCTCAATAAAGGAAGCGTACAACGAGGATTAGGAAGAAGCACATTCTACAGACCTTACATCGCAGAAGAATTACGATACTCAGGCGGACTCATGGATGAAATATCAGTCCCCAATGCAGATGTTAAAGGATTCAAAAGTCAACACGATTATCGCCTCTTAGAAGATGATGGAATAATCAGCCCAGAATTACCCGTAACTGATGAAGACGTTATCATCGGAAAAAGCAGTCCGCCAAGATTCTTAGGAGAACTAGAAGAATTCAACATAGCAGCAAACGTACGAAGAGAATCAAGCGTTACCATAAAACACGGAGAACAAGGAATCATTGACTTTATTGTTATCACCGAAAACGAAGAAGGAAACAAACTCGTTAAAATTAGACTAAGAGATCAAAGAATACCAGAAGTAGGAGATAAGTTCGCAAGTAGACACGGACAGAAAGGAGTAATCGGAGCAGTAATACCAGAAGAAGACATGCCATTCAGCGCATCAGGACTACGACCAGACTTAATTTTCAGTCCACACAGTATCCCATCAAGAATGACTATTTCACACTTAATAGAAATCATTGCAGGAAAAACTGGGGCATTAAGCGGACAATACATCGACGGAACAACATTCAGTGCAACACCAGAAGCAGACCTAAGAAAAACATTACACGAGATGGGCTTCAGAGAAAACGGAACAGAGAGAATGTACAACGGAATCACTGGAGAAGAATTTGATGTTAACATCTACATCGGAAACATGTACTACTTACGACTCAAACACATGGTAGCAAACAAACTCCACGCAAGAGCAAGCGGAAGAATCCAATTACTCACGCGTCAACCTATTGAAGGAAGATCAAAAGGCGGAGGATTACGATTAGGAGAAATGGAAAAAGATTGTTTCGTAGCACACGGAGCAAGTCTCTTATTAAAAGAAAGATTCGATTCAGATAAGACAATCGTACACATCGCAGAACCATACGGAACCATGGCAATAGACGACATCAGCCCAGGTAAGAAATTCAGTGCAAAACTAGGACACAGCAATGTAGAAGTAACACCAATCGAAATCAGTTACGCATTCAAATTATTACTAGACGAATTAAAATCATTAGGAATACATCCAAAACTAAAACTCAAGAGCAAGTACACGGAGTAAACACATGGACCCAATATACAAAAAAGTAGGAAGCATCCAATTTAGCTTGTTATCCCCAAAAGAAATCAAGAAGATGGCTACTGCGAAGATCGTTACTCCAGAACTCTACGATAAAGAAGGATACCCTGTAGACGGTGGACTCATGGACGTACGCCTAGGAGTTATTGATCCAGGACTAAAATGCCCAGTTGATGGTAAAAAACTCAAAGACTGCCCAGGATACTTCGGATACATAGAACTAGCAAGACCAATCATCCACATCAAATTCGTTCCCTACATCCAATTATTACTAAAAGCAACATGCCCTGAAACAGGAAAAATCATTATTGATGAAGATAAGAGAGCAAAATATGCACAAAGAATGCTCCAACTCAAACAAAATGGAAGTTCTGAACAACGAAGAGCATTAACAAAACACTTACTCAGCGCTGTAAAACTCACAAAGAAATGCCCTCACTGCACAAGCGAAAAACACCTCTCTCTCAAACTAGAAAAACCAATGACTTTCGTAGAAAATGATAGAAAACTAAACCCTATTGAAATCAGAGCACGATTAGAAAAAATCTCAGATGAAGATGCATTATTATTAGGATTTGATCCAGACTTTGCAAGACCAGAATGGATGGTACTTACTATCTTACCCGTCCCCCCTGTAACTATGAGACCAAGCATTACTCTCGAAACAGGAGAGAGATCAGAAGATGACTTAACACACAAACTAGGAGATATCGTAAGAATCAATCAACGACTCTTCGAAAACATAAACGCTGGAGCACCAGAAATTATTGTAGAAGACCTATGGGAATTATTACAATATCACATTACAACATACTTTGATAACACCTTAACACAAGTACCACCTGCACGACACAGAAGTGGACAACCATTAAAGACCCTCACTGAAAGAATCAAAAGTAAAGAAGGAAGATTCAGATACAACCTTGCAGGTAAGAGAATCAATTATGCAGCAAGAACTGTCATCAGTCCAGACCCTGAAATTAATATTAACGAAGTAGGAATTCCACAGAGCGTAGCAAAAGAACTTACTATTCCAGAAAGAGTAACTGAATGGAATATGAAGAGCATGAAAAACCGCATCCAAAGCGGACCAGACAAATACCCTGGAGCAAACTACGTTATCTATCCCGATGGAAGAAAGAAGAGAATAACAGACGAAACAAAAGAAGTACTCCTCGAAGAATTACAACCAGGATTCATCATTGAAAGACACTTAGCAAACGGTGATGTTGCATTATTCAACAGACAACCAAGTATCCACAAGATGAGTTTAATGTGCCACAAAGTAAGAATTATTCCAGGAAGAAGTTTTAGATTAAACCCAGCAGTTTGTTTCCCTTACAACGCAGACTTTGATGGGGACGAAATGAACTTACACATCCCACAAACAGAAGAAGCACGAGCAGAAGCAGAATTACTCATGCAAGTACAAACACAAATCATCAGTCCAAAACACGGAATGAACGTTATTGGATGTGTAGAAGATAGTGTATCAGGAAACTATTTACTAACAAAAGAACTAACATACTCAAAAGAAGACGCAGTAAAATTACTCCTCAGCATTGGAGTACCTGCAGAAAGAATGAAGAACTTCAAAGCAACCGTAACAGGAAAAGAAATATTCTCAACACTCATACCAACAAACTTCAGTTACTTCGGAAATACAAAAGATGGATCAGACTTCATCATTAAAGACGGACAACTTACCGCAGGACATGTAGACAAGACATTAATCGGAGATGAAGGAGGATTAATCATTAGAGAAATCCATAAGAAGTACGGAGAAGACCTCGCACTAGACTTTATTAGCAAACTCTTCAAACTAGGAATTGTTGTATTACTCGAAAGAGGATTTAGCACAGGAATCTCAGACAGCGATCTCCCAGAAGACATTCAGAAAAAAATTGAAGCAACCATTACTAATGCTTATGCAGAAGTAGATGAATTAATCCAACAATACCAATCAAGAAAACTAGAACAATTACCAGCAAAAACTCTAGAAGAAACTTTAGAATTAAGAATCTTACAAGTACTTAACAATGTAAGAAACAAAATCGGAGAAATCATCACACGAACCGTATCAGAGAAAAATCCAACAATCATCATGGCACGATCAGGAGCTAAAGGAAACTTACTCAACTTAGCTATGATGAGCGCAGTAGTAGGACAGCAAGCTCTACGTGGAAAAAGAATTGAAAACGGATACAAACACAGAGCACTAGCACTCTTCAAAAAAGATGAATTAACACCAAAAGCAAAGGGATTCATCGATAAAGGATTCAAGAAAGGACTCACACCAGAAGAATTCTTCTTTGGAGCAATGACCGGAAGAGACTCACTGATGGATACAGCTCTCAGAACACCAAAATCAGGATACTTATACAGAAGACTCGCAAATGCACTACAAGACCTAAAAGTAGAATACGATAACACCGTAAGAGACGCAAACAACGTTATCATCCAATTCCAATACGGAGAAGACGGAATCAGCGTAGCAAAATCAGAAGGCGGAACCATTAATGTTAACAACATCATCAGAGGAGTGTTACAAAAATGATCGAACAATACGAAAACAAAATACCATCACCACTCCTCAAAGAGTTTGAAAAAGAAATTAAGAATTACAAAGCAACAAAAGCACAAGAAGAAGAAATACTCAAACGCTTACTTGATGAATACGAAAACGCAAAAATCAGTCCCGGTGAAAGTATTGGAATTATTACTGCTGAATCATTCGGAGAACCAACAACACAGATGGTTCTTAACACCTTCCACTTCGCAGGAGTAGCTGAATTAAACATTGCACTAGGATTACCACGTTTCATTGAGATCTTAGACGCAAGAAAAACCATCGCAACACCAATGATGGAAATTTATCTCAAAAAAGATTACAGAGCAGATGACAAAGCAGTAAGAAAAATTGCAACATCTATCAAAGAAACATTACTCAACGTAGCAGTAGAAGAATTTAGCATCAACGTATCAAAATTACAAATTGATATTACTCCAAGCAGAAAGAACATGAAAGACTTAGGAATTACTGATAAGCACATCATGGATAGAATACAAACAACCTTCAAGAGCTACAGCGTCAAACAAAGCCCCGAAGGAATAATCACGGTCAAGCCAGCAGCAGAAATGGCACTAAAAGACTTATACAAAGTAAAAGAAAAACTCAAAACCATCTACATTAAAGGAGTGCCGGGAGTAAGTCAAGTACTACCTGTAAAACGAGGAAATGAATATGTTGTCTTAACAGCAGGAAGCAACCTCAAAGATGTACTCAAAGTAGAAGAAGTGGACGAAACAAGAACTATCAGCAACAATATTTTCGAAATACAAGACGTCCTAGGAATTGAAGCAGCACGAAACGCAATCATCACAGAATTAACAAGAGTAATTAGAGACCAAGGTATTGATGTTGACGAACGACACGTTATGCTTGTATCAGACTTAATGACCTCACGAGGAGATATCCAAGGAGTCACAAGATCAGGAGTCGCAGCAGAGAAAGAATCCGTACTCGCAAGAGCAAGCTTCGAAACACCGATCAAACACTTAATCAGAGCAGCAATCGTCGGAGAAGAAGACTACTTGAACAGTGTTATAGAAAACGTCATGCTCAACCAACCCGTACCATTAGGAACAGGACTACCAGGATTATTAGCACGAATGAATTATGGAGTAGCTCCAACTGACGATAAAAAGAGTTCTAAAAAACCTGCTAAAAAAGCAGATAAAGAAGATACAGAAGAATAATCACTCATCAGTTATCTTAAAAGTTTATTAAGAGATTTCATTTCCATTATCCTACAACAAAAAAAGAGGAAATACATATGGAGCCACTACAAATTTCATTACAGTCACGCTTTAAAGCGGAAGGCATGGTTACAGCAAACGTAACACTTTACGAAAAAATGACCTATCAAGAGCTTTCTAATAGGATAGGTGCAAGATCAATTATGCTCAACGGGTATGAAATACCTCCAAACAGAGATATTGTCAAAAGTCCAGCAGTAGTAGTATTCTTTGAAAAGCCTATTACAAAAGAAGAATTTCTTAAGAGATGCAGCGTTGTTAATAGTTTAGCACCACCAAAGAAAAAGAAATAACTACATTACTTCCCCAACAACGTGGAATGTAGACGCATCTACTACTCTTACTTTTACTAAGACCCCTAGAGGGAGTAATTCATTAATAATCACTTGACGATAATTCCCTAAACGAGCAATACTCTGAGAATCAGTTTGAGACTCCACTAACACCATTTTTTCTTGACCAATCAATGCTTGATTCTTTTGCAAAGACATTTGCTTAAACAAGATAGCTAGCTTTGTTGAACGATCCTTTGCAATTCTTCCATGAACTTGATTCTTCATCATAGCAGCAGTTGTTCCCTTACGCGCATAGTAACGAGAAATATTCACAATATCAAACTCTAACTCCTTAACAACTTTTAATGTATCATTAAACTCTTCATCAGTTTCACCAGGAAAACCACAAATAATATCCGTAGCAAACACCATATCTGGAAACGCTGTTCTAAACTTCTTCACAATACTCCTCACCTGATCAATAGTATATCTCCTTTTCATACTTTCAAGAACACGATCATTACCAGACTGAATAGGTATATGTAAGAATCTAAACATTTTAGGATCTTTCATTGCATCAATTAATTCATCAATACATTCAACAACATATGTAGGGTTCATCATACCAACACGCACAAAGAACTCTCCTTCAATTTGAGAAATATTTCTCATAAGACCAGGTAAACCAACACTCCCCTTATCAGTTAAATATGCACCATTATCTTGTGATGTTAACCAAATTTGTTTACACCCTTCATGAACGGCTTGTTTAACCTCTTCAACGATTAATTCTTGAGGATATGACACTGTTGGGCCCTTAATTAATACGGTAGAACAATAAGAACAATGATCATTACAACCCGAAAGAATAGGAACAATACCTACAAATGGATTCATCCTTTTTCTTGGAATTCCAACTTTAATTTTTTTATCATACATAGAAAAAGATTCTTGAGCATCACTAGCAATAACCTCTGAAATTTTGTCAATATGATGAGTGCCAACAATATTTACTTGAGAACTTAAAGCCTTTAATTCAGGAATTAATTCACGAGGAACACACCCAGCAACAACAATCTTCTTTTCTGGAGATTCCTTAATAATGGTTTTAACCTCATCAACACACTCTTTAATGGAAGGGCCCTTTACAGAGCACATATTGAACACAAAGACCTCAGCATTCTCAGAAGTAATATCATGGCCATCTTGTTCTAATAGGCCAGCCATTGCTTCAGATTCAGCAATATTATTGCTACACCCATAGGTCTTAAACGAGACTTTTGCCATCAAAGAAATGCTTCTGGAAGAGTTAAAAAGATTTCTCTAAATCCATCCATTGAGCTTTGTAATAATCCAGAAAAGCAATACTATCAGAGAGATAATAAGCCCCCATTTCCAAAGGTCCATTTTGAGGTTATATGTGGCTTGCTTTATAATATTTCCTATGAGCTTTTTGATTCAACCTAGAGAAGGCGCGTTTCCACACTAGTTAATCTTTTGTCTAAATGCGCAATACTCATTTTAATGCCTGCAATGTCTTCTTTTACTATATGCATATCTTTTGTTAATATATGGACATCTTCTACAAGTCTATCAATTTTTTGTATGTACTCTCCTGTTCTTTTCGCTCCACCTAAGACCAGAATGATCGCACTCAAATAAGGAAGCAAATCAACAATTAATGGGCTATGTATCAATCCAACTTGCTTTGCTACTAACCAGAGGAACAACGTAATCAAGCCGGTCCAAAACATTATTCGCCAAATATTCATATGTCTCTTAATGTAAAAGAGGTTTATATTTGTTTCTTAGTAATCATTGAAAACCTTTCAAAACTCTTATAAAATCTTTATATCCCTGGAGCTGTGTAACCCAAAACATGTTGCAGGATATTATTTGAATGATCCCACCACAAGAAATCAAACGAAGAATAGAAGAACGATTACAAGGATCAAAAGTAGAAATACTAGATCCAAGAAGAGATGGAATACACTTGAAAGCTATCGTTATTTATGCAGGATTTAAAGGAAAATCATTATTACAACAACACCGAATGGTTTACGATACTTTGAAAGAAGAACTTAAAAACGAAGTACACGCATTACAATTGGAGACAAAATATGAATAATGAACTCAAACAACGAATAGAGAGCTTAATACATTCAAGTAAAGTATTTTTGTTCATGAAAGGAACACCAGAGAGACCAGAATGCGGATTTTCTATGAAAATTGTAAGCATTTTGAAAGAAAATAAAATTGAATTCAAGTCATTTAATGTCTTAACAGATCAAACTATAAGAGAGGGGATTAAAGAATATTCAAACTGGCCAACTATTCCACAATTATACATTGATGGAGAATTTGTTGGAGGATGTGATATCACCATAGAATTAGCAAAGAGTGGAGAATTACAAAAACTCATATGAAAGAACTACCCTATCCTCAACCTGGAAAACATTTATTCGTATGTGTTAATACAAAAGAAAAAGAACCATACTGTGGAACAAAAATAAGCATGGAAGATTACAAATCATTAAAGCTATGGATGAGAGAAAAACATCCCGATATTAAGCTAACAAAAGTATTATGTTTAGGACATTGTTCAGAAGGAGCAAATATTATGATTTATCCTGAAGGAAAAATTATTGGCAGAATTAATAATTTAGAAGAAATAAAAGAATATGTTGAGGAGCTATGGTAAAAATCATCTCTTGGAACGTTGCCGGAATACGCGCTGTTATGAAGAAGAACTTCTTAGAATACGTAAAAGATGAAAAAGCAGATATAGTATGTTTACAAGAAACAAAGGCACATCCCGATCAAGTCGACTCTAAACTCATTCAATATGACTATCATTACTGGAATACTGCAGAAAAAAAGGGCTATGCAGGAGTTGCTATTTTTTCAAAAATTAAACCTCTAAAAGTCATTAATGGACTAGATATTCCTGAACATGATAAAGAAGGAAGAGTGCTCACCTTAGAATTTGATACGTATTACTTAGTCAATGTGTACACACCAAACTCACAACGCGAATTATTACGTTTAGCGTATAGGCAAGAATGGGATAAGGAATTCTTGAAATATCTTAAAAAATTAGAAACAAAAAAACCTGTTATTGTTTGCGGAGATTTTAATGTTGCACATCAAGAGATTGATATTGCACGCCCAAAAGAAAATAGAAGAAATGCAGGATTCACAGATGAAGAACGAGCAGGATTCCAAAAATATATTGATCACGGGTTTATAGACACGTTTAGAGAATTTGAAAAAGGTCCTGGACATTATACCTATTGGTATTATATGTTTGGAGCACGCGCTAGAAATGTGGGCTGGAGAATTGATTATTTCTTAATCTCTAAAGCACTAAGAAAACGTTTGAAAGCAGCATTCATACGTGAGAAAGTTATGGGTTCTGATCATTGCCCTGTCGGTATTGAGATAAATTAGTGTTACTCTATAGTGGTGAAGATAATAAGTTTTAAATAGTCTACATACCTCATTTTCGCCATAAAAAGAGCCTAAAATGTCACTACACACCCTCGCTAGACCTGCAAGAACTAGAACAGAAATTCCTACTTTAGAGTCTGCTCGCTATCACTTAACAGGAAACGTTCTTGGACAAGGATTCTGGGGAACTGTCTATGAAGGAACAGATCTTTCATCAGGAGAACCAGAACCCGTTGCTATCAAATTCTTAGACCCCACTGATATCGCACTAGAACAAATGACTGCAAGAGGGATTGATAGAACTCAAGCTCTTCGAAAAGAAAAAGGAAAATTAGCTGCATGTTCTAACGTCGTTCCAAGACAACTTGTAACCGAAGGAGATCAAACATTCATTGTCATGCCAAGATACGAACAAAATCTTGCTCAAGTTTTACCATCACTTCAAAGAACACACCTTGGTAGACTAACACCAACGGTTACTATCTTACTATTAGACATTGTTCATGGTGTTGGAGAAGTTCATGAACAACACGGAAGAGTACATGCAGACATTAAACCAGACAATATCATGCTTGATTCAAGAGGAAGAGCATTACTCACTGACCTAGGAACATCTACCTTACCCTATGGAACTCCAAATGTTTCAAGAGACAACATGGGAGAAATAACCACAAGAGCTCCTGAATGTTTTACTAAAGGAAGCCACCCCACAACTGCTTCAGATGTATGGTCTAGCGGTGCATTAGTTTACGAAATTCTTACTGGTGAACCCTTATTAGGAAAAGAAATTGCAAACACTCTAAATCCGGGTGAGTTTATGAGTAATGGTGAACTTGTAAGCTCTGTTGTTAAAACAAAAATAGGAAAAGTTCCAAGACCATTCAGAAGAGTTCTTACTAAAGCATTAACCTATGATCCTCAGCAACGATATCACGATGGAATAGAATTAGAATCAGCAATGAAACACGCTATTAGTTCATATCAAAGTTCTTCATTAAGATCTAGAGTAATGCAAGGAATTGCTGCTGTTGCGACACTTGGAGCGTTAGCCGGAGTTGGCTATTTAGCACACACAGCAAATGTTGCTAAATTAGAAAAAGATAATAGTGAATTGTCGCAACGAGTAGACGCTTTAGATAGCTCCGTACACTCAAGAAGAAAACGTGAAATTGTAAGAGCATATTTAAGAGAAGAGACCTTTAGTAGTGTTGATGCAGCTATGGCCGCAGGAAAATTAAAAGGATATGAAGATCTCCTTGGCGGAGATAAAAAAAGCGCAGCATTAGCTTATCTTGCTGGTCCAGAAGTAGTATTTAGAGCATTAGAAGAAAATGGTGGTGCGGCGGATTATGAATCTCTGAAAAGAGTTATTAGACCTAAAATGAGAAACCCGTGGGAAGTCTTTGATCATATTGATGGTGACTATTTGGATAGCTGGATGACAAGAAATCAGTGGGAAATTCGAGAACAGACTAAGAAAGAATGGGCAAAACTTGGTGAAGCTAGAACATATAATACTACAAACAGACCTCAAGAATAGGGCTTGTTCCAATTTGAATTAATCTAAACGCTTCTCGCAAATACATGTGCATAACAGCATCAGAACCTGTTGATTTTTCTAAAGATCTTAATAATTTGCCAAATTGATATTCTTTCTTTAAATCATTAATTTTATGAACATTGTTTAAATTCTTATGATAATAGGCGTTATAATACAAATCAAAATATTCTTTAAGTTTTAACACTAATACTTTACCCTCATCAGCTTTCTTTATTTTGTTTTCAGCAAGATACGCATAGAGATAGTATAAACTATGCTCAATATGCATTAAGAACACTAATAACTCCCACCCTGCTAAACTATCTTTCTCAGTTTTTTCTTTTGCTAATAATCTTTTACAGAATAAAATATATTTATCTTGACTTTCTTTTAATTCTTTAACTCCGTTTAATTCTGTAAAACCACTCTCAAACCCTTCTTCTAATACGTTTAATGTTTCTTGAACTATTAAGAATGCTCTTCTTAGAATAGTTTCGTATTTATCTTCCGTTGGTTCAGAAATATTTTCAATGGTACAAGAATTTTCAGACTTTTTCGTAATTTCAAACCCTAATAGAAGTTTTTCTGTGATTTTTTTAATATCTTGAATTTGAGTCTTGCTTATTTTATTTAATGTTATTTTATCAACACCTGTTCTGTATGCATGGGTTAAAATATTACCAATATCATCTTTATTATCTTTAGAAACTTCAATAATTTGTTCTTTTCTTTCTACAATAGAACTCTTAATGATTAGAGTGTTATTTGCCTCAATAATATTGACACTATCTCCTCCTTTCAACCCTTTTTTTATGATCCATTTTCTTGGTAAATACAGCGTACACCCTCCAGCGCCTTGTTTAATGAGCTTTCTTTGCATGATTAAGGATACTCTCAGCTTCCTTTTAAGGGTTTCCATTTTTAATATGAATAATATTAATCATATCAGAAAACTATTAATTAAGCGATTTGTCCCTCCTCACTAACAGTAACTAACTGGGAGGCAACATGACAAGCAAGAAAACAATATTAGGAGTAATAGGAGTACTCATCATTATCGCAGTAATCATAGTACTTGGCGTAGGCCTTGGCGATAAAGAAGAAGAAACAATCAAACTAGGAGTTTCTCTACCACTAACAGGAGAAGCAGCAAGCTTAGCAACCGGAATGGTCGCATCAGCTAAAATTGCACAAGACGAAATTAATGCGGCAGGCGGAATTGACGGGAAAAAATTAGAACTCGTCTTTGAAGATGATCAATGTAATTCACGAGGTGGAATCAATTCTCTTACCAAATTAGCAACTATTGACAACGTAACAGGAATCATTGGACCACTCTGCTCAGCAGCAGCAGGACCTGGATTACCCGTCGTAGAACAAAGCCACATACCAATCATCATCTGGGCATCAGCACCATCACTCCCTATAGGAAAAGACTACGTCTTTAGAGCATACCCCTCAGATGCATTCCAAGGAAAAGCAAGTGCAGAATATGTATACAATGAACTTGGAAAGAGAAAAGTAGCAATCATGTACGTCCAAAATGATTGGGGAAAAGGACTCAACGAAGTATTTAGTAAACGCTTCAAAGAACTAGGCGGAGAAATTGTACTCTCAGAAGGAGTTCAACAAGATGCAACAGATGTACGAAGTGCAATAACTAAAATAAAAAACTCAGACGCAGAATTAGTTTATTTCCCAGCATATCCTGGAGTAGGAATTGTAGGAATAAAACAAATGAAAGAAATGGGTTTAACACTTCCAATCATTGGAGGAGATGCATTTGAAACTCCAGAAATTATCGGACTAGAACATGCAGAAGGAGTAATGTACTCTGTAGGAAAATTCAACTTACCTCAAGACTTGAATGCAAAGATCAAAGCAAAGACTGGAGAAGATCCAAACTCCTTCTCAGCACTATCTTACGACGCAGTATACATCTTCAAAGATGTTATTGAAAAAGTAGGAACAGATCATGAAGCAATCAAGAACGAATTGAAAACGTACAGAACAACAACTGCTAAAACACTTCCTATAATCTCATTCGATTCAGAAGGGGACTTAGCAAGTGCAGCGTACGACTTCAAAATTATTGAGAACGGAAAAACAAGAATAATCCATTCACAATAAACATTAACAGCGACAACAATGATAGTAACTCAATTAACCGTTAATGGAATCATAGCTGGAAGCATTTATGCGCTCGTCGCTATAGGCTTTGCATTAGTCTATAGCACGAACAAATTTATGCACTTAGCACACGGTTCTGTTATTGCAGTCGCTGCCTACATTTTTTATTCATTTTTTTCATTAATTCATACACCCCTACTCATCACCATAGTACTCACCATCATCGGAGCAGCGCTCTTCGGACTAGGAATGTATAGGTTAATTTATGTTCCATTACAAAAAAGAAAAGCAAGCAATGCAATACTCCTCATGGCAAGCCTAGCACTACTAATCTTATTCCAAAACATAGGACAATTAATCTTTGGAGCAAGTGTTAAAACAATAAAATACACACATAATCTTACAGGATTTACACTTCTCGGAGCATATGTTACAACATTACAATTATTCATTGTCATCATCGCGCTACTATTATTCTTTGGAGTTTATGTTTTAATGAAACACACTAGATTAGGAAAAGACATGAGAGCAGTAGCAGACCATAGAGAATTAGCACACATTATAGGAATCAACCATCAACGCGTAGCAGACTATTCATTTCTTTTAGGATCAGCACTTGCAGGAATAGCTGGAATACTATTAGCACTAGAACAAGGAGTTTATCCAAGCATAGGATTAGGATTTATCATCAAAGGATTCACAGGAGCAGTTATTGGAGGACTAAGTTCAGTACCCGCATCAATACTTGGAAGTTATCTCATAGGATTTGCAGAAAACTACGGAACATGGTTTGTCCCATCAGGATTTAAAGACGCAATATCATTCGTATTATTATTCATCTTCTTACTCTTCAAACCAGAAGGACTCTTTACCTCAAAGGAGAAGAAAGCATGATTCAAACATTCTTAATACACTTACTTATCCTCATTGCAATCTACGCAATTGTAGCATTAAGCTTAAACTTAGTATTAGGCTATAGCGGTCTATTAAGTCTAGGGCATATTGCACTATTCGGAATAGGAGCATACACCTCAGCACTATTATCACTTCAAGGATTTCCATTCATCACAGCATTCATTCTAGGAGGAATTGTAACCGCAATAGCAGGAACCTTACTCATCCTTGGAACAAAACACTTGAAAGGAGAATATTTTGCATTAGCAACACTAGGATTTAGTTTCGTTATATACTCTCTATTAAACAATTTAGAATTTACAGGAGGACCACTAGGCCTACCAGGAATACCAAAACCATCACTCCTTGGAATTACTCTTCATTCACAATTTAGTTACCTCATCTTTGCACTCATTATCCTTGTTATTACAACATTATTCATTTATTTCGTTGTTTCCTCACCTTTCGGAAGACTCTTAGGAGCAATGAGAGACGATGAATTAGGACTACGCGTTTTAGGAAAAAATACAACCCTCCTTAAATACAAAGTAATGATCATCTCAGGATTCTTCACAGGACTAGCAGGAAGTTTATTTGCACACTATACAAGCTTTATAGATCCTTCAGCATTTTCCTTATTAGAAATAGTATTCTTACTCACCATTGTCTTAGTCGGAGGACTAGCAACACTACAAGGAACAATCATAGCAGCATTTGTTGTTGTCTTAGTACCAGAAATATTACGATTCTTATCCATACCTGGAACAGTATTAGGCCCCTTACGACAAATCATTTACGCTTCAATACTCATTATTATCCTCTTATTCTGGTCTAAAGGATTATACGGGAAGGTGGATCTTATATGAATAATGTATTATCAATTCATGGACTAAAGAAGAGATTTGAAGGAATCCAAGCACTATCAGACGTAACACTAGAAGTACCACAAGGAAAAATAATCGCATTAATAGGACCAAACGGATCAGGAAAATCAACACTGTTCAATATTATTAGTAGGATAAGCAAAGAAGACAACGGAAGCATACACTATCATACTACTTCTTTAAAGAAATTGAAAGATTACCAAGTAGCAAAGAAAGGAATCTCAAGAACATTCCAACATGTGCGCTTCTTTAGAAACTTAAGTATCAAAGAACACTTACAAATTGCATTATCAACAGATGACGAATCCTTGTTTAAGAGTATTTCAAAAAAAGAAACAACAAAAGAAAACATTCAGAAAACCCTTCAATTAGTAGGTTTGGAAAAACCGCTAGAAACTATTGTAACTGACTTAAGCTATGGGCAAAGAAAGTTACTAGACTTAGCAATAGCAATAGCAAAACCCCATGAATTATTGTTACTCGATGAACCCGTCGCAGGAGTAAACCCGCAATTACGAGAGCAAATCAAGAATACGTTGAAGACCTTAAACAAAAACGGAGAAACTATTCTCATCATAGAACACGACATGAATTTTGTAATGGATATTGCTGACTACGTCTACGTACTAGACGCAGGCATGCTCATTGCAACAGGAACACCAAAAGAAGTACAAAACAATCCAAAAGTATTAGAGGCATATCTAGGAGACTAACATGTTACAAATAACAAACCTATACGCAGGATACCAGAATTTTGATGTACTCAAAGGAGTAAACATCACCGTAAAAGAAAAAGAAATTGTGGCGCTCATAGGTCCCAATGGAGCAGGAAAGAGCACTGTTATCAAAAGCTTATACCATTTAGCAAAAGTAAAGAGCGGCACTATAGAATACAAAGGAAAAAACATACAACACTTATCAAACATTGAGTTACTCAACACAGGAATATGCTATATCAATCAAGGAAAAGTAATATTTAGCTCAATGACCGTAAAAGAAAACTTAGAAGTAAGCGCAAGACTCTTAACAACACAAGAATTTAACAAAAGATTAACACATGTCTACCAAAAATTTCCAATATTAAAACAACGAGCAAATTCTTTAGCAGGAAACTTAAGCGGAGGAGAGAGACAGCAATTAGCTTTTGGAAGAGCATTACTACAAAAACCCTCTCTGTTATTATTAGACGAACCATCACTAGGATTAAGCCCAAAACTACAAACAGAATTATTCAAAACTATTAGAAAATTATGCGATGAAGAAGGAATGGCAGTCCTTATTGTAGAACAAAACGCAAAAAAAGCAATAGAATTAGCAGATAGAACATATTTATTAGAAGAAGGAAAAATAGCATTAGAAGGTTCAGGAAAGAAATTATTACAAAACCCAAAAATAAAGAAAGTCTACTTAGGTGGGGCTTAAATGCTCGCACATAATAACCCATTTTTCAGATTTTTTTTGTAAAACTTCTATACCTTTCCCTTTTCCAGATTTTATTATTCCATTAATTTTACCTTTCCATGTGAATGTATATATACATACTGCAATATTCTTCTCATATACTATAATGTTTACGTCAGTAATAGAATAGCACTCATCTTCAACCTTTTTCCACGTGCTCACAAAAGCTTTCTCAATATCTGCGATCCCTTCATGAATACCATCAGAAAACCAATATGTTGCATTCTTATCAATAAATGGTTTGACCTTCTCAAACTTATGAGAGTTTGTTGCATTTTCATACTCTTTCAAAAAAACTTCAACGTCTTTCATCTAACAATCCCTTCAACTTTAAAAAATCATTTTCTAAATCTTTATACCATTCTCTACGATAAATAACTGCAGCAGGATGATACAACGGATAGACAATACAGGGAACACCATCAATTGTCTTTTCAACAGGAATTCCATGCAACTGAACAATACCACTAATAGACTTCATTGCATCAGGAGTAAAATCAGCAAGAACAAACTTTGTTGCATAATTCCCTAATGTAATCAATACTTTAGGCTTAATAATCATGATCTGCTCGATCAAATAAGGAGTATGCGTACGAATCTCCTCAGGATTAGGATCACGATTCTTTGGAGGACGATATTTTAAGATATTTGCAATATAGACATCATCAAGACTTAAACCAATTAAATGTAATAGTTTATCCAGCTCTTTTCCCGCTTTACCTACAAATGGAAGTCCTTGCAAATCCTCTTGTTCTCCAGGGGCTTCTCCAATAAACATAATCTCCGCATGAGGATTACCCTTACCAAATACTAAATTTGTAGCCGTATCCTTCAATGGTAAATCTGCCTTTAGTGTTCTTAATCTTAATTCTTCGAGAGCTTGTATCCTATCCATAATTTTGAGATTCAGTATCTTTATAAAAAATAATGTATTCTCTATCGAATGATACTAGATGATTTGAAAGAACTCGAACAAGAAAGTAGGGACCGAGGAATACCTATTATTGGATCAGAGAAAGGAGCATGGCTTCTCAAACAAGTACAAGAAATTAAACCTAAAACTATTCTCGAACTAGGAACAGCAAACGGCTATAGCGGAATCATCCTAGCAAGCGAAGGAGCAAAATTAACTACGGTAGAACAAGACGACACCATAGCAAAAGAAGCATGGGTTAACTTTGTTACCTTTAACCTTGAACCACAACTCATTATTGGAGACGGAAGTATTATCATTCACAGTTTTCCAGACAATCACTTTGATATAATCTTCATTGACTTTGCAAAGAAAAAATATTTTACAATCTTAGAAGAAGCAATAAGAACTGTAAAAAAAGGAGGATATATCATAGCGGACAATATCACCATGGAAGGATGCCAAGATTTTAAAAAAGCAATAGAACATGATGAACGATTACGAACAGAAATTATAACTATTAGAGATGGATTAAGCAAGAGCGAGAGGGTTTAAAATGCAAAAAGTAGAGTTTCTCTCACAAAAAAGGAAATTATCTGGAAGATTATTTATTTCAAGTATTAAGGGAAAGAGGCCGTGTGTGTTAATCCTTCACGGATGGACAAGTGGACAAGACCGATACTACCCACTTGCAGAAAAGCTTTCACAAAAAGGATTTACGTGTTTAACATATGACATGAGTGGGCATGGAGAAAGTGAAGGCGACATTAAAAAAATTACAAGAGAGAGCTTCCTTCAAGATGCACTAGCAGCATATGATTACTTGAGTAAACTCCAAAACATAGACACCACTCATATTAGTCTCGTTGGATCAAGCTTTGGATCTTATATTGGAGCATTACTTACAGCAAAAAGAAACATAAAAAATTTAGCAATAAGAGTACCAGCCGATTATCCTAATGAAGGCTTTAAAGATAAACCCAAATTTACCACACAAGATGATAAAGAAATATTCAAATGGAGATCAGAACCAAAAAAATTTAATGCTACTTACGCTCTCGAAGCATTACACAACTTTACAGGAAATGTTTTACTTGTTGAATCTGAAAAAGATGAAATTATCCCTCATCAAACTATTCAAAACTATGCTGATGCAGTAAAAGACAAAAAGAAACTAACATACTACCTTATGAAAGGAGCACCACATAGTTTGCGACATTATCCTAAATTTGAAGAATATGATATACTCCTTGTCGATTGGTTACAAAAACATTAGAAAGGAACTCTATCTTCGCTCTTACTGTATGCTGAACGTGGAACATTAAAACGACTTTCTCCAAATCTTATAACATACTCCATGCCCTCATAATGAAATGTTGCTATTAATCCATTAGGGCCCTTCTCTTTTCTAACATCACCTATCTCTGCTCTACAACTAAACTCTTCTAACCTACATCCTTCATCTGCCTCTATTAAGATAGAACCCTTATTTTTTGAAACTCTTAAAATCCCATCAGAGGTGCCTCTGCTTGTTTTTACAATAGTTATTAATTGAAGAGTAGCTATTACTCTTTCAAGATCATTAAGATCTTTCTGAGTACTGCCTTGAAATGTAATGCGATTCATTAATATTTTCCTTTGAGATTGAATGGATCATACTTATGATCTGCTAACCATTGTAAATATATGGGCAGATTACTACCTCTTCCACTAATGGGCTGAGTTCTTCCTTGCTCTATATCTCTTACAAATCCAACTCGTAGTCCTAATAATCTATCAAGATCTCTTTCTGAAAGATTTGTCTTTTCACGAATTTCTCTCGCTCGTCCGACATCAAATTGTAAATGTTGTAAACTCTCTGTTAATTCATGAACTCTCCTCGCAAGTATTTTTTTACCCTCATCATCTGCTGCTCTTCCTAATCTTCTTAATTCTTGCACACTTTGTTCAAATTCTTGACTTGCTAAACTTCTAGGCATAACGACTTGGTCCAAAACGA